>JBBRXY010000009.1:0-65579 GCA_038238185.1 Acidimicrobiales bacterium
AGCAAACACCCCGCCCGCTCCGCGATGCCTGGCGCACCTACGAACGCACCGTCGATGCTCTGGTCCGAAAGCGCCTCGCCGCGTGAGCCGGCTCGAAAACTTGCCTCAAACGTCCAAGAAGACAGGCTCTAGCCGGGCTAGCGATCCGGTCGCCCGAAAGCTCCGCCGGCCCCAAGGTCCGGAGGCCTTCGCTTACTTTGTATCATCAACGGGCGAGAGTCAAGAAAAACCTGGGACTTGCGACGATTGTCCAGTCCCATGCTTCAACCGACATTGCATTAATCACCGTCGGTGGTAAATGGTAGGTCGCCGGGCACTCGGGTGGGCCGAGCGTCGCCGGGCCCATCTACGGGACGGTCTCGTCGATCCTCAGGACGGCCGCGCCGGCCACCCGGTCGTGCGCCAGGTCGGCTAGCGCCTGATCGGCCGATGTGAGGGAATACGGGGTGGTGGTCGGTGTGATCCCGATACGGGCGGCGAGGGAAAGGAACTTTTCGCCGTCCGCTCGGGTGTTGGCGGTGACGCTGCGGACCTGGCGCTCCTGGAACAGATGGTCGGCGTACACGAGGGGCGGAACGTCGCTGAGATGAATGCCGGCGATCGACAGCGTGCCGCCTCGATCCAAGGCGGCGAGCGCGACCGGGACCAGGTCGCCCACCGGGGCGAAGAGGATGGCGGCGTCCAGGGGCTCCGGCGGTTCGTCGTAGGCCCCGCCCACCGACGCCACCCCGATCTCCCTGGCCAGGCTCTGCGCATCGGTGGAACGCGTGAGCACATGCACGGTGGCGCCCTGGCTCAGGGCCACTTGCGCCGTCAGGTGAGCGGACGCGCCGAAGCCGTAGATCCCCAGACGGCCACCGGGTGGCAGGGAGGCCCGCTTCAGCGACCGGTAGCCGATGATCCCGGCGCACAGCAGGGGAGCAGCCTGCTCGTCGGAGAAGCCACCCGGTAATGCGTAGGCGTACCGCTCGTCGACCACCGCGTACTCCGCATAACCGCCGTCGGCGTCCCAGCCGGTGAAGCCGGGTTGCAGACAGAGGTTCTCCTGCTGGCGATTGCAGAAACGACACTGGCCGCAGGTGTGGCGCAACCAGGCGATGCCGACGCGGTCGCCAAGCGAGAAGCGCTCCGACCCCCTGCCCACCTCATCGACCGATCCCACGATCTCGTGACCTGGCGTCACCCCCGGATGCTTCGGCGCCAGATCGCCTTCGGCCAGGTGCAGATCGGTCCGACACACCCCGCAGACCGACACACGAAGGCGGATCTCGCCGGGCCCCGGGACAGGGATCGGCTTCTCCCCGAGGGCCAGGGGCCCTTGGTCGATCGGGCCCGGGTGCCGGACCGACCACGCTCGCATGACAGGGGTCACTGCCATCCAACTCCTACCTCGGCGTGCTCATCGGGTACGCCGGGAGCGCATGCACCGTGTGTGGGGGGGCCAGCGCCGTCCGCACCTCGTTCTCGGCGATGGTGATGACGTGACCGTGGTCGTCGATCATGTCACGGGTCGGGTCGGGCATAGCCGTTCGCCAATCGGTCTGTGACTTTCCCGGCATGGCCCCGGCGAGAGAGAACGACGGCCCTTGGCAACCGTGTCGACCGCCGGTGTGGCCGGCGTCGGGGTTGGGGTAGGCGGTCTTCCAGGCCATTTCCGAGCCTCCCGGCATGGCGCCGGCGATCGAGAACACGGGACTGCAATCGGCTGCGGTGGGTGTGGTGTGTCGCGGATCCATGGGATTCCTGCTTTCGTTGCCGAGACGGTTGCTTCGATGTCAGTGTGGGCTCACTCCTGCCGGCGCAACAGGGCCGAAGGACCCGAATCACCGCGGCAGAAGTCCTCGGACGTCGCGTTTCCGGCCGGCTGGCACGATGGAAGGCATGACGACGCGCGTGTTCCTGCTCGACGACCATGAATTGGTCCGTCGAGGAGTGCGCGACCTGGTCTCGGCCGAGAACGACATCATCGTCGTGGGCGAGGCGGCGACTGGTGCGGACGCTCTGCTGCGGATCCCGGCCGCCAATCCCGACGTCGCTGTCCTCGACGTCCGCCTGGGCGAGGGCCGGAGTGGGACCACGGGCGTCGAGGTTTGTCGAGCCGTCCGCTCCGCCCATCCGAAGATCGCCTGCGTGATGCTCACGAGCTATGCCGACGACGACGCCCTGTTCGCGTCGATCATGGCGGGCGCAGCTGGGTATGTCCTCAAGCAGATCCGGGGGTCGGACCTGGTCGACGCCATCCGGCGGGTCGCCGCCGGCGAGAGCCTGCTGGACCCGGCGGTCACTGCTCGGGTGCTCGAACGGCTCCGTTCCCCGATGGCCGATCCCCTCGCCGCTCTGACCCCGCAGGAACGCCGGATCCTCGACCTGATCACCGAAGGCATGACCAATCGCCAGATCGGCGAGGAGATGTTCCTGGCCGAGAAGACCGTGAAGAATTACGTGAGCCATCTGCTGACCAAGCTCGGCATGGAACGGCGGACCGAGGCAGCCGCCTACGCGGCGACGCTCGCCGAGCGCCGGCGAGCCGATCCGTGAACCCCCTGCGTGGTATCGACGATCCGGAGCGGCTCCGGGATCTCGTCACGGCGGTGCTGGCCATCGGCTCCGACCTCTCGCTCCCGTCGGTGCTGCGCCACATCGTCGAGTCGGCGATCACCTTGATCGACGCGCGCTACGGCGCTCTCGGTGTGCTGGATGCCGCCGGCAAGGGGCTGTCGGAGTTCGTCTACGTCGGCATGAGCCCAGACGAAGTCGCCGGCATCGGGCGACTACCGGAGGGTCACGGGATTCTCGGGTTGCTCATCCTTGATCCGGAGCCTCTGCGCCTCGACGTGTTGGGCGCTCATCCCGACAGCTATGGCTTCCCCGCCCACCATCCACCGATGAAGTCGTTTCTCGGCGTCCCCATCCGCGTACGCGGCCAGGTGTTCGGCAATCTGTACCTGACCGACAAGCACGGCGCAGCCGAGTTTTCCCAAGACGACGAGATCCTGGCGGTTGCGCTGGCCGGGGCCGCGGGGATCGCCATCGAGAACTCTCGTTTGTCCGCCCGGGTGCGGGAGCTGTCGCTGGTCGAGGACCGGGAGCGCATCGCCGCCGACCTCCACGACAACGTCATCCAGCGTCTGTTCGCCACTGGCCTCGGCCTGCAGGCCACGGTCCGGACCATCGACGACCCCGCTGCCGCCGTTCGCCTCCAGGCGGCTGTCGACGACCTCGACGAGACGATCCGCCAGATCCGGACCACGATCTTCGCCCTGCAGAGCCCGAGGGTGGCGGGCCGCAGTCTGGGAGGCGAGATCGTCGCCCTGGCCGCCGAAGCTGCCGCCAGTCTGGGCTTCGAGCCTCAGGTGCGCCTCGACGGGCTGATCGACGACCGCGTCGGCGACGCGACCGGTGTCCAGCTGTTGGCTGTCCTGCGTGAGTCTTTGTCGAACGTGGTTCGCCATGCCGGAGCGTCGGGAGCGGCGGTGGTCGTGGAGCTGACCGACACCGACCTGGTCGCCACGGTCATCGACGACGGAGTCGGCGCCGGCGTCGGTGAGCGGCCCGGGGGACAGGGTCTCGCCAGCCTGCACCATCGGGCCGAGGCTCTGGGTGGAACCCTCGAGATCGGCGTCGGCGCCGACGGGACGGGTACCACGGTGCGCTGGCAGGTGCCCATCCAGGCCGCCGGGAGCTGAGCCGGGGTCGGAGCCGGTGGGATCAGTGGGGCCGCACCCGCCGTGGCGATCCGAGTCGGTAACGCCAGTGACGGTGGTGGTGCCATCCGCTCTGGCAGGGCCGGGTAGTCGACCGATAGATGCCCGCCGAAACGACGACCACGAGGGCTGCGGTCATGATGAGGATTGCCATTGGGCCCCTCCTCTGCTCTTAGCATCACAAGCGTAGGCACCTCGGGACGGTGGTATCCACTGAGGGGCCGCCGTCGGCGGTGCGTCGGGCCAGCCAAGTCCTCGCGAGAGAGCGGTCGGTGGACCCGCCGGTTCAGCGCGTGGCTTTGGTTGACCCTGTGCTGCCCCCGGCGTCGGACACGGCGCGCTTGACGGTCTTGGCGGTGGTGCCGCAAATGTCCGTGGCGCCTCGGTAGGTGCCCACCTCGCGTCAGGCGGCAGTCATGTCCATTCGTTCCCTCACTGATTTCATGGAGTAGTCCTCGGGAGCGGTGTTGGTTGGCACCGCACCGTCACCGGCCGAGGGACGCGTCGGGTGGATGGTTCAGCGAGGGGTGCGGACTTCCGCTGGCCACCAGCGGGGACTTTTCGTGGCCACCGGCGGGACCTCATCTGGCCACCAGCGGGGACTTTCTCATGGCCACGGACACCGTTCGAATTACGACTCACCGGTGAAACGAAAACGGCCAGGCCGTCGGCAGAGAGGAGCTGCTGGAATCACCACCCAAGTTACGACTGGCGGGACAACCTCGGCACCCACGTGGCAGACTCCTGGCGACGGAAGGTGGCTCCCATGAGCAACGGATTGATCCCGATCGAGGTCCAGGTTGTACTGCTCCGCCAGACCACCGAGCCGGCGACCGGGGCGTGGGTGCTGCGGTTGCAACGCATCCTGAACGACCTGCAGGTCGGCCCATTGGAAGTGGACGGCTTCTTCGGGCCCAAGACCGAATCGGCGGTCAAGAAGATCCAGGAGAAGTTGGGCCTGAAGGTCGACGGCGTGGTCGGTGCGAAGACGTGGACCGACCTCATCAACAACTGGTTCCTGTAACCACCCGGCAGGGGCCGATTGGCTATTGGGCCATACGAACTTTGGGAACGCCGGCGGACGGCGCAGGGTCCGGCTACTTCTCGACGTAGATCGCCAATGGCGGGGATGACGCCGCGTCTCGCAAGCCGATCCGTGCGGGGCAGGAGGATTGACGCCAGATGCCGGGCCATTACCGGGAACTCAGGAACGAGCCTTCCCCGGCTATCTCGATCCGATCCCGTGACTGATCGAAGCGCGCAACGGTTGCCAACGCTGCGACCCGCAGGCGGGCTGCTGCTGGAGCAGCTAGCTCGACGCCGTTTCATCGACGACCTCGGCCATGGGAGCCGCCTTCCGTACTGCGGCGATACCGTTCTTGGCGCCGGACTTGGACTCGTACGCCTGGCTTGTAGCCACGATCTCGCCGCCTACGGTGATTCGCGGAGCTGGTCTCGCAAGCCGGTCGGGTTTTTGGACGACGCCGCCGGATCCCCTCTCGTACACCACGCCCGTGGACTCAACCCAGTTGACCAAGGGGACCGCCGAGCGTTGCTACTTGCCGAACATGCTTTTTAGGCCGCCGAGCTTGCCGCCGAGCTTGCCCCCGAGGTCACCGGGGTCCACCCCGAACTTTTTCAGGAGCCCAGCATGCTCTTGCGGGTCCACCTTGTCAGGGAGTTCCTGTTCGGCCTGTGCAACCTTGTCCTGGTCGCCACGCTTCCGAAGCAGATCGAGAATCATGTCCTTGTCGATATTCATCGCTGAACCTTTCGGTAGCCCCGTGGGGTGAGGGCAGCGCCTACGTGAAGTCGTGGCGTGGACGCAAAGCGACCGCCTGCTGGAGCGCCACCTCGCCGGTGCCCTTCACCAGCCCGCTTTGGGGTCTAATCATCCACGACGGCATCGGAGCCTGTCAAGCACTTTGGGACCAGAGATCAGGATTTCATCTGAGCGTCGTTGGTGATGGCGGTCCCCTCCTTCCCACTGAGCAAGGATCAGGCACGCGAGCACGGCTCCAGCGCCAACGCGCGCTCTATCGCCTCGCCTTTGGCCAGCCGCGCCAAGAGGATCTGCTCAGCATCCTGAGGGCGCCACTAATGCCCTCGGCTCATGTCTACCAATTACTGCTGGTGATGCGCTGTGCAATTGCCTTATTCGCTAGTCCGACCTAAAACCGCTAGTCAGACCTCGAGCCCGAGTCGGACTCGAACCGACGACCTGCTCATTACGAGTGATTCCGGGCTGTGCGCTGTGCTCTGCTGCGTAGACGCAGGTGACGGCTGAGCGTACGGTGCTCACTTATCCGCTGTAGCAATCGGCCAAGCCGGGTCTTGGGGGAAGCGGACGGGTCGGATGGGCGCGTAATTTCGGCGTCCATGGGCATCCGTGAATCGGCGAATTCCTCTGGATGCGGCAACAGCAACGGCAGCCACCAAGACGCAGCTCAACGAACCGACCCCGGCGAGGCAGACCGCAACATTCGATGCCCAGGACAAGATCGACAACCTTTACGGGAGTTCCCCTCAGCCCTCGTACCTGACAGCGATCGCGTCACGGAAATCGACCCGGTGGCCTCCGAGATCGGATTGGGCCACCGGGTCACTGCTCCCGGGTCACTGCTCCCCGGTCAGCTAAGGGCGGGAATCTTGGCGACCTGGCCGTACGAATAGTTGTTGGGGTCCTCGACGAAGTACATGTACCCGTTGGGGCCGCGGGCGATACCGTCGGCCCGGGCGAAGGCGGTCGGCAACGGGTACTCGTCGATCTGGCCGGTGGCGATGTTGAGCCGCCCGATCTTGTTGCCACCGTGCTGCTCACCGGTGTCGTCGGCCAGGTAGGAATATTCGGTGAACCAGATGTTGCCGTCGGGGCCGGTGGCGATCCCGGCCGGGTTGGCCACGAAGTCGGGAGGCGCCTGCTCTGGCACCGTGAACTCGGTGATCTGGCCGCGCGGGTTGATGCGGCCGATCTTGCCCGGCTCGGGATGGGTGGGCTCCTGATGGCCGTTGGCCCCGATAGAGCCCTGTTCGGTGAAGTACAGGTTCCCGTCGCCGCCGATGGTCAGCCGGCTGGGGTCGCTGTACGGCGTGGGGATCGGGAAGTTCCCGGTGACGACGCCTGATGTGTTCATCCGCTGGATGTAGCCCTGGTTCCGCTCGGGAAGGCTGGTGGCCGTATACCAGAGCTGGCCACGGTAGGCGATGATGCCCACCGCGGGCCCGGTGCCCGGTGCGACCGGGTAGAAGCTGACGTCGCCGGACGTGGTGATGCGCCCGATCATGCCGTTATCCGGCCCGCAGCAGTTGACCACGAACCAAAGCGCCCCATCGGGCCCGGCGGTGATGCCGAAGAAGAAGAGTTGGTTCTGCGGTGATCCGATCTGGAACTCCTTGATCTCGCCCCTGAGGTTGACGCGGCCGATGCGACCGTAGAAGTCGGTGTACCAGAGCCTGCCGTCGGGGCCGACGGTGATGTCGAGGGGGTTGCTGTCGCGCCCGGCCAGGCTCGACGGGGTGGGGAACTCGGTGAAGTGGCCGTTCGGGCTCATCCGGCCGATGCGGCCCGCCCCTTCGGTGAACCACAGGTTGCCGTCGGGCCCGGTGGTGATCCGGTTCAGGCCGGGCCGCTCCGAGGGGACGCGGTACTCGGTGACCGGATGGATCTGTGCTGTCGCCGGTGCAGCGCCGCCGAGGATGACGAGTAGTGCCAGGAGAGCGGAGATGCCGAACGACCAACGACGCATGAATGACTCCTTGTTCTGTTCGCGACGGACAGGTGATATCAGCACCTCGTCGAGAAGGTGTCAATAAGTGTCGACGGCAGTTAGCGTGTCGCGACCGGCGTCTCGGGGCGGGCGGCGACCCAGGCCTCCTGCAGTACGTCGAGCAGGACGTGGCGCGACTGGGCACCGGCCACGCCGTAGCTCCCGTCGACCACGAGACCACCTCGACCTCGTCGCTGTGGTCGAGCGAGGAGAGGGTAGCTTCCGGCGACGGCCCGCCGCGGTAGCGACCCACCGGGACCGAAGCAGGAGCCGGCGGCTAGTGGCAAGTGGCGTGACCTGCGAGCCCGAGATCGGATTCGAACCGATGACCTGCTCATTACGAGTGAGCTGCTCTACCAGCTGAGCTACCCGGGCGTGGCCGTCAGTGTAGGAGACGACTCCGCCACGCTTGGAGGCCCGCCACCCCGCTCGGAGGGGCTGCTCGGGTCGAGGGGCGGGAGGCGGAGGAACAGGGCCTGGAGTAGGAGGGCCTCGTTCGGGTTCCGGACGAGGTTCTCGGCTGCCTCCCGCAGGGCGTCGACCGCGGCCACGCATGCCGCGGGGTCGGCCGTACCCGCGACCAGCGCGTCACGGTAGGCCCCGGACAGGACGGCCAGGCCGAAGCGCAGCTCGTCGGTGCGCAGGCGACGCAGCTCCCGCTTGTGGCGGTCGGCGAGCTCCTTGCGTCCCGAACCCCGTTCGCCGGTGCGCGCCACCCGATCGGCCAGGGCGGCCGCCTCGGCCGCTTGGCTTGCCTCCAGGGGCGCCACGGCTGCGGCCGACAACAACTCGGCCAGCTCGGCGGCCACCACGCCCACCGCCGCACCGGTGCCGTCGAGGCGACGGGGAACCGCCTGCCAGGCAGACCGGCGCCGTCCGAAGTCCGGATCGGAGGCCAGCAGGCGCGCGCGGTCGAGACGCCCACCTGCGGACGCAGCCACCTCGCTGGCGAGCGTCTCGTCGACGCCGTCGGCCATGAGGGCGGTCACCAGGTCGGCTGAAGCGACGGCGGTCAGCTCGATCCGTACGGATCGGGAGGCGATGGTCACCAGCTCCGGGGGGACATGGTCGGCGAGGATCACGAACACCGTGCTCGCGGGCGGCTCCTCGATCACCTTGAGCAGGGTGGGCCCGGCTTCTCGGACGAGGTGGAAGTCGGTGAGCACGAGCACCTTCCGGGGCCGTTCGTTCGGGGTGCGCATGGCCAGGCGCTGGATCTCGCGCGCCTGGGCCACGCTGATGGACGCCCCCTCGCGTTCCACCACCACCAGATCGGGATGGACCCGGGCGGCGACACGGACGCAGACGTCACAGGACCCACAGCCACCGTCGGGACACAGGAGAGCGGCGGCGAACGCCAGCGCCGCCGACTCCTTCCCGCTGCCGGGTGGACCCACGAACAGGTAGGCATGGACCGGGGCACGTACGGCGGCTCGCAGCTCGGCCACCGCCCGGTCCTGGCCGACGACGTCGTCGAACACCAGCCCGGCCACGCCGGATTCGGTCACGGCGTCTCCCCCAGGTCGTTCTGGTCACGCTTCTGCGGGCCAGGGGCCGGGGCAACGTGACCGGAACCAGGGGTGGACAGCCCGAGGCGCACCGAAACCGCATCCCACACCTGTTCGGCCACCTCGTCGGCCGACGCCGAACCGTCGACGACGGTCCAGCGGTTTGGGTCGGCGGCGGCCAGAGAGCGGTACCCGGCGCGGACCCGGTCGTGGAAGTCGGTGCGACGCGACTCCAGCCGGTCGAGGGCCTGGCCCCGTTGGCGACCGGTGGCTGCCGAGGTGTCCACATCGAGGAGGACGACCAGGTCGGGCTCGAGGCCGCTGCTGGCCCAGGTCGACAGCCACGAGAGCTCGTCCCGGTCAAGGCTCTGGCCGTAACCCTGGTAGGCGAGGGTCGATCCCGAGAAACGGTCGCTCACCACGTGACGACCGGCCTCGAGCGCCGGCTCCACCACCTCGCGTACATGCTGGGCCCGATCGGCGGCCAGCAGCAGAGCTTCGGCCCGGGGATTGATGGCGACGTTGGCCGGGTCGAGCACCAGGGCCCGGATGTGGCGACCGATGGCCGTTCCGCCGGGCTCCCGGGTCAGCACCGCTCCCCACCGGGCGGCCAGGGTCGCCGCCTGGGTCGACTTGCCACTCGCCTCGCCCCCCTCGAAGGCCACGAAGCGCCCTCGGGGCGGGGTCATGTCATCGCCGCCTCAGGATTTCTTGGCGCCCTTGGTGGCCGTGCGTGCGGGTGCCCGTTTCTTGGCGGCCTTGCCCGTCTTGGCGGCCTTGCCGGTCTTGGCGGACTTCCTGGCCTTCTTGGCCTTGGGCGGGGCCGGGCCCTTGTCGCGGCGGTCCTGGAGCAGCTCGGTCGCCCGTTCGAGGGTGATGGTCTCGATGGCGTCGCCCACCCGCAGTGAGGCGTTGGTGGTGCCGTCGGTGACATACGGCCCGAAGCGACCCTCGCGGAGGGTGATCGGAGCCTCCGACGCCGGGTCGTTGCCCAGCTCCTTCAACGGTCCCTTGGCCGCCGCCCCCCGACCTCGCTTGGGCTGGGCCAGCACGGTGAGGGCCTCGTCGAGCGTGAGGCTGAACAGGCCCTCGTCGGACTCCAGGCTGCGGCTCTCCGAACCCTTCTTCACATACGGGCCGTACCGGCCGTTCTGGACGGTGATCTCCACGCCGTCGGCAGGGTCGGCGCCGACGACCCGGGGCAGGCTCAGGAGGCGCATGGCGTCGTGGAGGGTGATCGTCTCCATCGACATCGCCGAGAGGAGCGACGCGGTGCGGGGCTTGTCCTTGGAGCCGGCCTCGGCTGCGCCGAGCTGCACGTACGGGCCGTACCTGCCGGCCCGGGCCAGCACGGTCAGGCCGCTGGCGGGATCGTCGCCCAGTTCCCGCTCCTCGTTGGTGGACGACAGCAGGATCTCGGCCCGCTCGACGGTGAGCTCGTCGGGCGCCAGATCGTCGGGCACGGTGGCCTTGTCGTCGCCCCGTTGGACGTACGGACCGAACTTGCCCACCCGGGCGATGATCTCGCGACCCTCGGCGTCGCGGCCGATTGGGATGGAGTTCACGGCCTTGGCGTCGATGGCCTCGAGTCGCTCACCGACCATGGTCTTGAGCCCGGCCTGGCCGTTGCCGAAGTAGAAGCGTGAAAGCCAGGGGATGGCTTCCTTCTGCCCGGACGCAATGCCGTCGAGGTCGTCCTCCATGCGGGCGGTGAACGCGTAATCGACCAGATCGGCGAAGTGGAGCTCGAGCAGGCCGATCACCGCGAAGGCGGTGAAGGAGGGCACCAGGGCCGAGCCCTTCTTCCACACGTAGCCGCGATCCTGGATGGTGGCGATGATCGAGGCGTAGGTGGACGGTCGACCGACCCCCATCTCCTCCAGGGCCTTGACGAGCGATGCCTCGGTGAACCGGGCCGGGGGTTGGGTGGTGTGGTCCTTGACCTCGAGGCCGCCGAGATCGAGCCCGTCACCGGGACCCAGCGCGGGGAGGCGGACTTCCCGGTCTTCCAGGTCGCCCTGGGGGTCGTCGGACCCCTCGACGTAGGCCCGGAGGAAGCCGGCGAACTCGATGACCTTGCCGGACGCCGAGAACTCGGTGTCCTCGCCTCCGGGGCCGGCTGCGTGCCCGAGCGCCGTGGCAGTGGCGCCCAGGCGTACCTGCATGCTTCGACCGCGGGCGTCGGCCATCTGCGAGGCGACCGTGCGCTTCCAGATGAGGTCGTAGAGGGCCCGCTCGTCGGCCCCGAGCTCGGACGACACCTGGTCGGGGGTGCGGAACGTGTCGCCCGCAGGACGGATGGCCTCGTGGGCCTCCTGGGCGTTCTTCACCTTCTTCTCGTACCGGCGCGGCGCATCGGGCACGTACTCGGGGCCGTACAGCTTGGTGGCCTGGGCCCGGGCGGCGGCCACCGCCGATTCCGACAGGGAGGTGCTGTCGGTACGCATGTAGGTGATGTAGCCGTTCTCGTAGAGCCGCTGGGCCACGCCCATCGCCCGCTTGGAGGTGAACCGCAGCTTGCGCCCGGCCTCCTGCTGGAGGGTCGACGTCATGAAGGGGGCATAGGGGGAGCGTCGGTATGGCTTCTCCTCCACCGAGCGCACCGCGAAGCTGGCGTCGGCCAGGCCCCGGGCCAGATCCTCGGCCCGGGCGTGGTCGAGCACGACGACTTTGGCATCGTCGGCCAACGTGCCCGTGTCGCCGAAGTCGCGCCCGGTGGCCAGGCGGGTGCCGTCGACGGCCACGAGGGTGGCGCCGAACGGGATGGAGCCGGCGCCGGGCTTGGCGAAGGTGCCCTCCAGCCCGGAGTACGAGCCGGCCCGGAACCGCATGCGGGCCCGTTCCCGTTCGACGAGGATGCGAGTGGCGACGCTCTGCACCCGGCCCGCCGACAGCTTGGGCAGCACCTTCTTCCACAGCACCGGGGAGACCTCGTAGCCGTAGAGGCGGTCGAGGATGCGGCGGGCCTCCTGGGCGTCGACCAGGCGGCGGTCGAGGTCGCGGGTGTTCTGGACCGCGTCCCGGATGGCGGCGGCGGTTATCTCGTGGAAGACCATGCGTTTCACGGGTATCCCGGCCCGTGGCGAAAGGACTTCGAGCAGATGCCAGGCGATGGACTCGCCTTCGCGATCCTCGTCGGTGGCGAGATAGAGCTCGTCGGCCTGCTTGAGGAGTGCCTTCAGCTTGGTGACCACGTGCTTCTTTTCGCTGGCCACGACGTAGAGCGGCTTGAAGCCGTTGTCGGTATCGACGCCGAGCCGGGCCCAGGGCTCGCCCTTGTAGGCGGCGGGCACGTCAGCCGCCCCGCGGGGGAGATCGCGGATGTGACCGATGGACGATTCAACGACGAAGTCGGCGCCGAGAAAGCGCGCGATGGTGCGGGCTTTGGCGGGGGACTCCACGATCACGAGGGGTTTGGCCACGAGTCGAGAGGTTTCCCAGGTTGGGGCGCGATGTCAAACGCAGCCCTGTCGCTACCCTACGCGCGTGGACCCGAAGGATCTGATCGAGGCTTTCGGGACCGTCGGGATCCTGGCCGTCGTCTTCGCCGAGTCGGGCCTGCTGGCCGGCTTTTTCCTTCCGGGCGATTCCCTGCTGTTCACGGCTGGCCTGCTGGCGTCCCAGGGCAACCTCGACCTGGCCGTTCTTCTCGTCGGTTGCCCGGCGGCGGCCGTGGCCGGCGACCAGGTTGGCTTCTGGTTCGGCCGGCGGGTGGGCCCGTCGCTGTTCCGCCGGCCCGACGCCCGTTTCTTCCGCCAACGCAACCTCGAGCTGGCCCACGACTACTTCACCCGCCACGGTCCCAGGACGGTCGTACTCGCCCGGTTCATCCCCATCGTGCGGACGTTCACCCCGGTGGTGGCGGGGGTGGCGGGGATGCCCTGGCGCACCTTCGTCGTGTTCAACGTGGTCGGCGGGGTGGTGTGGGGAGCGGGCGCGGTGTTGGCCGGTTGGGGGCTCGGCCAGGTGGGCGGGGGCCAGACGTGGCTCTACCCCGTCACCGCGCTGATCTTCGGAATCTCGTTCCTGCCGGTGATCGTCGAGTTCGTCCGGCTACGACGAAGTGGCCAGGCGGACGGCGTCGTCGAAGCTCATGGGATCGAAGGGGATCAGTGACCGGATGCGGTCGTCGCCCACCACGACCTCGACCGACAGACCTTCGGCCAGCGGTCGGGCGATCGAAGCGGGCTGGTCTGTGACCAGGCCGATCCAGTGAGACGACAGCGTGGGCGAGAGCACGGGCACCTTCAGGATGAAGCGCCTCCGCCCGGTGAGCTGGGCGTAGCGCCGCATCATCTGCTCGTAGGTGAGGACCTCGGAGCCGCCCACGCCGTAGCTCCCGGCGGGTATGTCGAGCGCGCCCACGAGATAGTGGACGACGTCGGCCAAAGCGATGGGCTGGCATCTGGTTGTGACCCAGCGCGGGCAGACCATCACCGGCAGGCGGTCGACGAGCTGGCGCATGATCTCGAAACTGGTGCTGCCGGCGCCAATGACGATGGCCGCCCTGAGCTCCACGGTGTCGGCGCCGTCTCGGAGGATGCGCCCCACCTCCTGGCGCGAGCTCAGATGGGCCGACGGGTTGTCGTCGTTGCCCAGCGCCCCGAGGTAGACGACCCGTTGCCCGCCCCTTTTGGCCGCCTCGGCGAACGCAATAGCGGCCCGACGGTCGACGTTGACGAACCCGCCACCCTGCTCAGCCGGCCCTGCGGATTCCATCGAGTGCACGAGGTAGTACGCGCCCCGGCACCCGTCGAGGGCGGCCTCGATCGTGGCGGGATCCGCGGTGTCGAACAGCACGGGTTCCCCCTCGCCGTGGTAGCGCTGGGGACGCCGGGTCCCGGCCCGCACCTCGTGGCCTGCCTCAACGAGGGCGGTCACGAGATGTTTCCCAACGAAACCGGTCGCACCGGTGACAAGGATCCTCACCGCGCCACCCCTACCACTTTCGCCCTGATCTCACCCCTACCTGTCGTCGGCGGATCATCGTGAGCGAAATCGTGGTAATCGTTGTCGGGCTGGTGGTAGCCGGGTTGGCCTGGGCGTGGTTGTTCTCGGCCGGGCCGACCGAGTTCTGGAGCCGGGCGGCGGTGGCCGGGGTGGTCATCGGCGTCTACGGGGCGGTGGCCGAGCGCCACCAGCTCCGGCACCTCCTGTGCCCTTCACTCCTCAACGTGGTCATCGGCGTGGCCGCCGCAGCCGTGCTCTACGGCGTCTTCTGGGTCGGCGACCGCCTGCTCACCAGGCTCCTCCCGGCCCAGGCCAAGGACATCGGCCGTCTCTATGCGATCCGGGGGACGGCTCGCCAGGTCCGCATGGTGGGTGTCCTCCTGGTGGTCGGCCCCTGCGAGGAGATCTTCTGGCGGGGGTTCGTGCAGCACCGGGCCGGCGTGGTCGTCGCCCTCGCCGCCTATGCCGCTGTGCATCTCTGGGAGCGCAAGGCGGTGCTGGTGCTGGCCGCGGTCGTCGGGGGGGCGTTCTGGGGAGCGCTCTTCGCGTGGACGACGACCCTGGTGGCGCCGATGATCTGTCACGCTCTGTGGGACCTGGCCGTGGTCGTCTGGTTCCCGTTCCGTCCCCCCGAGGAGTGACCCAGAGACCGTCGGTCAGTGGCCGGTCGGAAGGTCGGGTCAGCGCTCCTGAACGGCCTCCATGGCCTCGGCGGCCTTCTCGATGGCCTCGCGCTCACGAGGCGGTTCCGGGGCGACACCGGCGTCGAGGCCACCCGTCTTGCGCTTGGAGAAGGCAATGGCGATGGCCAGGATGACCAGGGCGACACCGGCGATGCTGAGGCGGGCGGCGTCATTGTCGCGCAGCGAGATCACCGCCGGCAGCATGAGTAGCGACACCAGGTTCATGACCTTGATAAGAGGGTTGAGGGCGGGTCCGGCGGTGTCCTTGAAGGGGTCGCCGACGGTGTCGCCGATGACCGCCGCCTTGTGGGCCTCGGAGCCCTTGCCTCCCTCGTTGCCGTCCTCGATGTACTTCTTGGCGTTGTCCCAGGCCCCACCGGCGTTGGACAGGAACACGGCCATGAGCTGGCCGGTGAGGATCACCGCGGCCAGGAATGCCCCCAGGGCCAGGTAACCCACACCGAATCCGATGACCACGGGCGTGAGCACGGCGAGCAGGGCCGGCGTGGTCAGCTCCCGCAGCGAGGCGACGGTGCAGATGTCGATGACCCGGCCGTACTCGGGCCGCTCGGTGCGGTCCATGATCCCCGGGTGCTCGCGAAACTGGCGGCGCACCTCCTGAACGACGGTGCCGGCGGTGCGGCTCACGGCCCGGATGGCCAGGGCCGAGAACATGAAGGCCACCGAGCCGCCGATGAGCAGGCCGATGAAGGTCTTGGGGTCGGCCACGTTGATCTGGGTGGCGGGGTTCTTGAACAAATCGACGGTGGGCAGGTTCAGCTCGTCGCCCACCACCTCGATGAACGAGGCGAACAGGGCCACGGCGGCGATGACTGCGGAGCCGATGGCGAAGCCCTTGGTGATGGCCTTGGTGGTGTTGCCCACGGCGTCGAGGCTCACCATGATGCGCTCGGCCTCGCCGTCGAACTCCCCCGACATCTCGGCGATCCCCGCGGCGTTGTCGGCCACCGGCCCGAACGTGTCCTCGGACACGACGACCCCGGTGGTGGCGAGCATGCCCAGCCCGGTGAGGGCCACCAGGTAGAAGGTGAACTGGATGTTGCCGTCGCCCAAACCGATGGCCACGCCGAGGGCGCAGGCGATGGCGATGACCGCAAAAACCGTGGACTCGAGGCCCGAGCTGATCCCCGACAGCACCGTGGTGGCGGGGCCGGTGCGGGCGGCCTCGGCGATCTCGCGCACGGGCGAGGTCTCCGTCGACGTGTAGTACTCGGTGAGGCGGCTCACCACCTGGGCCAGGACCAGGCCGGTGACGATGGCCCAGAAGATGCGCAGGTTGTGGACGTAGAACTGGGCCACGAAGAAGGTTCCCGCCACGGTGAGCACCCCGGCGGTGAGGAAGCCCCGGTTGATGGGCGCCATGGCGTTGCGGTCGCCCTCCTTGGCCTTCACCATGTAGACGCCCACGATGGACGCCAGCACGCCCAGGGCCCGGGCCACCACCGGGAAGATGACGCCCAGGGCGGGGTTGAGGCCGATGGACTTGAAGGCGGCGAAGCCGAGGATGATGGAGGCCACCAGGGTGACCTCGTAGGACTCGAACAGGTCGGCGGCCATGCCGGCGCAGTCGCCCACGTTGTCACCCACGTTGTCGGCGATGGTGGCGGGGTTGCGGGGGTCGTCCTCGGGGATGCCGGCCTCGACCTTGCCCACCAGGTCGGCGCCCACGTCGGCCGCCTTGGTGAAGATGCCGCCGCCGACCCGCATGAACAGGGCCAGCAGGGAGCCGCCGAAGCCGAACCCGATCAGGATGGAGGTGGCCGTGTTCTGGAAGATCATGATGATGACGGTGGCGCCCAGCAGGCCCAGGCCCACGGTGAACATCCCGGCCACGCCGCCGGTGCGGAAGGCCACCTTGAGGGCGGCGGGCAGCGAACCCGTGCGGGCGGCTGCGGCGGTGCGGACGTTGCCCCGCACAGCCAGGCCCATGCCGATGAACCCGGTGAGCCCGGACAGGAAGCAGCCGGCCAGGAAGGCGAGGGTGCGGAAGATGCCCGACTGCACGAAGGTGAGTGCGGTGCCGCCGTGGGCGTCGGCGATCGAAGTGGACGTCAAGAACACCAGCACGGCCAGAGGGACGAGGATGATGGCGATCGTCTTGAACTGGCGACGGAGGTAGGCCATGGCCCCCTCCTGGATGGCCTCGGCGATCTCCTTCATCGTCTCGGTGCCCTCGTCGGCGGCCAGCACCCCGCGCATCAGGGTGTAGCCCACAACCAGGGCCAACAAGGCGGTGGCGGCGGAGAACACCAGCCAGAACCACTCCCCGTTGCCGAGGTGGAAGTCCTGGTAGCCGCCCTCGGCGATGAGTCTGATCATGCGGACTGCTCCTCTCTGGATCCCGGGGACCGCTGGCTCGCGGGCGGCGTGGCCGCCCGGGCCGGCGGGGTGGTCCCCCGGAACTGTGGTTTGACGAAGATCTGTCGGGCGACGCGGTCGCCCACGGTGCGGTCGGTGTCGTCGACGCGGACGACCATGGGGCCGTCGAAGGGATGCTTCTCCCGGACCTCGACGACCACGTCGGGGCGCAGGCCGAGCGTCTCCAGGAACGCCACCAGGCCCGGGTCGATCGATCCGGGAAGGGCGACGACGGCGACATCGCCGGGCTCGAGGTCGTAGAGGTGGCCCATGGCGGGGATGTCGTGTCCCTCGGCCTCGGGGATGGGAAAGCCGTGGGGGCAGGAGGTGGGCCGGTCGAGGGCCACGAAGAGGCGGTCTTCGACCTCGCCCGGCAGGTCGTGCTCGAAGGTGCCGGCCAGGCGGTCGGCCTCGTTCCAGGGGTAGCCGAGCATGTCGGACAGGAAGCGCTCGACGATGCGGTGGCGACGTATGGCCGCTACGGAGACGGCTCGGCCTGCCTCGGTGAGCTCGACGCCCCGGTAGAGCTTGTGGTCGAGCAGGCCGCGCTCGGCCAGACGCTTGACGATGGCCGTGGCCGTGCCCGGGGAGACGCCCAACGCCTCAGCCAGGGCGCCGGTGTGGGCGTCCTTGCCGTCACGCGACAAGCGGTACAGAGACTTAAGCGCTTCGCGCTCGGACTTCGCGAGGGGGGTATCCATGGCTTGGGTGACGGCAAACCTAGATTTTGGGAAGCCAAAGGTCAAGGGCCTTCGCACCGGAGCCCGTCAGTGCGGTAAGCCTGTGTCCTCCACTTCGGTGGGTGGTGTGCCGGGAAGCCTGGTCGGCGAATCGTCTGTACGCGCTCGTCAGGAGGCCGACCGATGACCAGTGACCGCTCCTCATCGGGTGCGGCCGGTGCCATGCCCGGGCGCCGCCTGCCCCGCCCGCTGAGGGAGTTCCTCGGCACCGAGGCGTCGGGAGGGATCGTGCTGGTGGTTGCGGCCCTGGTGGCGCTGGTCTGGGCCAACTCGCCGTGGAGCGCCTCCTACCGGACGCTGTGGAGCACACAGCTGTCCATCGATCTCGGTGGCCACGTGCTCGTCGAGGACCTGCAGCACTGGGTCAACGACGGCCTCATGGCGGTGTTCTTCTTCGTCGTCGGCCTGGAGATCAAGCGCGAGCTGGTGCAGGGCGACCTGCGCGACCCCCGGGCGGCGGCCTTGCCCGCCATCGCCGCCCTCGGGGGCATGGTCGTGCCGGCCGTGCTGTTCCTGGCCGTGACCGCCGGGTCGGCCGGGTCTCGCGGGTGGGGGATCCCGATGGCCACCGACATCGCCTTCGCCGTCGGGGTGGTCGCCCTCGCCGGCGACCGGGTGCCGCCGTCGCTGAAGCTGTTCCTGCTCACGCTGGCCATCGTCGACGACATCGGCGCCATCGTGGTGATCGCCGTGTTCTACACCGGCGAGGTCCAGCTCGTATACCTCGCCGCCGCTGTGGCGCTGCTGGTATTGATGATCGGGTTGCGGCGAGCCGGCGTGGTCTGGACGGCCCCGTTTGTCGTGCTGGGCGTCGCCGTCTGGCTGGCGACTCAGGCCTCCGGCGTGCATGCCACGATCGCCGGTGTGGCGCTCGGCCTGCTGACGCCGGCGAGGGCTCTCACCCCGGCGGCCGTCGCCCGGGTCTGGGCCGCCGATCTCAGTGACGAGCCCAGCCCGGGCGACCTCGACGACATGACACGGCTGGCGCGGACCTCGGTCTCACCAGCGGAGCGCCTGGAGCACCGCCTGCATCCCTGGACCAGCTTCGGGGTGGTGCCGCTGTTTGCCCTGGCCAACGCCGGCGTCGCCATTCGGGCCAGCGCCTTCGACTCGCACGGCACGGCTGAGGTGGCGGCCGGCGTTGTCGTGGGCCTGGTGGCGGGAAAGACCATCGGGATCACAGCGGCGTCGTGGCTGGCCGTGCGCAGCGGGCTCGGCCGTCTTCCCGACGACGCCACGTGGCCCATGGTCATGGCAGTCGCGGCGGTGAGCGGCATCGGCTTCACCGTGTCGCTGTTCATCGCCGAGCTCGCTTTCGAGCCCGGATCCGTTCAGGATGCAGCCAAGATCGGGATTCTAAGTGCCTCGACGCTCGCTGCGGTGGTCGGCGCATGTGCCCTTGTCGTGGCCTGTCGATCCGGCGGGCGCCGCCAGGCGTGAGTGTCGCTCAGAGTGCATCGCTGCCGCGCTCGCCCGTGCGGATGCGCATCACGTTGCCGAGCTCGGAGGACCAGATCTTGCCGTCTCCGATCTTGCCGGTCTTGGCCGCCGACGCGATCACGCCCATGGCCCTGTCGACATCACGGGCCTCGACCAGCACCTCGATCCTCACCTTCGGCACGAAATCGATCTTGTACTCCGAGCCGCGGAAACTCTCGGTCTTGCCGCCCTGGCGACCGTATCCCTGGACCTCGGAGACAGTCAGCCCGAGCATGCCAGCATCGCGTAACGCTTCTTTCACCTCTTCGAGCTTGAAGGGCTTGATGACCGCAGTGACCAGATGGGGCACGCTGCATCTCCTCGGTAGGGGGAACTCGTCACCGCCGTCGAACGAGGTTTACACCGGAGCTTCCTCGGCCGCATCCTCTTCGTCATCGACGGGTCTCGGCGAAAACCCGCTGCTGGACCGACCGGCGGGTGAGGAGTAGCTCATTCCCTGGCCGAACTCCATGTGGTAGGCGGGCGAGCCATGCTCGTGGATGTCGAGGCCCTCGAGCTCTCCGTCGGCGGAGACCCGCAGGCTCCACGGGCCCTTGATCGACTTGATGACGTACATGACGAGCATGGCCACGCCGAACACGACCACGACACACGTGGCACTCCCGATGACCTGCGCCTTGAGCTGGTCGGCACCGCCGCCGTAGAGGAGTCCCGTCACGACCTTGGACGTGTCGGCACCGTCGGCGGTCGGGAGGCCGTACTGCCCGCTGGCAAAGAGGCCGAGGGCGATGGTGCCCCAGATCCCGCAGAAGCCGTGCACGGCCACCGCTCCGATCGGGTCGTCCCAGCGCCGGTACTCCATGAAGTCGATCCCCAGTGGGACCACAACTCCGGCGGCGGCGCCGATGACCAGCGCCCCAAAGGGGGAGACCCAGTAGCAGGGTGCGGTGATGGCGACCAACCCACCGAGGAGGCCGTTGGTCGACATGCCCAGGTCCCACTTCTTCGAGCGGGGGTAGACCCAGAAGACCGCCATCATCCCCGCCGAACAGGCGGCGAGCGTGGTGTTGGCCGCCACTCGGCCGATTCCCTCCCAGTCCATCGCCGACAGCGTCGAACCGGGGTTGAAGCCATACCAACCGAACCACAGGATGACGCCGCCGAGTGCCCCGATCGTCAGGCTGTGCGGTGGGGTGGAGCCGCCGCCGTCACGCCTGAACCTACGGCCCAGTCGCGGCCCCAGGGTGATGCAGCCGGCCAGAGCGATGAACCCGCCGACGGTGTGCACCACAGTTGAGCCGGCGAAGTCACGGAACACTGCGTCACCGGTGAGGCCGTGGAACCATCCCATCGTGTTGCCCAGCCACCCGCCCGGCCCCCACACCCAGTGGCCGAAGATCGGATAGATGAACCCGGACACGCAGATGCTGTAGAGAATGTCGCCCTTGAACCCGGTGCGTCCCACCATTGCCCCGGAGGTGATCGTCGACGCCGTGTCGGCGAAGGCGAATTGGAAGAGGAAGAAGGCGAGGAAGGCCACTCCGGTCGACCCGTACGCTGGCGTGATGTCGTTCAGGAAGAAGAACTCGTGACCGATCAGGCCGTTGCCTATTCCGAACTGGAAGGCGAAACCGATCGCCCAGTAGAGGACCCCGCAGAGGCAGGTGTCGAACACGCACTCCATCAGGATGTTCACCGTTTCGCGCGACCTGGAGAAGCCGGCTTCGAGAGCCATGAAGCCGGCCTGCATGAAGAACACGAGGAAGGCGGTCACGAGCACCCACACCGTGTTGATGGGGCTCACGAAGTCGTTCGCCTGGTGGAGGGGCGGCGCCACGGGCAGGGCGAAGGCCGCCGAGTCGAAGAACCAGCCGAACCCCTTCACGAGGCCGAGGAGGCTGACGATCCCGAGCATCTTTCCGCTCAGGATCACCAGGATCAGGTGCCGGGTTTCCTTGGCCTTCAGTCGGTCCAGGTGCCTCAGCCGCTCGAGTCGTGGTCGCCTCATGGGTCGAACGTAAACGGCTTCTGTTTCCCGGGGATCAGCGGAATGTGAATGGAAGTTGTCGTTTCGTTCGGGCGTCCCTAGGTCGGCGCGGGAGAGAGGGATGAGTCGTCATGTGTCGCGCCTCCGGCTCGTGCGGCGGCGTCGGCCTCGGCGGCGCGTGTCACCCGCTGAGCCTGGTCGACCACCAGGTCGGCGGGGCGTCGGCGTTCCAGCCAGGGATTGTCGGAGACGAACCACAGGGCGATCTCCCACGGCGGCCAGGCAGCCAGCACCGCCAGCACCGGAGCCATTCCCGGAAGCGGCCGTCCGGCGCCGTCGAACTGAAAGCCGAGGTAGAGCTCCCGATTGTCGTAGGGGACGGCGAAGATCCGCCGTTCCCGACGCCAGCGCGAAGCGAGGGCCGATCGGTTGGCGGCTCTGGAGCCGGCCAGCTCGGACACGTCGTCGGCCGAGTACGCGCCGAAATCGCGCAGCAGGCGTAATCGGACCACGGCCTGGCGTCGGGCCTGTTCCAGAGCCGCCGGCGGTGGAACCTGGATCCGGGGGAGCAGGGACTCGACGAGCTCCCCGATGACCACCTCGTGGCCCTCGTTGATCGCCGCGACCAGGCGGCCCACCGCCCGTCGCACGGCGGTACGGGTCTCGGCATCGGCTACGACGACGAAGGCGGCCGCTGCCCCGCTGACCTCCGGGCAACGGCGGGCGAGCACCCGCCGAGCCCGGTCGTCGAGATCGACCACTTCCACACGACCTTCACGACGGTGAGCGGTAGCCACGGCCCCGCGGTCCTCCCTGTCGAGCGTGGCGTCGTCTCATATCGGCCACCGAGCGGTGGACGGGGCGGCCGGTGTCGGTTCCGACCGCTCCCGTCCGGGGTTCAGATCTTGTCGGGAGCGTCTCCAGCCGGAGTCGTGAGCACCGGTTCGGCGACGCCGCTCTCTTGGGCTGGGGCGACGTAGGTACCGAGGCCCTCGTGACTCCCCTGGAACTCGGGGTAGGCCAGCACGCCCATCTCGGCCATGTCGAGGCCTTCCGTCTCTACTTCCTCTGTGGGCCGGATGCCACCCTTCATGAGGGCGTTCTGCACCTTGAAGAAGATGAGGGCGATGGAGAACATGACGATGGCGATGGTGAGGATCCCCATGGCCTGGGCGGCCAGCTGGCCCGCCCCGTCGCCCCCGTAGAAGATCCCGAAGACGTTCGGAGTGCCTCCCGTGAGGTTCCAATCCCCGCCGTAGCTGCCATCGGCGAAAAGGCCCACGGCGAGCACGCCCCAGGCTCCACAGACCCCGTGGACGGAGATGGCACCGACCGGGTCGTCGATGCCCCGCTTCTCGATGAACCATACCGACTCGACCACGACGAATCCGGCGACGACGCCGATCACCGCCGCGGCCCAGGGCTGGACGAAGGCGCAGGGGGCAGTGATGGCCACCAGTCCGGCGAGCATGCCGTTGGCCATCATCCCCGGGTCGGGCTTCTTGTCACGGCGCTGCTGCTTCCACAGCATGGCGGCCACGGCTCCGAACGCTGCGGCGATGGCGGTGTTGGCGGCCACGACGGCGAAGCGGTTGTCGGTGGCCGCGAAGGTGGAGGCGGCGTTGAACCCGAACCACCCGAACAGCAGGATGAACGTGCCCAGCATGGCCATGGGGATGTGATGGCCGGGGAGGGTCCGGGGTTTGCCGTCGGGCCCGTACTTGCCCAGCCGAGGCCCGAGCACCATCGCCCCGGCCAGTCCGGCTACGCCGCCCATCATGTGAACGACGCCGGAGCCGGCGAAGTCGACGTAGCCGTGTCCCATGTCGGCGCTGACGCCGAGCTGGGACAGCCACCCCCCACCCCAGGTCCAGGCTCCGAACAGGGGATAGTAGATGGCGCCGCAGAACAGTCCCCACTGGACGAAGGCGCTCCACTTCCAACGTTCGGCCATCGCCCCCGTGGGGATGGTGGCCGTGGTGTCCATGAACGCCACCATGTAGAGGAAGAATGCGAGCGTGCCCACGTCGTAGGCCTTGCCACCGAGGAAGAAGCCGCCCTTCCACAACAGCACGTGGTTTCCGGACCCGATCAGGGCCCCGCCGACAGGGCTGTCGAGGCCGAACACTCCCGGGAGGCTGTACCCCCCGAACATGAAGGCGTAGCCGACGCAGAAGAAGGCCACGAACCCGAGGCCGAAGACGGCGAAGTTGGTGGTCACCACGTGAGCGGCGTGCTTGGCCCGGCAGAACCCGGTCTCCACCAGCGCGAAGCCGGCCTGCATGAAGATCACCAGCACGGCGCCGATCACAATCCACAGCAGGTTCAGGCTGATCTCGCCGTGCGTCAGCGGGATCGGATTCGCCGGGTCGAGGGGCGGGGTTCCACCGCCATCGGTGGAGCTCGCCCACGCTGTCGCGGCCATGACGGCAAACGCCGCCACTCCGCAGGCAGCACCGACGGCCGCTTTCATGGATCTGTGACGCACAGGGCCCTCCCTTGTCGAACAGTTGCCCGTTTCCGGGAGAGTAGGGAAAACCGGTTTCGAAGCCGTCACCCGCGTGTTGCCGTTCGTGGGCGATCGTCTTTCGTGTATCTGACACGAAGCCGGGCCCAACGCGACGGGGATGCCCCCTGAGCGAGGGTACGGCTCATCCGGCCGATGGTCCGATCGTCGAGTTTTCGGCCCGAGCGGTCGGTGAGCTCGAACACGTCGCGAGCCGTACCCTCGGAAGTGGTCGAGAGCCGGGCTGCGTGCACGTTCGTCCCCGCCGAGGCGAAGGCGGTTGTGAGCTGGAAGAGGAGACCCTTCCGGTCGACCGCCTCGACCGTTACAACCGAGTGCCAGGGCGACGCCTCGTTGTCAACGTCGAGGACCGCATCCGGAAGTGACGACGAGGAGAGTGGCGCATCCAGCGCCGCGATCATGCGCGCCTCGAGCTCCCGCGGGTCCGGCGGTTGACCGGCGACGACGAACGAGCCGAGCGCGCATCCGTCGCCCCAGGTGGCGACGGTCGCGGCGGTGACATCGAGGTCGAACGAGGCGAGCACCCCGGCCTCGGCGGCCAGCAGGCCTAAGCGGTCGGCCGCCACCAGCTCCACCCGGAGCCCGTCCTGGGCGAGGGAGGCGCCATTGCCGGCGGCCGCAGGGGGAGTAGTGCCCGGCCTCGGTGATCGGACCAGCGACACCCGGACCGACTGACGGCCGGGCGCGGGTTCGGACAGCGTGGCCTGGCGGGCCAGGTCGACGGGATCGACGGCGAGTACGTAGGCCCGCGGCGCAACGGCGATGCGCTCCCTGACCGCGGGATCATCGGTGAGCCGGCCGGCACGGGCCCTTCGTTCCTCGACGGTGTTCGACGCGCCCCGCCCCACCAGTTCGGG
Source organism: Acidimicrobiales bacterium (assembly GCA_038238185.1). GTDB lineage: Bacteria > Actinomycetota > Acidimicrobiia > Acidimicrobiales > AC-14 > DATAQC01. The sequence goes on from JBBRXY010000009.1 coordinate 24,543, forward strand.
GTGGGACAGAACTTGCTGGAGGAGTGCGTCCAGGGCTCGTAGGCGGTCGCGCATCCCGATGTCGCCATTGACGCCGGCCTGGGCGAGCAGGTATTGAGCTCTCGCTCGTTCGGGTGAGCCGAGGTGGGCGGCAAGCTGGAGCACGGGCTCCTCTGACAGGGCGTCGAGACGGCGGGCGGCGGCGGGAAGGAGGGCGACGTTGTCCACCAGTCCGGCCACGGCCTGCTCGGTGGCCGCACCTAGATCGAGCCGTTTGACCAGCCGGCGAGCCACGATCACCGGCTCGTCCGGGCCACCGTCGGTGGCATCGAGGACGATGGCAGCGAGGAGGAGGCGTTCGGGATTGGTGACCTCCGTCGAAATGGGATCCTCCCGGAGGCGGGCAAGGGTGGGCCAGCGCAACGCCTCGAGAGGGTCGACCTGGGTGGCGTCGGCCTGACGTCGTCGGAGGGCCTCGGCGAGCTCGGGCAGGGCACGGTTGAGGATCCCGGTCACGGCGAGGAACCGCCACGAGCGGGGACCGCCTCCGGCCAACAGCTCGAGCAGCCGTCGCCGGGCCTCGGCGTTCCATGGCAGGCGTTCGTCGGGCAGGTCGCCCAGCCACGACAACAGTCGAGAACCGGGCTGGCGGGTCTCACATGCCAGTGCAGCCTGGAGGGCCACCGTGAGGGCGTCGGCCAGCGGAGGCTCGCCGGCCAACTCCACCGTGCGGTCCGATTCCCCGCCTATACCGGCTGTATGCACCTTCAACCATCCGCCGGGGGGTGCCGATTGGGGTGCGGCCGCTCGGACCCGGGCCCGCAACCGACCCAGGCGCCAGCGCAGCGCCGGTGGTGTGAACAACGTCGTCGCCAGCACGACCAGGAGGAGGGCGGCGTACAGGTCATCTCCGAAGACGTGCTGGCGCAGCCCGATGGCGGCGAAGATCAAGCCCACCTCGCCGCGCGGGATCATGCCGATGCCCACCAGCAGTCGGTCACCGCGACCGAGCAGGCCGGCCGCCGAGACGAGCTTGGTGATGACCGCCACCGCCAGGAGGGCGCCCGCCAGGGCCAGCACCGCGGGGTCGGCGAACCGGCCCACGTCGGCGTCGATGCCGATCTGGAGAAAGAACACCGGGATGAAGAGGTGCCCGACCGGCGCCAGGTCTCGGCGGATTCGGTCGGCCGCTCGGCATCGCGACAGCGAGATGCCGGCGACGAAGGCGCCGACGATGGGCGCCAGCCCCGCGACCTCGGCCAGTTCGGCCACGCCCAGGGTGAAGGCGAGGGCCAGACCCACCAGCGTGCCCGCCGAACGGCTGTGCCGTTGCACCAGGGCGAACACCTGGGGCGCCAGGCGAACACCGATGACCGTCGTGATCACGAGGAAGCCGATGGCCAGGGCGACCACACCCACGACCGACAGCGCCGACACCGTGTCTCCGGATACGACCTTGACGACCACGGTGAGGATGACGAGCCCGATCACGTCGTCGGCCACGGCCGCGCCAAGGACGGTGCGAGCCTCCACCGTGGCCAGGGCACCCAGGTCGTTGAAGACTCGGGCGGTGATGCCCACACTTGTTGCCGTGAGGGCGGCGCCGACGAACAGTGCCTCCTGACCCGACATCCCGACCAGGACACCCATGCCCCCGCCGGCCGCGAACGGGACGGCAACCCCTATGAGCGCCACGGTGATCGACGATCGTCCGACCGCTCCCAGCTCGGCCAGGTCCATCTCCATGCCGACCTGTAGCAGCAGGAGGATCACGCCCAGCTGCCCCAGAACGGAGAGGACGGCGTCGCCGCCGACCAGCCCCAGGGCGGATGGGCCGATGAGCACCCCGGCCAGGATCTCGCCGACCACGGCCGGAACACCGACGCGTTCAGCCACCTCGGCGGCGACCTTGGCCGCAACGAGAACGACAAGAACATGGAGAAGAACCGTGGTGACGCTCGTCTGGGCGACGGTAGGGAGCATGCGTTGCCAGTCGATGTTCGCCGCATGAACGGTCTGTTACATCGGCCTCCTGGCTGATGACGGCGTGTCACCGGTGTGGCAAGGTCGAGGCATGTTCACTGAGGAGTGGAACACCGTCCCTTTGCGCGACCGGCGTCGCATCCGCCGGATGGTCCGCATCGGCCGTCTTCCCGAGGACGCCGACGAGGCTCGACTGGCCCAGGCCTTCGCCGTTCGGGAGCGGGCTCGGCTGGTATGGCGCGCCTTCTGGTTCTGGTTCGTCCCGGCAATGATCGTTGCCCTCGGGGTGGCGATGACGATCCACCCCATCGTCATCGGCATCGTCCTGGCCACCGGCGCCCAGGCCTTGGTCGTCCGCCGCAATGCCAGCCGCATCGCTCGCCAGTCCGCCGACCGGCCCCTTTCCGGACCTCGAGGCGCTCCTGTTTCGCCTCTCTCAGCGGAGTGTGACTAGGGCTTTGCATCGGCCTCCGCCCCCTTCCGGGGCGTAGACTCTGCCTCTACCCACCTCGGATGAGCCTCGAAGGCGGACTTCGTCCACCGCCTCTCGAGGCCGACCTCGACATCCGCTCGACCTGGGCTCTCTCGAGAACCACCTGCCGTTACACTCCGGTCATGCATTCGCGCCCGGTGCAGCACTGGGCCATCCTGGCCTTGGTGGTGGCGTCGGTCGCCATGATCCTCGGCGGCGGTGCAGCCGGGACCTCGCAGGACACCCGGGAGACTGGCGCGGCTGCGTCCAGCTCGGTCACTTCGTCGGTCCGATTGCCGGACGTGATCGTGCGCTCCGAGGCCGACCGCGAGGACTTGGTGTTCGGAAAGCTCGCAGGCTCCGTGGGCCTACTCTGCCTTGTCGCCATATCCGTGTCGAGCCTGCTGGCGCTGCTGGCACGGGCTCGCCGGCGGGGGAGGCGGAGTCGCCGTGAGCGCGTCTCGCGGCCAGCGCCCCTCCGGCACGCCCTCACCCGGCGGGCGCCACCGGTTCTCCAACCCATCTAGTCCCCAGGACCCGCCCCCGGAGGGGCGAAGGAGTTGGAGGAGATAATGACCCGCCTCGATACACGGCCGTACCCGCCGTCTGTGCGGCGCGCCTTACCGAAGATCGGGCTCTACGCCTGCCTTGCCGCCGCCCTGGTCCTCATGCTCGTCGGTGTGTCACTACTCAGTCTTCCCTCCGTCGTGCCAAAGCTCACGGTGGTGAACCCGGGCGCCTACCAGGTCCACGTGGAGGTCAGCGGTAGCGGGAAGGATGGCTGGCTCGACCTTGGTGCCGTCGAACGCGAGAGCACGAAGACACTGGAGGAGTTGATCGACCAGGGCCACACCTGGCTCTTCCGCTTCTCCTATGGCGGTGTGCCGGCGGGTGAGACGGTGGTCGTCCGGTCGGCGCTCAAGAGGGACGGGTGGAGGATCACCGTCCCCGCCGAGGTCACCGAACGCCTGCGCCAAACCGGGATGGCCCCATCGGCCCAGTGATCAACGAGGTCGAGGTCGGGGTCGGAGGGGCCGCTCAGGCTTCCAGCTCATAGTCGGGGTTGAGCAGGGCCAGACGCCCTTGGTGGGCGCCCAGGATCCCCTCGGCGACGAGACGGCTACCGGGTCGGATGCCGGCGACCTCCCGGCGGCCGAGGAACACCACCTCGATCCCGCCCGTGTCGTCGACCAGGGTGCATTCGAGCGTGGGCACGCCGCCCCAGGGCTGGACACGTACCGACCGGAGCCGGCCGGCGACCCTGGCCCGCTGTCGCCAGCGAACGTCACCGATCGAGACCACACCGGTTCGGCGGGCCGGAGCGGCCTGTGGAGCGGAGTGACCGGCCCGAGCGGCCCTTCGAGCGGGGTGACGGACGAGCAGATTCATCGGTTGCTCCCGCTGGGCGTGGTGGTGGTGGCGTCGTCGGATGGGTCAGGTCTCGCTGCCCGTCGCCGGCGTTCACTCGGTTGGCCCAGGCCGAGGTGGTAGGGCACGAACGTCACATTGGCGTGGGGCAGGCGGGACACGGCGCGCGCGATGCGGTCGCTCGTGCGGTCGTGCAGGAGCCGGTGCCAGACCCGACGATGCTCCAGACGGGGGATGAGCACGGTGACCTCGGTGTCGCCGGTGGCGGAGACCTCGGCCACCACCTCCATCACCGACCGACTGATCCGGCGATCCGGACAGTCGACCAGTTCGAGGGGGAACCGGGACAGGCCCAGGCGGCGCCAGTCGTCTGCCAGGTGCTCGGCCTGGTGAGGGTCGGCGGCCACGTGTACGGCTCGGAGCTCATCGGGGGTGAGGGCGCGGGCGTACTGCATGGCCCGGGCGGCGCTGCGGTCGAGGCTGTTCACCAGCACGAGCACCACGTGGCGGCGCAGGATCCGTGCGCTGGCTGCCGTGCGGGCGTCGCCTTCGAGCTCGGTGGCCTCGGCCTCGTACTGGCGGTTGAGGCGCACCAGCAGCGCCACCATGATCGGGACCAGCACGATGATGACCCAGGCACCGAGGATGGCGCCCTTGGGCTTGAACTTGGTGATGGCGATGACCACGGCAACAACCAGGGACAGGAAAGCCCCCGTGGCGTTGATGAATAGGCCCCGCTTCCAACCCTCCTCCTTCTTGGTGATGTGGTGCTTGGCCATGCCGGCCTGGGAGAGAGTGAACGACGTGAACACGCCGATGGCGTAGAGCGGGATCAGGCGGTCGACCTTGGCCTGGGTGATGGCAACGAGGAACATCGATGCCGCCGCCAACGAGATGATCCCGTTGGAGAAGACCAGGCGGTGGCCCCGCTTGGTGAGCTGGCGGGGCATGAAGTCGTCGCCGGCGGCGAACGATGCCAGCCGGGGAAAGTCGGCGAAGCTGGTGTTGGCCGCCATGACCAGGATGAGCATGGTGCCGGCCTGCAGGCAGTAGAAGGCGATGCCGCCGAGGGCGCCCCCGCCGAACACCACCTTGGCGATCTGGGAGATGACCGTCGGCGTGCCCTTCTCGTAGGGCACCACGTGCATTCTCGCCGCGAGGATCGACAGGCCAAGGAACATCGTCCCGAGCGTCGCCCCCATGATCACGAGCGTGCTCCGGGCGTTCCTCCACTCCGGCACGCGGAAGGCAGTGACTCCGTTGGAGATGGCCTCGACGCCGGTGACTGCCGCGCCGCCGGACGCGAAGGCCCGGAGGACGACGAACAGCGTGGCCCCCTGCAGCCACCCGTTTCCGGGCCGACCCAGCGGCATCATCCCGGGTTGGTCAATGGCCTGGACCGGGAGGTGGCCGAAGACGAGGCGCCCCAGGCCGACGGCGAGGAGGGCCACCATGGTCGCGATGAAGAAGTAGGTGGGAACGGCGAAGAGGCGACCCGACTCCTTCACCCCTCGCAGGTTCCCGTAGGCGATGATCATCACGAAGGTGATGGCGATGGGTATGGCATAGCTGGCCAGGCTCGGGAAGGCCGAGATGAGAGCAGCGGCGCCGGCGGCGACCGACACGGCCACGGTGAGGACGTAGTCGGTGAGCAGGGACACGCCGGCAAACTGGGCGGGCAGAAGGCCGAAGTTGTCGCGGGTGACGACGTAGGCGCCGCCGGCGGTGGGGTAGGCCTTGATCGTCTGGCGGTAGGACAGGATGAGAAAGGCCAGGACTACCAGCAAGACGATGGTGATGGGCATCACCAGGCTGAAGGCGGCGATGCCTACGAACTGCACCAGGTGGCGGAGGATCTCCTCCGTTCCGTAGGCCACCGACGACAGGTTGTCGGACGCGAACACAGCCAGGGCGGTGGGCTTGCCGAGGCGCTCGTGGGCCAGGTCCTCGGTGTCGAGCGGCTGGCCCAGCAGCTTGGTCTTGACCCGGTCTCCGATGGTCTCGGGCAGGGCCTCACGACAGAAAGGGGGAATCGGACTGGGCGGGGTGAACTGACCGGTGGGGGTCCTGGAATCGAGCATTGCCACAAGCACAGCCCACCGCCGCCTCAAGGGGCCGTCAACGCGTGCCCCAGACCGTAAAGATGGCGCAAGTATCAGGTCGTGATCACGGACGGACGTGCCGCCGGGGCCCACAACCAGCTCGCGCGGTGCGATGGTGGGGGTACGTCAACAATGACCGGTCTCGTTTTCGCACGCAAGACGCCGTGGTTGGGCGCCGCCGTCGGTGTTGCCGTCGTGGGCGCGACGGTGGCAGCGTTGGCGCCGCTCGGGGCCGACGTGAGCCGCGCCACACCCGCGCTGGTGCTTGTCCTCGCCGTGGTGGGCGCCTGCCTCCTGGGTGGTGGACGAGCGGCCGTGACCGTGGCCGTGGTGGCCGCCGTCACCTACAACCTCGCATTCGTACCTCCGGTGTGGACCCTTAAGGTCAACGCCGGTGAGGACTGGGTGGCACTGGCCGTCTTCCTGGCCGTCGCCGTCTCGGTGGGCCTGCTCGTGGCCGGGGAGGCCGACCGGCGCCGGCGGGCCGAGCAGCGCGAGGCCGAGCTGCGCGCCCTGTACGCCGAGCTCGAGGCGGTCGCGGCCGAACGGGGCCGGCTGGCCGAGGAGGCAGCCCGGGTCACCCTCCTCGAAGACGTCGACGAGCAGCGGTCCGCACTGCTGCGCTCGGTGTCGCACGATCTGCGTACTCCGCTGGCGACCATCCGGGCCGTGGCCAGCGACTTGCGTGACGGGACCGTCTACGACGAGCCCACCCGTACCGAGCTCCTGGCCACCGTCTGCGACGAGGCCGAGCGCCTCGACCGACTGGTGGCCAACCTGCTCTCGCTGTCGCGCATCGAGGCCGGCGCGCTGCGCCCGGAGCGCCAGGCTGTCCCGTTCGATGAGCTCGTCACCGATCGGGTCCGGCGCCTGTCCCGGATGTTCCGCCAGGTGCGTGTCGACGTGAGCCTGCCCGCCGACCAGTCCCTGGTCGACGGCGACTACAGCCAGCTCGACCAGGTGGTGACCAATCTCCTGGAGAACGCCGCCCGCCACGCTCCCCAGGGGTCCACCGTCCGCCTCGACGGCCGCAGGCGCGACGCCATGCTCGAGGTGCGGGTGAGCGACGAGGGCTCCGGCGTAGCCGAGTGGGAACGCAACCGGGTGTTCGAGGCATTCCGTCGTGGAGAGGGCAGCTCGTCGACCGGTGTCGGCCTGGCTATCTGCGCGGCCATCGTCGAGGCTCATGACGGGCAGATCTGGGTCGAGCACACCTCGGGCGGCGGAGCTACCTTCGTGTTCACCCTGCCGCTCAGGAAGATGGGCCCGTGACGTCCGCTCCGACGGTGCTGGTGGTCGACGACGAGCCGGCCATCCTGCGGGCGCTTCGCGCCGGCCTCGAGGCCCGCGGCTACCGCGTCCGCACCGCCACCGACGGCCAGGGCGCCATCGACCTCGTGGCCCTGGAGGCACCCGACCTGGTCGTGCTCGATCTCGGGCTGCCCGACCTCGACGGTGTCGACGTCTGCCGGCGCATCCGCGGATGGACCGACGTTCCCATCGTCGTGCTGTCGGCGGACGGCTCGGACCAACGGAAGGTCGTCGCCCTCGACGAGGGGGCCGACGACTACGTGACCAAGCCCTTCTCCATGGCCGAGCTCCTGGCGCGGGTCCGCGTCGCCCTACGTCACCGCCCCGCCTCGGAGGCCGGCACTTCGTCCAGGCACGGAGCCGGACCGATCGACCAGTCCGTGCTCGAGGTGGGCGACCTGCGCGTCGATGTGGCTCGCCGTCATGTCGACGTCGGCGGACGCCGGGTCGAGCTCACGCCCAAGGAGTTCGCCTTCCTGGTGCTGCTGGCCCGCTGGCCGGGGCGGGTCCTCACCCACGGGGCCATCCTCGCCGACGTCTGGGGTCCGGGCTACGAGACAGAGACCCAGTACCTGCGCGTCTACGCCAGCCAGCTGCGCAAGAAGCTCGACGACGACCCCTCCCGTCCCCGGCTGGTGACCGAGCCCGGGGTGGGCTACCGCTTGGTGGACCCGTCGGAGTCCGGTGCCGGCGGTGGACCTGGGTAGGACTCCTTGCTGTCGCCGGGTTTGTGCAGGTGGTACGGCACCGAGGTCACGACGGTGCCCTCCCGGAACAGGAGCTTGGCCTTGAGCATCAGCGCGCTCTGGTTGTGGAGCAGCTGTTCGTACCACTTGCCCACCACGAACTCGGGGATGACCACGGTGACGGTGTCGTTGTCCCAGCGGGCGTCGAGCTCGTCGATGTAGCGCTCGATGGGCCCGACCAGGTCGCGGTAGGGAGAGGGCACGATCTCGAGGGGGACGTCGATGCCCATGTCCTTCCACTGGCGTTCCAGGGCCAGGCGGTCCTCGTCCTCGTACGACACGTAGACCGCCACCAGGTGCTGGGGACGCAGCGACCGGGCGTAGGACAGCGCCTTGAGCACGCCGCGGTGGACCCGGCCCACGAGCACGACGACCGTGTGATTGATGGCCTCGGGGCGCACCGGCGCGCTCTCGACTGCGAGCGTGGCGGCGACACGGTCGTAATGACGCTTGATGGCCGTGAACAGGGCGATGATCGCCGGGACCACGATGATGGGCACCCATGCGCCCTGGGTGAACTTGGTGGTGGCGATGATGAGCAGGACGATGAACGTGGCCACCGACCCCACGGCGTTGATGGCGACGCCCCGCTGCCAGCCCGGTTCTTTGAGCCGGCGGTGATGCTGCACCATCCCTGCCTGACTCAGAGTGAACGCGGTGAACACACCCACCGCGTAGAGGGGGATGAGGGCATTGGTGAGGCCCCCGAAGGCGACCAGCAACGCGGCCGCAAGCACCGACAGGATGATGATGCCATTGGAGAACACCAAGCGGTCGCCCCGGCCCGACAGCTGCCGGGGCAGGTAGCCGTCGCGGGCGATCATCGACGACAGCAGGGGGAAACCGGCGTAAGCGGTGTTGGCGGCCAGGGTGAGGATGGCGGCGGTGGCGAACTGGAGGATGACGTAGAGGGGCCCACCTCCGTAGACGGCCTGGCCCATCTGCGAGATGACCGTCTCCTCGTGGCTGGGGAAGGGGTGGAGGTGGTGGGCCAGCACCGACACCCCGAAGAACAGGGTGCCCAGGATCAACCCCATCCAGGTGATGGTGACGGCGGCGTTCTTCGCTTCGGGCTTGCGAAAGCCGGGGACGCCGTTGGAGATGGCCTCGACGCCGGTGAGCGCCACCGCTCCCGACGAGAAGCCCCGCAGCAGCAGGACCAGGGTCAGCGACCCCCCCGCTTCGAGGACGGCCGACGACTTGGCCGGGTCGAACGGGATGGGGTCGATGCTGCCGAAGTAGGTCTGGAACAAGCCGTAGCCGACCAGGGCGGTGAGGCTGAAGATGTAGATGTAGGTGGGGATGGCGAAGACCGACCCCGACTCCTTGATGCCGCGCAGGTTGGCGACGGTGATCATGGCGATGAGGATCAGGCCGACCAGCACCCGTTTGCTCTCGAGCCCCCGGAACGCAGGCAGGGAGATGATGGCGGCTACCCCCGCGGAGATCGACACCGAGACGGTCAGCACGTAATCGACGAGGAGCGAAGCACCGGCGACCAGCGACGCCTTGTCGCCGAGGTTCTCGCGGCTGACGATGTAGGACCCGCCACCGCTGGGATAGGCGAAGATCGTCTGGCGGTACGACGCCACCACGAGGGTGAGCAGGACGGCCACCACGATGGAGATGGGCACCAACCTGGACAGGCCCAGGGCCAGGCTGGACGGGGCCAAGGCCACCACGAACAGGATTTCCTCGGTGGCATAGGCCGTCGACGAGATGGCGTCGGAGGAGAACGTGGCCAGGGCGATGAGCTTGCGCAACCGCTGGTGATCCTGCTGATCGGAGGGAATGGGCCGACCCACCAGCAGACGCTTGAACAACGACGACATGAGGACGCACGCTAGCCCCGGCGAACAGTGCCCTCAGGAGTTGTGTCACGGTCCCGCGGCGTGTTGGATGGTGCGCCATGCACGTCGTCGTCGTGGGCTGTGGGCGGGTGGGATCCGAGCTGGCCAACGCGCTCGAGCTCGACGGCCACAGCGTCTCGATCATCGACAAGAACCGGTACGCCTTCCGCCGCCTGCCCGACAGTTTCGCGGGCAAGGCGATCGTCGGTTTCGGGTTCGACCGCTCCCATCTCGAAGATGCGGGGGTCAAGGAGGCCGACGCGCTGGCGGCCGTGACCAATGGCGACAACACCAACATCCTCACCGCCCGGATCGCCCGGGAGACCTACGAGATCCGCAACGTGGTGGCCCGTATCTACGACCCCCGCCGGGCTGCCATCTACCAGCGCCTCGGCATCCCCACGGTGGCCACGGTCGCCTGGACCACCGACCAAGTGCTGCGACGCCTACTACCGGCTCGCTCGGTGACCGAGTGGAGCGACGCCACCGGCACGTTGAGCATCATCGAGTACCCCCTCCCCGACGCCTGGGCGGGCCACAAGCTGGTCGAGCTGGCCGAGGGCGACCGCTTCCGCCTGGTTGGCCTCACCCGGGGTGGAGATGCCCGCGTGGTCGGCCACGAGGCCGTCGGCCAAGAGGGCGACACTCTCCATCTCATCGTGCACCGTGACGCCATCGAGGACCTCGAGGCACGACTGGAGGGCCGACCGTGAAGGTGGCCATCGCCGGCGCCGGCAACGTGGGCGTGTACATCGCCGCCGACCTGCGCGAGAACGGCCACGAGGTGATGCTCATCGAGCAGGACCCCGACCTGGTGGCCGTGCTGCGCCCCCGGCTCGACGTGCGCTGGTTCATCGCCGACGCCTGCGAGCCCGACAGCCTCCGGGCCGCCGGGTTCGACGAGATGGACGTGGTCGTGGCCGCCACCGGAGACGACGAGGACAATCTGGTCATCTCCCTTCTGTCGAAGCAGGAGTTCGCCGTTCCCAGAGTGGTGGCCCGGGTCAACCACCCCGACAACCAGTGGCTGTTCAACGAGTCGTGGGGAGTCGACGTCTCGGTATCGACGCCACACCTGCTGACGGCGCTGGTGGAGGAGGCCGTGCAGGTCGGTTCTCTGGTCCGCCTCCTGCAGTTCCAGGATGCCAATCTGGTCGAGGTCACCCTGGCCGCCGACTCGCCGGCGGTCGGGGTTTGCCTCAGCGATCTGGGCGTGCCGCGCGACGCCACCGTCGTCGCCGTCATCCGGGAGCGTCACGTGGTCGTGCCTCGAGGCGAGACCATGATGCAGGCGGCCGACGAGGTCCTCTTGCTCGTGAGCCCCGAGTCGGTCGACCAGGTGAAGGCGCTGCTGGTCGGCCCCGGAGGGCCGACGCCACTCGGTTAGTTCAGGACGACGAGGGAGATGATCGCCACCACGGCCACGAGGATGACCACCGCGCCGACGATCCGGGCGGTCACGCTCCCGGGCGTGAGCCCGATGTTCTCCTCGACCGCGGCCCGTTCCTCGCGCATCTCGCGCTGGGGGTCCGAACCAACCTTCGGCAGGTGTTCCCGACCCTTGTGCTTCTCTCCCGAGCTGCCCATTACGGGTAGCGTACCCGCCCGCGCCCGAGCCGATATCGTCCGGGGACATGACCAACGATTCCGTCAACGAGATCCCGATCTCGACCACGTTCGATCTTCCCGGCTACACCGTCGACCAGACACTGGGGCTCTGTTGGGGGATCATCGTGCGTAGCGTGGGCACGATCAAGGGGATCAGCGGTTCGTTCCGATCGCTGCGGGCGGGCGAGGTGCCGCAGTACACCGAGGTGGTCTCCGAGGCCCGGCACACGGCGATGGAGCGCCTCATCGAGCACGCCAAGCAGTTGGGTGGCAACGCCGTGCTCGGCGTACGCTTCGATTCCTCCGACGTGGGGGAGAGCCTGGCCGAGATCGTCGCCTACGGCACTGCCGCCGTCGTGCGCCCTACCGGCTGAGGCACGTCGGATCTAGAGCAACTCGTAGCGGGGGTTGTAGAGGAACAGGCGGCGTCCCTGGCTGCCTGGGTTGACCCGTCCGCTCACCACGATCCTGCGGCCCGGGCAGACACCGGCGATCTGGCGCCGACCCATCCAGACGGCGACGAGGGAACCGCTGCCGTCCGTGATGGTGGCCTCCAACGAGGGCGACCCGGCGCGGGGGACGATCCGCAGGGCGCAGATCTCGCCCACCACAGCGACCTCTTGGCGGGCGTGAGCGTCGCCGATGGCCGTCATCCCCGCCTGGCCCGTGCAGAACTCGCGTAGCCGGGTGATGTCGAGCTCCGACGAGGTGGTCCGCAACTTCTTCAGGAGACGCTTCAACGTGAGCGGCATGGGCGATCCTCAGTCGACGATGTCGTCGGCGGCATGCAACATCACCAGGCGCACCGCCGTTCCCCCTTGTGACGAAGTGATCTCGACCTCGTCGACGAGGGCCCGGATCAGGGGGATCCCGAGTCCCCGTTCGAACTTGAGCCGGTCGGGATCGGTGACCGGCGGGTGATCGGGGAGCCGGGAAGGGTCGAAACCCGAGCCGCGATCTTCGATGCTGACCTCCAGGCCCCGGTCGTCGGCCCGGCAGCTGAGTCGTACGCGCTCGGCGGTGTCGATGGCGCCATGGGCCTCGATGGCGTTGGTGCAGGCTTCGGACACCGCCAGCTTGAGGTCGTCGACCCGCTCGTCGGCCAGTTGGATGTCGGTAGCGGCCATGGCCGAGACGACCAGGCGGGCCAGGGCGACGAACTCCGCTCGGGCCGGGATCTCCAGGGCTACGACGTCGGCGGCCATGCGATCCTCAGGGCGTCGGCTTCTTGGGAATGCTCGGACGCCTCCCCGGGACTCAGGAGTCGGCGGTCGCCTCGTCGACCGACGTGTGGATGGCGAACACCTTGGTCAGCCCGGTGATCTCGAACACCTTCAGGATGCGGCTCTGGTTGCACACGAGAACGAGGTCGCCGTCGTGGCTGCGCAGACGCTTGAGTCCACCGACGAGAACGCCCAGGCCGGTGGAGTCGAGGAACTCGACACCGTCGAGGTCGACGACGATCTGGTGCTTGCCCTCGGTCACGAGCTCGATGAGCCGTTCCCGGAATTTAGGGGCGGTATAGACGTCGACCTCACCGTGGACGCTGAGCACCGTGTACTTGCCCTGTTCCTTGACGTTGAGGCCAAGATCCATCCCGTTTCTCCTATCTCTCCGGTTGCAAAGCTACCAAGTCCACGTGACTGGGTAGGACGTCTCTGGTCTCGTTCACGGGTTAGCGGTGGCCAGGTACCGGATGCGGCCGGCGATGTTGACGGCGTGGTCGCCGAGACGCTCGTAGAACCGTCCGACGAGGGCCAGCTCGATAGCCACGGGGATGGAGACCGTCCCCGAAGCCAGCTCGGCCGTGAGGCTGATGTGCACATCGTCGAGCTCGTCGTCGCTCTCCCGGAGCTGGGCGGCGGCGGTGCCGTCACGCTCGACGTAGGCCTCGGCCGTCGCCCGCCACATCTGCACCCCGACCCGGCCCATCTGCTCGATGAGGCCCCGGATGCGTGGGGTGAGCTCGGGGGTAAGACCACGAGCCGCCCGCTGGGCGATGTGCTCGGTGAGGTCGCCGCTGCGCTCCAGCTCGGGCACGATGCGCAGGACGGACAGGAGGAAGCGCAGGTCTTCGGCCATGGGTGACTGCAGGGCGATGACGCTCTGAACGAGCTCCTCGACCTCGACGTAAATGTCGTCGATGATCCGGTCGCGCGCGACCAGGGCACGGGCCGACTCCCGGTCACCGGCCAACAGGGCGTCGGTGGCGCCGGCCAGGCCTTCGCTGACGAGGGCGAACAGCTGCAGGACCTGAGCGTCGATCTGGTCGAGCTCACGGTGGAAGGCGACTCGTAGTTCCTCGGGCACGATCCGACCCTAGGTGATGGCGTCGCCGTCAGTGCTCCAGGGGCTGGGCCAGCACGCGCCGGTTGAACCGCCGCAGGTGGAGGGCGAACACGCACATGAGCAGGCCGGTGGCGACTGGCAGGAGCAGGGTTCTGCGGCTCGTCGAATGACCGAGGATCTCCACGGAATCGGCTCCGGCGTCGGAGGCGTTCTTCGGCCCGAAGGGCAGAGTGGCCGAGAAGGTGCCGTCGGGCAGCGTGACCCCCCCGGGCACGGCGATCTTGGGCGGGGCACCCCCCGCGGCGAGGAACGAGGACAGGTCGAGCGGGGCGGGAGAGCCAGTTGTGAACGCCCCGCCGGGTCCGGGAGCGGCGAGGGCACCCGGCCCGCCCGGTCCGCCGGCGGGCGATCCCGGCCCACCCGGTCCACCTGGCCCACCGGGCGATCCCGGCGGGGGGGGAACCGACACTGCGGCCCCCGCCGATGCCGCAATGGCCCGATTGCTGACCTCGCCGTTGCCGTCGGGCCGGACGGCCACCACGAGGTACTGGAACTGCCCACCCGACTGCGCCGTGGTGGTGTCGGTCCAGCTCACGGTCGACCCGTCCGGCGGTTGGGGAATGTTCGGCCCCACGGGCTGGAAGCCCGACCCTCCCGGGCCCGTCCGCTGGACCTGGTAGCCCACCAGGTCGGGTTCGGTGTTTCGCGTCCACTTCAAGGTGACACTGCGGTCCGGATTGGAAGAGGCGGTCACGTTGGCCGGGGGAGCGGGAGCAACTTCGATGTTGAAGCTCGTGTCTTGCCTGGTGGTCACCGGGGCGTTGTTCAGGACGGCATCGAGGATCTTCCTGCCCGAGACCACGACCGCGACGTCGTAGGGGCCGTTGTAATCGAGCCCCTGGGCCGTGAACGAGAAGTGGGTGGCCTTCTGGCCCACCGGGTCGGCGCAGTCGCCGCACGACGGGGAGGTGCCGGGGTGCAGGCGGGAGGTCATGGTGATCTCGGCGCCGGTGATCCAATCGAGCTGGCCCGCCATCTCCGCCGATCCCGACACCGTGGCGCTGGCGCCGTCGACCCCCGGCGGGTCGACATTGACGGTGAGGGCCGGGTCGGCCATCGCTGTGGTGGCCGGTGCTACCAAGGCCAGTGACGCGATCGCCGCCGTGGCCATGCCGGCCACCGCCCGGCGGACTCTGCCACCCTGCTCGGGCCGGGCCGCTCGGGCCCTCATGCCTGTTTCAGGTCCTTGGAGAGTGTGGCCTTGATCACGAGGCGCTCGGCAGCCGAGCCCTTGGGGTGACAGGTGGTGAGGGTGAGCGTGCGGTTGCCCCCCCTGGCGTCGAGCACCGAGAGGTCGTTGGGAGTTACGACGAACGGTTCCTTGGACACCTGGTACACGCATCCGCCGACGGGCGTGTCGAGCTCGATGGTGGATCCCACTTTGAGCCGGTCGACGTTGGCGAAGGGCTTGCCGAAGGTGGTGCGGTGCCCGGCGATGGCCACGTTGCCGACATCGCAGGGGAGCGCGGTACTCGGGTAGTGGCCGGCTCCGGCCCGCAGGGCGCTCGGCGTGGTCCCCTCGACCACGACCACGTCCACACCGATGTCGGGGATCTTGAGGCGGGTGAGGCTGTCACCCGTGCCTACCTTGCGGTCCTTGTAAGCCTGGCGGAGCTCGGGGCTGGCCAACTGCTTGCCGAGGCGGTCCTGGAGGCGGCCCTGCCAGAGGTTGCTGGCCAGCGGGTAGGCGACCAGCACCAGCCCGGCGAGGAGGAGCATGACGGACACCGCGGACAGCGTTCGCCGCAGCCACAGCTTGGAGCTGAGCAGCTCCGAGACGGATTGTCTTTCCTGGGTCACGGTCTTTCCCGGGTCACTAGAGAATCACGCACTGGAGATTCACGGTTGTTGGGCTCTCCGAGGGTACCGGACGAGCCCGCTTCAACTGGGCCGCTCAGAGCCGGAAATTCCGGACCTTCAGCGCCGGGCGCGGGTCACCCGACGGGTCACGAAGGCGGCGAGGATCAACATCATCCCCATCGGCAGCCACGGTGCCTCGGCGCCGGTGCGGGCCAGCTCGGCGGCCTTGACCTCGGCCGGCGGGTTCTCCGGTGGGTTCACCGACTGGGTGATGAGGGCCTTGGCCCCGCCCACCGCAGACTCGGCGTGGGCCAGCTCGAGATTGATGCCACCGGAGACGCCTTTCAGCAGCTGGAGGCTCACGCCATCGGCCACCGCCCCGACGGTGCCGTCAGGGTTCGAGATGGTGCGGCCCGCACCGATCGAGATGGTCGATTCGAGGAGGGTGCCGGGGAACAGCACGATGGGTGCGCCCAGGCCGACAGGCACGGTCAAACCGAGTACCTGGAGGGTGAGCAGGGAGGGGTCGAAGGAGGCTGCGCTCTGGCCCGTGGAGCGGTCGAACGTCGAGCTGGCCTTCGCCGACCCGAGCACGATGGAGATGAGCGGGGGGGCGCCCACCAGCCCGAGCCCGGGCAGCACGTCGATCTCGCCGCCCTGGGCCGTGGCCAGCGCCGTGACCTTGCCGGCGTCGGTGGTGACCGACGACGTGGTGTCGCCGACGTGGACCGTGGCCAGGTTGGTCACGTTCTCCAAGGCGTCCACCAGGCTGCTCACCGGGCTGTTCAGGTTGAGTCCCAGGTTCCCGAGCAGGGGATCGAGGGCGCCACCGAGCAATGGTTGCAGGGTGCTCGTGACCGTGCCGATGACCTGATCGAGGACCGGCGTGAGGGCGTTGAGGATCGGCCGGAGCAGATCGAGGACGAGGTTGAGGAGGCCGACGTCGATGTCAGCGATGTTCGCCGCGGCAGCGGCCATGGGATTGCCCCCGTTGGCCGAGGCCGACGACTGGGAGCAGGCGAGGGCCACGGTGAGGATGCCCTGGATGGGCAGGTTCAGGGCACAGGCCTTGGGCGACGACTGGTCTTGGCCGGCCGTGGCGTCGGCCTTGCTGGTGGAGTCGGCGATCAGGCCCAGACCGGAGCCGTTGGCATGGGCCTCGGGCGTCGAGTTGGCCTGGGCATCGGTGGACCCGGCCGTGAGCTTGATCCCGAGCACGTCAAGATTGAGTGCCCGGGCCGCGGCACTTCCGGCGAAGGCTTCGGCGTTGTCGGCTGAGGCAGGTGTCGTGGCGAAGAGCCCGGACACGACCATGCTCGACAGTGCGAGAGCGCAGAGGCGCCCAGTAATTCTCACGTTTTTTCGTCCCCCTCGGACCGGTGCCTTTGTCGGCCTGTGATGCGGGCATGAACAAGCCCGCCTCCACAAGATGGCGGAAGTGTCAGCCGCGTCACACAACAGATTCGCCGTCGTCGCCCGAACTCCTGCTTCAGGGCGGCACTAGCGCTCTACGCGCATGGTGGCCGAGGCCTCGAGCGTCAGATCACCGAGGGCGGCGCCGACGAGGGGTACCCGGCTCGGCGCCCGGTACCGGACCTCGACCCGGACGTGGGTGCCCGGGCCACCGCGACCGCTGACGCCGACCTCGAGACGGTCGCCGTCGAGGTTTGAGCCGGCCAGCGCCACGCGGCGCACGGCGTCGGGGTTGGCTTCCACGGCCGCTTCCCGAGCCGCTTCTCGTGCGGCGTGGACCACGAGCACCTGGTCGCGTACGAGTAAGCCGACTTGCACTACGGCCAGGAGAACGAGCGCGACGAGGGGGAGGACGAGGGCCAGCTCCACTGCGGACTGGCCCCCGTCTCCCTGTCCCCTCGTTCTCAGGCCACCACGGCTCACTTCACCTTGCCGGTGATGGCATTGAGCACGGCATCGAACAGCTTGCCGATGAGATCGGACTTGGTGGCCCAGGCCACGAGGAGTAGGGCGATGGCCGCGGCGCCGAGGAGGACCAGGGCGTACTCGGCTGAGGTCTGCCCCCGCTCGTCGCGCCGCAGGCGTCGGGTGATCGTGGTGGCGAGGGTCGACGGTTGACCCGAGGCGAGGGCCAGGAGGGCCGTGTGGACGTGGATGTAGGCAGCGAGCATGTGGTGCTCCTTCGTTTCGTTGGAAACTTCGATGGGGGAAAGCGCCGGGGGAGGGCGGGAGATGAAGCGTCAGGGGATGACGCGTCAGACGCGGAGCGAGCGAACGGCGCTGGCGATGAGGGGCGCCACGGTGAGCAGCCCGAAGGCGGGGAGCGTGCAGGTGACCAGAGGGAAGAGGAGTTTCACGGGGACCTTCCGGGCCGCCTCCTCGGCCCGGCGGCGGTGATCGCGCCGAACCTCGTCGGCCAGGCGTTCGAGGCTGGTCACGAGCGGGGCGCCGTAGCGTTCGGAGGCGACGAGCGCCCCCACCAGGGGACGGACTGCCTCGCCGGCCCGAGCCGGGAGGTCGTCGAGCGCGTCGGCGAGGCGCCGCCCGAGGGCCACCTCCTGGGTGACCCGGCGCAACTCCGCGGTGAGCGGCCCCGACCCGCGGCGGGCCACGTGGCTCACCGCCAGCCCGACGGTGAGGCCGGCGCCCACAGCGAGGGTGAGGAGGTCGACCACGTCGGGAAGGTCTGCCGCCAGTGTGGCCAGGCGACGGCGCTCTCGGCGTCCGGCGCCGATGCCGGGCACGCCCCACGCCACCAGGGCGGCGACCGGCGAGGCCAGCGGGACGACGGGCACCACGACGGCCGCCACGGCCACCGCCGTCCCGAGCCGGCGGGCCCGGGTCGGCGACGGTGGCTGGTGGACCCGTCGCAGCAACCAGGCGCCGAGGCGTTCGAGGAGGCATCCCGCTGCGTGCGCCAGCCCGGTAGGGCCGGCGACGGTGATACCGGCGGCCCGGCTGCTCGTCGGCGTGGTTCGGCCGGTGAGGGTCCGCACCCGTTCCGGCGCGGGACGCCATCGGAGCGACGCGGCCACGACCACTGCGGCCCATGCGCCGGGAAGCAGGGCACCCCACCCGGCTGCGAGGATGCCGACCGAGGCGGTCACCGTCGCCGTCACGGGTTCACCCGGGAAAGGCGGTTCATCCACATCCACCCGAGGCCGTCGAGGACACCGCCGGCGGCGAGCAGGGCGAACCCGGCACCGGTGTGGAAGAGGAAGACGGCGGTCCGGGGATCGGTGGTGGCGGCGAAGGCCCCGAACCCGAGCGGGGCCAGGCTGATCACCAGTGCGGAGATGCGCGCTTGGGACGACAGGGCGCGGACCTCGGCGAGCACGGCCAGGCGGTCGCGAAGGGTGGTGGCCACTCCGTCGACGGCCTGGGCTTGGGCGCCACCGGTCTCCGCGCCCAGGCAGAGGGCGGCCACGGCCAGGCGGACACCCGGGAGGGGGCGACGGTCGGCCAGGTGGTCGAGGGCCTGCACGAGCGGTACTCCCCGCTCGGCCTGGGTCGACACCCGTTCGAGCTCCTGGCCGAGGGGGCCTGGTGTCCGGGCCGCGGCCTCGCCGACCGCCTGGCGGAGTGATGCGCCGGTGCGCTGCGCCCGGGCCACCGCCTCGAGCGCCCCCGGCAGGGCGGATTCCACCCGTGCGTCGCCCCGGCCCCGGCGGGCCCGGAGGACGACGATGGGCCCTGCGATGGCGAGCGCGGTGCTGCCGAGGGCGAGGGTCGGTCCGGCAGCGACGAGGACGACGAGGCTCGACACCGGGACGCCGGCACACCACAGTGTCCAGGCCGCGGCCGGATCCACGTCGAGGTCGGCGGCCACCAGCGCGGGACCCAGCCACCGGGGCCCGCCTCCCCAGCGGTTCTGGTCGGGCTTCTGGTCGTCCTGACGACCAGAAACCCGACCAGTTCGGGATGGCGCGCCGTGCAGGTGGTCTGAGTCGTGGGTCGGCAACCGCCGGACGACGGTGGTGCGACGGGCGGCACCGAGAGCGAGGCGCACGGCCAGACAGAGTGCCGCCACCAACGCACCGCTCGCCAACGCGCCGGTGACGGTGTGGAGGCCGGCCACTGCGTTCAGGCCACGCAGGCCGGCCACTGCGTTCAGGCCACGCAGGCCGGCCACTGCGTTCAGGCCACGCAGGCCGGCCACTGCGTTCAGGCCACGCAGGCCGGCCACTGCGTTCAGGCCACGCAGGCCGGTGGTCATGGCTCCAACCACGTGGTATCCGGCGGAATGAAGCCCGGGGCCCGGCCCTGTCGCTCCGGGAGAGCGACCACCGACCTGGCACCGGCCAGCCGCCGGGTGCGGCCGCCGGGCCCTTCCGGGCCGGGCACACGCCTTCGTCGACCATCGTCGCCCCCGCGCCGGTCGGTGGCCTGGCGCACCTCGGCCACCTCCACCACTTGGCGGGAACCGCCGGGGGCCCGTGCCACCTGGACGACGAGGTCGAGGGCGGACTCGAGTTGGGTGCGCACGGCGTCGAGAGGAAGGTCGACGTCGCCCATCAGGATCATCGTCTCGAGGCGCCGCAGGGCGTCGACCGGGCTGTTGGCGTGGCAGGTCGACAGCGAACCTTCGTGGCCGGTGTTCATGGCCTGGAGCATGTCGAGGGCCTCGGGGCCCCGGACCTCGCCGACGAGGATGCGATCGGGTCGCATGCGCAGGGCGTTGCGGACCAGGGTGCGGACGGAGACGGCTCCTGCTCCCTCGGCGTTGGCCGGGCGAGCCTCCAGGCGCACGACGTGGTCGGCGGGAAGGCGCAGCTCGGCCGCATCCTCCACGGTGACGACCCGTTCCCCGGGTGGGATGTGGCCGCCCAGGGCATTGAGCAGCGTGGTCTTTCCGGCACCGGTGCCGCCCGACACCAGGATGTTGAACCGGGCCCCGACCGCCCAGGCCAGCAGGGCGGCGACGCTCGGTGCGGCGAAGGCGCTCAGCGGCACGGGCCGGGTCCCGAAGCGGCGGATGGTGAGGCAGGGCCCGTCGACGGCCAGGGGCGGTACGACGGCGTTCACCCGGGAGCCATCGGGCAGGCGAGCATCCACGAGGGGCGCAGACCGGTCGACCCGGAGCCCGAGGGGGCCCACCACCCTCTCGATGAGGTGCTCGATGGCGGCGGCGTCGAGGTCGAGGGGAATGCGTTCGAGGCGGCCGGCCCGCTCCACCCAGACCCTTTCAGGTCCGTTGACCATGACCTCGGTGACGGTGGGGTCGGCCAGGAGCGGCTCCAGCGGCCCGAGCCCCTGCACCTCGGCAAGGACCTCCTCGACCACTCGGGCCCGCTGGGCGGCGCCGAGCAGTGGAGCCTCCTCGCCCACGAGGACGGCCAACCGTTCGGGGAGCACCGCACCGACACCCTCGGCCAGCAAACGGGCGTGCACCCGGGACCGAACCGAGACATCATCCCGCTCGGTCACGGGACAGGACCCGACGAGGCTCACGGCTGGACCGTCGCCCGCAGGGCGTCGACTCCGCGCTCCCGACACGGGTGCCCCGTGGGGAGATGGCATGTGGGCCCGCCGCCGACAAGGCGGTGGGAGGGGCCGGCCACGGGACAGGACCCGACGAGGCTCATGCCGCGTCCCGGAGCGATCGCTCCAGCGCCCGGGGAACGCGACGGGACAGCAACCCGGCGTCGACGGCACGGGCCACCGCCGGGTCGTAGGCGATCTCCGCCCGTACCGGCACCCCGAGCACCTCCTCGATATCGCGCCGGCCGAGGGAGCGGCCCTCCTCGCCGACCAGGATTACTCCTGTCGGTCGCAGTGGCGCGGCCAGGGCCCGGCGCAGGGCCAGGTAGCACGGGCGCAGCACCAGCAGGGACACGGTCGCCCCGGCGGCCACCGCCAGCGCCACACCGTCTTCGGCGCGACCGCAGTCGGCCACGACCGGTCGACGCTCGACGGTGAGGGCGGCGGCGAGCGCTTGAGGCCTCCCCGACACGGCCGACCCCGTGGAGCCCCGGGCCAGGAGCCGGAGGCCGGGGGCGGCATCCAGCTCGAGGCGACTCAGGGCATCGTCGGGCACCTCCGACCCGGCCGCCAACCAGTCGGACAGGCCGGGTCCGTCGGGTTCGGGAATCCCGAGGGCGGCCGGGACGTCACCCGCCAGGTCGACGAGGAGAGCGGCCCCTTTGGTGCTGGCGAGGATCAGGCTGAGGGCAGCCGAGACGACGGTGGTTCCGCTGCCACCCTTGGGCGACCAGCAGGCAATGAGCATGTGAACCCCTCCCCGGGGCGCGGACGAACTGGCTCGGGGGAAGGGGGGGCGTGGCTACGGTACGGGCCGGACCACGAGGTGCGCAAGGCCTTTCCGCCATTTCTTGCTTCTAGGCCATTGCCTGCAGTTGTCGACTGGCGCCGTGACCAACCGGCACGGCGCCGCGCGCCGCCACCGCGGAGGGCAGAGGGCACCTGCGACCGAACTAGCGAGTACACGACGCCGACTGCGGACTGCCACGACGAACTCGGATGCCGAATCGGGGGCGCGCCAAAGCGCGACCCGGCGCGTACAGCCAACTGTTCTCGGGCCGACCCGCGGGCCGGCGAGAACTCAGGCGGCGCGCACCTTCTTGGCGGCCACGACGCCGAGAGCAACCAGGATTGCGATGATCAGAAGCTTCTTCATGGGCGCGAGCTTAACCTGCCGATGTCGGCCGTGGAAAGGGGCTGTAGGCGCGGTAGGGTGACCGACGGAGGTGTCCGGGCGCCTGGTGGGCCCCCCCGCCTTCAAAGCGGGTGGGACGGGTGATCCCCGTCCGGCGGGTTCGATTCCCGTCCACCTCCGCCATGTCTCTCTGGCAGGTGCTTTGATTGTTCTGGGCAGCGTTTGGGTGGTCAGGACGACCATGAACCTGCCCAGAACGAAAGCTTTAGACCGCCAGGAGGTCTCGCGCTCCGGTGTCGCTGCTCGGGTGGCGGAGCTTGGACATGGCGCGGGCCTCGATCTGGCGGATGCGCTCGCGGGTCAGGTTGAAGTGCTCGCCGACCTCTTCGAGGGTACGGGGCTCGCCGCGGTCGAGACCGAAGCGCAGGCGCAGGATCTCGCGCTCACGTTCGTCGAGCGGCCCGAGGAGCTTGGCGATCTCGTCGGGCAGGAGGGCGGTGGCGGCCACCTCGAACGGCGACTCGGCTGACCGGTCTTCGACCACGTCGCCCAGCTCGGCGTCGCCGTCCTCGCGGAGAGGTTCGGAGAGCGACAGGGGTTCGGCGGCGAAACGCAGGGCCTCGGTGACCTTGTCCTCGGGCATCTCGACTTCGGCGGCCAACTCCGACAGGGTGGCCGGACGACCCAGCTTGAGCTCGAGACGGGCGCGGGCCTTCTGGAGACGGGCCAGCGTGTCGCCTGCGTGCACAGGCAGCCGGATGGTGCGCCCGGTGTTGGCGATGCCCCTGGTGATGGCCTGGCGGATCCACCAGGTGGCGTAGGTGGAGAACTTGAAGCCCTTGCGCCAGTCGAACTTCTCGACGGCGTGCATGAGGCCCAGGTTTCCCTCCTGAATGAGGTCGAGGAGGGGCAGGCCGGAGGCCTGGTACTTCTTGGCGATGGAGACCACCAGCCGCAGGTTGGACTTCACAAAGGTCGACTGGGCCAGCACACCCTCGGAGGCCACCCGGCGCAGTTCGCGTCGTTTGGCCTGCGTGAGCCCGGTGCCCTCGACGTCGGCCTGGCAACGGGCGGCGTTGCCCGCCTCGATGGCCTTGGCCAGGCGGACCTCGTCGTCCTTGGTGAGCAGGGGGTACTGCCCGATGTCGGTCAGGTAAAGACGAACAAGATCTTCCTCGTCGCGCTCTACTCGCTCCTTCGGCAAAATGAACCTCTTCGTGTTGTTCGCGGTGTCGCTACGGGCACTTGGTCAAACGTCGCGACGGACGCGACGATTCCGACCAGCCGGGACGGGGACCTCTGGTGCTGTAGGACAGATTCTACCCGCCCGGTCAAGGGGCCCAACCCTCGGCGCCAATTGTCAATCCATTTGAGAGTATCTCATTCCTCGGTATGGTTCGTCAACCCGACCATGTCGGCGTCGTCGGTGAGATAGGTAGCCAGGCCGGCCTCGACGGTAATCGCCGGTCGAATCGTGAGCAGTCCCTCGGCCTCGGTGCGACACGTCTCCGCGTCGGTGAGCAGGAACTTGGCCCAGCGAAGGGTGGGGCCGTCGGCCAGGGGGTGAGCCCGCTCGCAGCGGTGGCGGTAGGCGGCCAGCCGCCGGGGTTCCACGACGCGGGCCACGGCCACCAGCCGCGATGCCGTCGTCGCGGGATCGGCCGGGTCGGCCGGGTGAGCCAGTTCGGCCAGGGCGGCGATGAACGCGGCCACACCGGGTCCGGCGGGAACGGTGAGCACGTCGCGGTCGAGATGAGCCACCCGGGGCTGGCGATCCCGCCACACCTCGGCCCCGGTGGCGTGGCGCAGGCTGTGGGTGGACCACAGCACCTTGGCGGCGGCGTCGGGTTCGATTGGCACCCAGGAGCCGATGACCTCGAACAGACGCGTCTCCAACCACCGAGCGTGGCCGGCGACCCGCGCCGACTCCTCCAGGCTGAGGGCTTCAGAGCCGGTCACCGCCATCACTGTAAAGACCGCGCTCCGCTTGGACCGAGGCGGCCCGCCGCCGGGACAGATCGAGGTTGGACTCGTCGGTGCCGATCGAGCCGGTGTAGCCGACGACGCTCACCGCCCCCGGGCATGTGCCCTCCTCACGCCGTTCGCCTCGCGTGCCGCTGACGCCGTCCGACGCAACGGTACACAGCTGCATCCACCCCGGCTGAGCTCGGTGGACGGGCGTCCGATCCCCGGCTCAGCGGTAGTGGTTGGTGATGGGGAGGCGGCGGTCCTTGCCGAAGGCCTTCGGGGTCACCCGCACGCCGGGCGGGGCCTGGCGCCGCTTGTACTCGGCCCGGTCGACGATGGTCACCACGCGGCGCACCAACTCGCCGTCGAAGCCGGCAGCCACGAGGTCGACCGCCGTCATGTCCCCTTCGACATAGGCCTCCAGCACCGGGTCGAGCTCGTCGTAGGGCGGAAGTGACTGGTCGTCGCGCTGGTCGGCCCGCAGCTCGGCCGACGGCGGTTTGTCGAGCACCGAATCGGGGATGGGGCCCACACGATCATTGTCCCGGCGATTGCGGTGCCGGCAGAGGTCGTACACCACGGTCTTCGGCACGTCTTTGATCACCGCGAACCCGCCGGCCATGTCGCCGTAGAGGGTGGCGAAACCGGCCGCCATCTCGCTCTTGTTCCCGGTGGCCAGCACCATCCATCCGAACTTGTTGGACAGCGCCATGAGCACGACCCCCCGCACCCGGGCCTGCACGTTTTCCTCGGCCAGGTCCTCCGCGGCGCCGGCAAACGACGGCTCGAGCATCTCGAGCACGGCGGCATGTGCCGGCTCGATGGCGATCACGCGGAAGCCGATGCCCAGCCGGTCGGCCAGTTCCTTGGCGTCGTCGTTGGCCCCGGCGCTCGAGAAGCGCGACGGCATAGCCACCCCGTGGACGTGATCGGCTCCGAGGGCGTCGACGGCGATCACGGACACGAGCGACGAGTCAATGCCTCCCGACAGGCCGATCACCACGTCGGTGAAGCCGTTCTTCGTGACGTAGTCGCGCGTGCCCAGGACCAGGGCCTCGTAGACCTCGCCGACGGGGTTGAGCGGCTCGGCCAGGCCCGGCTCGGCGGTGTCCCCGTGCTCCCGGGCCTCGCCGGTGATCGTGACGGCGGTGAGCGCCGGTGCCACGGCCCGGCCCCGGGGGTCGAGCAGGCGCTTGCGGAACACCGCACGTACGTCGATGTCGGCGACCATGACGGCCTCAACGAACTCCGGGGCCCGGGCCAGGATCCTGCCGCCGGCGTCGACGATCAGGGAGGCGCCGTCGAACACCAACTCGTCCTGGCCGCCGACCAGGTTCACGTAGACCAGGCCGCAGGACGCATCGGACGCTCGGGTGGCGAGCATGCGCTCACGCTCGATCAATCGCCCGGCGTAGAAGGGCGAGGCGCTGATGTTCACGATCAACTCGGCCCCGCCGGTGGCCTGGTCGGTCATGGGCCCGGTGGGCGACCAGATGTCCTCGCAGACGGTGAGGCCCACCCGGACCCCGCCGACCACGAACAAGGTGGGCTCGTCGGAACCGGCGGCGAAGTAGCGCTGCTCGTCGAACACGGAGTAGTTGGGTAGTAGGCGCTTGCGGTAGACGCCCTGCACGGCGCCGTGGGCGCACACCGCGGCGGCGTTGTGCAGATCGCGCCCGGAGTCGACGAAGCCCACCACGGCTGCGCACCGCCCGGTCCGAGCAGCCAGCTTCTCCAGGGCGGCGCGATTGTCGGCGACGAACCCCGGCTTCAACAACAGGTCCTCTGGGGGATAGCCGGTGATGGCCAGCTCGGGGAAGACGGCCAGGTCGGCCCCGGCGGTCTCGGCGGTCTCGAGGGCACCGAGAATGGCATCCACGTTGGCGTCGAGGTCTCCCACCACCAGGTCGAGCTGGCAGGCGGCGACACGCAGGCGACCCACGGCGTAAGCCTACCGGCGGATGCCAGCCTGGCCGCCCTTTCGGAGCCCCGCCTCACCCCCGGGCGTCGTCGAGCGCGCCAACCGCGGTGGGGGCAGACTGCGGCCGTGTACGGCAATCGGCTCCGGTCGACGATCGAGCGTTCGGCGGCACCTGCGGCGGTCGCGGTTGCCATCGAGCGCATGGCCGAGCGCGACCGGTCCATCGTCGAGCGCCTCACCGACGATGTCGCCCTGAGCGAGGCGGTGGTGGCGGTGACTGCGGCCAGCCGGTCGCTGGCCGAGCTGTGCGTGGCCGAGCCGGCCGCCATCGAGGTGCTGGCAGATCTCGACCGCCGGCCGCTTCTCGACGGCCCGGCCCGCGTCGAGGACCTGGCTGAGTGGAAGCGTCTGGAGCTGTTGCGCATCGCCGGGCGCGACCTGGTGGGCCTCGACGACCTGCCCACGGTGGGCCGGGGCCTGGCGCGCTTGGCCGCCGAGGTCCTGAAGGCGTCGTGCGCCCTGGTCTTGCTACCCGACGCCGGGGGGGGTTTGGCCGAGAACAGCGGGGGATTGGCCGTCATCGGCATGGGCAAGCTCGGAGGCTCCGAGCTGAACTACGCCAGCGATGTCGACCTGATGTTCGTGGCCGAGGACCCGGCGGCCGCCGAGAAGGCGGCCCGGGCGGTGCTCGAGGCGGCGCGGTCGTGCTTCCGGGTCGACGTCGACCTCCGCCCCGAGGGCCGGGACGGGCCTCTCGTGCGCTCGCTCGCCTCCTATGAGGCCTACTGGGACCGGTGGGCGAAGACGTGGGAGTTCCAGGCCCTGCTCAAGGCCCGTCCCATCGCCGGTGACGCCACGTTGGGCGCAGCGTTCTCGGCCAGCGCCGACGAGCGGGTGTGGGGCCGGGCCTTCACGTCCGACGACCTACGGGAGGTCCGGGCCATGAAGGCCCGCGCCGAGGAGCATCTGGCCCGGAAGGGCCTCACCGACCGAGAGGTCAAGCGCGGCCGCGGCGGGATCCGCGACATCGAGTTCGCCATCCAGTTGCTCCAACTCGTCCACGGTGCCCAGGATCCGGCCCTGCGGTCGGCCAACACCCTCGACGCCCTGGGCGAGCTCGGGCGGGCCGGCTATGTCGACCCCGACGACGCCCGGGCCCTCGATCACGCCTACCGGCTCTTGCGAACCGTCGAGCACCGCCTCCAGTTGGTCCACGAGGAACAGGTGCACGTCCTGCCCGACGACGCCGCGTCGCTCTCCCATCTGGCTCGGGTCATGGGGTACCGCGACAACGCCGAGGGCACGGCCGGCGAGTTGCTGGTCCGGTATCTCCGCCGCCAGCAGGCCACGGTCCGGTCGATCCACGAGCATCTGTTCTTCCGGCCCCTCCTCGACGCCCTGCTGTCGGTCCGTGCAACCCGGGCGGCAGCCCTCGCTCCCGGCGTGGTGGAGGCCCGGCTGGCCGCCTTTGGGTTCACCGACGCGACCCGCACCCGCCAGGCATTGGCAGAGCTCACCCGCGGACTCACGCGGTCGTCGCGCCTGATGCAGCAACTTCTTCCCCTGCTCCTTGGCTGGCTGGCCGACTCGCCTGACCCTGATCTGGGCCTGCTCGGCCTGCGCCGGCTGGCGGGCGGTGACGAGCACCGAGCCGGTGAGCTGGCGGTTGCCTTCCGGGAGTCGCCTGAGGGCGCCCGCCGCCTGTGCGTGTTGCTGGGCACCAGCCGGCGCCTCACCCAGACCCTCGAGCGCCACCCCGACCTGATCGCCGACCTCGATGCGCCCGATGGGTTGGGGTTTCGCTCGGCCGGGGAGCTGGCGGGGGGCGCGCTCAACGCGGTGTCGTGGCGAACCGAAGTCGACGAGCGCCAGCGGAGCCTCGAGCGGTTCCGGCGCCGTGAGGAACTACGCGTCGCCTCCGCCGATGTCCTGTCGCTGACTCCCGCCGGTGACGACCCCGTGGTGGTCACCGGTGCCCAGCTGACCTCGCTCGCCGAGGCATGCCTGCGGGCGGCATTCGAGGTCGTGGTCCCGGAAGTCCCCTTCGCCGTGGTGGCCATGGGTCGCTTCGGCGGGGCGGAACTGTCCTACGCCAGCGACCTCGATGTCCTCTTTGTCTACGACGGCGCCACGCCCACCGACTTCGCCCTGGCCGAGAAGGCCGCCGTCTCGCTCCTCGAGTTCCTCGCCGGGCCCAGCCCGGCGACGCGGATCTACTCCGTCGACACCGGCCTGCGTCCCGAGGGCAAGGACGGGCCAGTGGCCCGCAGCCTCGACGGCTATCGCGCCTACTACGAGCGGTGGGCCCAGGTGTGGGAGCGCCAGGCATTGCTCCGGGCCCGGTTCGTCGCCGGCGACGCCGAGGTGGGGAGGCGCTTCTGTGAGCTGATCGGGCCCTACCTGTGGCGCGATCCCTTCCCCGACGACGATGCCCGGGAGATCCGGCGCATGAAGGCCCGTATCGAACGTGAGCGCATGCCGCCGGGCGACGACCCGCAATTCCACCTCAAGCTTGGTCGCGGGTCGCTGTCGGATGTGGAGTTCACCGCCCAGCTGCTCCAGCTCCAGCACCGGGTGGCCGCCACGGGCACCATGGCCGCCCTCGACAGGTTGGAAGCTGCCGGCGCCCTTGCCCATGCCGACCGGGTAATCCTCGGCGAGGCCTATTGGTACTGCGAGAGCACCCGCAACCGGTGGTTCCTCATCAAGGGCGAACCCGACGACTCGTTGCCACAATCGGCGCAGGACCTGGCCCGTGTGGCCCGCTCGCTCGGCACC
Organism: Acidimicrobiales bacterium; assembly: GCA_038238185.1. GTDB lineage: Bacteria > Actinomycetota > Acidimicrobiia > Acidimicrobiales > AC-14 > DATAQC01. Next base: position 53,367 of record JBBRXY010000009.1, read on the forward strand.
ACGCCCCAGGAGCTGCGCGATGGCTACCGGCGCGCCACCCGCCGGTCCCGCCAGGTGGTGGAGCGGGTGTTCTACGGGAGAACCTGACCAGCTCCCAGGGGAAGCTAGGTTGACAGGTGGTTGCCGTTGACAAAGAGTTGCGGTACCATCGTCTCGATGGTCAAAGCGCTGCGGCTCGAGGAACTCGCCGACGACGACCCCGCCGCTGCGGCCCATGCCGTGGCGGGAGCCCTCACCGTTAATGGTGCGTCGTCGGGATGGATGAACCGGTTCCTCACCGAGCTCGATCACATCGCCGAGCGCAGTCAGCTGGCACGCGTCCTCGACGTGTGGTCGCTCTCCATGGCTGACGCCGGGCGGATGTTCGGTGTCAGCCGCCAGGCGGTCGACAAGTGGCTGAGCCGAGGTGTCCCTGAGCAACGGCGCTCCGCCGTGGCCGACCTGGAGGCGGTCACCGACCTGTTGACCCGTTACCTCAAGCGCGACCGGATCCCCACCGTCGTGCGCCGCCCGGCCGATCGCCTGGAGGGTTCGAGCATGCTCGACCTGGCCCGGGCCGGTCGCACCGATGAGCTGTTGGCCTACACGCGGGAGATGTTCGACCTCCGTCGCGTCGTCGCCTGAGCGGTGGCGTCGAGGGCGGGGGCGGCGAAGTCGTCGAAGTCGACGGTGGCCGTGCCGGTCGTCGAGCCGGTTGATCCTCGTCACGTGTGGCTGCGTCTGGCCGATCCAGGCTGGGCCGATCCACTCGATCCAACCTTTGCGCCGGTCGTGGGCGGGCGCTGGACGCCAGTCGGCGGCCCTCCAACGCTGTACTTCAACGCCGACGTGGCGACGGCGCGCGCCAATGTCCGTCGCCTGTGTGCCGGGTACTCGATCGTGGCCGAAGACCTCGACGACGACAACGGGTACGCGCTCGTCGGTGCCCGACTGCCGCCCCGGCAACTGGTTGCCGACGCCCACACCACCGCCGGCCTGGATGCCCTCGGGCTGCCCCCCACCTACCCCCTCGACCGGGGCGGGCACGAGATCGGCCATCGCACCTGTCGGAGCCTCGGGCAACAGATCGTCGATGCCGGCCTCGACGGCGTGCACTGCCGGTCGGCGGCCACCCACGACGGCTCCGGTCGCGAGCTGGGATGGTTCCCTCGGCCGGGAGCCCACGCCCGCTCCCGGACCACCCACCGATTCGCCGACTGGTTCTACTGAGCTGACGCTCGGCGGCTCGGCCGTCCTCGCTACTCGCCTGGCTTGTGCTGTTCGTCGGAGTCGGTGTAGCGGGCCAGTTCGTCGGGGCGGGGAGCGAGGGGACGTAGGAGGGGGAAGAAGATCACGTCGGCGATCGAATCTGCCTCGGTCAGCAGCATGGCCAGCCGCTCGATACCGGGGCCGACGCCCGTCGTGGGTGGCATGCCGTACTCCATGGCTTCCAGGAACTCGTGGTCGACGGGATGGGCCTCGATGTCTTCGTCGACAACGCGCCGGCCCTGCTCGGCCTGAAACCGGCGCTGGAGCTCGGCGGGATCGTTGAGCTCCGACCAGTTGTCGCCCTGCTCGATGCCGCCCACGTACAACTCGAACCGTTCGACGAACCGTGGATCGTCGGCCGTGCACTTGGCCAGTGGGGACACCTCGACCGGATAGCCGAACACGATCGTCGGTTGGATCAGCGTGGGCGCCACCACTTCCTCAAACAGCGAGGTCAGGGCGTGGCCGACGGTGGCCTGCGGGCGCAGGCGGTTGTCGGCGAGGACCTGGTTGGCGACCGCCAGGTCGCTCACCGCCCGGAAGTCGACCCCGCACTGGCGGTTGACCAGGCCGACCATGGTCTCCCGGGGCCATTCACCCATCAGGTCGACCGGCTGGCCTCTCACCGAGACGATCTTCTTGCCCACGACGTCGGCGGCGAGATGCTTGTAGAGCTGTTCGGTGAGCTCCATGTTGAACTCGTAACCCTCGTACGCCGTCATGGTCTCGAGCATCGAGAACTCGGGGTTGTGCGTCCGGTCGATGCCTTCGTTTCGGAAATATCGACCGATGGTGTACACGCGTTCGAAACCGGCGATGACCAGCCGCTTCAGGTACAGTTCATGCGAAATGGCCAGGTAGTAGTCGCTGTCGATGGCGTTGACGTGGGTGCGAAACGGCTGGGCCCGGCCGCCGCCATAAAGAGGTTGGAGGATGGGGGTATTGAACTCGACGAACTTCCGTTCGTTCAGGAAGGCCCGAATACCAAAGAGGATGTCGGAAACCACGACGAACCTGTCGCGCTTGGCCGGGGTCATGATGAGGTCGAGATACCGCTTTCGCGCCAGCACTTCCTCGTCGGTGACGCCATGCCACTTGTCGGGGAGGGGCTGCAGCGACTTGGCGAGCAGCCGAAGCCCCTTTACCTGAACCGAGTCCTCGCCCCGACGGGTCCTGGTGACGGTGCCCTCGGCTTCCACGATGTCGCCGATGTCGATGAGCTGGCCGGCGTCGTCGAAGCCGAGCGTTCCCGCGGCGGGGCTGGTCGGGGCCAGGTTCTCGCCGGCGATCATGAGCTGTACCCGGCCCGACTGGTCCTGCACGTCGGCGAAGACGAGTTGTCCGTGGCCTCGGCGCGACATCATCCGCCCCGCCACGGTCACGGGTTGTCCGGCGAGCTCGTCGTAGCGATCGTGGACGTCGACGGCCATGTGGGTCCGTCGGGATGTCGACGGGTACGGATCGATTCCCAATGCCTTGAGTCGCCGCACCTTTTCGATGCATTGGGTTCGGAAGGCGCTTCCCGAGGTTCCCATCAGGTTGAAGTCATAGGGGGTTGAGGTCCTCGGTACAGAGGGGCTTGATCCTGAGAGGATACGCGTAGCAGCGCCAGGGTCCCAGCCGCTGGCCCGACTGCTCGCTACCATGGCCACCGTAGCCGTTCGATGAAACGGCGAGGGGATGGAGTGGGCTACCAGCTCGGTGTTGACATCGGTACGACGCATACTGCGGCTGCCGTTCTCCGCCAGGGCCAGGCCGAGATGGCCATCCTCGGCGACGACACCGCCACACTCCCCTCGGTGATATTCGTCGGTACCGATGATGCCGTCGTCGTGGGAGATGCAGCCCGCGAGCTGGGCTTCTCCGACCCGACCCGGGTGGCGCGCGCCTTCATCCGCCGGTTGGGCGACCCCGTCCCGCTCGTGCTCGGGGAGACGCCCTACTCCCCCGACGACCTCATGGCCAAGCTGCTGCGCCGGGTAATCGACGTGGTCTCGGAGCGAGAGGGTGCATTTCCCGACCTGGTCACCGTCTCCCACCCGGCTAACTGGGGTGCCTACAGGCTGGATCTGCTCAACCAGGTCATCGGCCTCGCCGGCATGGAAGGCGTCCGCACGGTCAGCGACCCCGAGGCCGCTGCCATCTTCTACTGCGCCACCGAGGGGATACCCGACGGGAAACTGGTCGTGGTCTACGACCTCGGCGGCGGCACGTTCGACGCGGCCGTCGGGCGCAAGACCCCCGACGGCTTCGAGATCGTCGGGGCGGCCGAGGGTATCGACCGGCTCGGCGGTATCGATTTCGACGAGGCCGTTCTCGCCCACATCTCGAGAGCCGTCGGCGTCGGGCTGGCTGACTTCGAACCCGACGACCCGGCTACGACCGCCGCCATCGACGGCCTCCGCGAGGAGTGTGCCGTGCTCAAAGAGACACTTTCGACGGCCGCCGAGGTGTCGGTGCCGGTGTTCCTCCCCGGCGGCGAACGCGAGGTGCGGGTGACCAGGGACGAGCTGGACGCCATGGTCCGCTCGTCGCTCACAGAGACCGTCGAGGTCCTTCGCCGCACCCTTGTCGCCGCCGACGTTGACGCCGCCGAGGTCGACTCCGTTGTCCTCGTGGGCGGGTCGTCGCGCATGCCGCTGGTCGCTCAACTGGTGTCCGAGGAGTTGGGCCGGCCGGTCACCGTCGCGGCCGAACCGACGCACGCGGTCGCCCTCGGGGCGGCGTTGTCGATGGTGTCGTGGGCCGAGAAGCACGATCCGCCCCCCTCACCGCCGAAGGTCTCGACCACACTCACCGAATCCACCGATTCCGAATCCACCGATTCCGAATCCACCGATTCCGACTCCGCCGAATCCAAGGACGCCGAATCCAAGGACGCCGAATCCAAGGACGCCGAATCCAAGGACGCCGAATCCAAGGACGCCGAATCCAAGGACGCCGATTCCAAGGACGCCGATTCCGACTCCGCCGAATCCAAAGACGCCGGGTCCAAGCCGGCGGAACAGGCGTCGCCCCAGCGCTCGGGGCCACCGCCCTTGTCACTGCTGATGTCGATCGTCGCGGCTGCGTGCTCCCTGGTCATGGTGGCGGCCGCAGCCGGGGCAGGGACGCTCATCGCCGTCGGGCAGGTGGCGGCGGGGATCGGGCTGGTGGCACTGGCTGTCGGCGCAGGTGTGGCCCTGCTTCTCATCATGAGGCGGCCCGCTCATCGGGTCTCGGCAACGACCGAGTCCGCAGAGCACCGGGAAGAATCGCCGTTGTAGCGGTTATTTTGCGGTAGCGGGCTATTCCGGCGTGCCGGAGGCACCCGAGCAGGGCGCGCCCGGCTCCGGCGCCTTGGGGCTCTGGCGGTACTGCTTCACGAACACCGCCAGCTCGGGGTCGGTGGCCGACGGCAGCTCGAGCTGGGCACCCCATGCCGAGGCCACGACAGGGGCGGGAAGTCCCGGGAACGGGCTAACGAGGACGTACGTCGGGCTCTTGGCCAGGTCGCGCAACACGGCGACCTGTTGGACAGGCAGGTCGGGGGAGTACGTGATCCATACCGCCCCGTGCTCCATGGAATGTACGCCCTGCTCCGTCACGATCGGCTGGGAGTAGTAGCCGCAGTTCTGCCAGATCGGAGCATGATCACCGCCCACCGGCGGCGTCTGGGGATAATCCACCTTCCCCTGCACGTGGTTCCGGGCGAGAGCGGCGTAGGTGTTCACCGTGGTCAGGTGTGTCGTCGGAGTCCCGGAAGGGGTCGCCTTCTGGCTCCCCGATCCGCACCCGGCAACCAATAGGGCCAGGACGGCGGTGGCAGCCAGAGCCCTCGTTCTTTTCCCGATCCTTCTCGCCCGGAATCGTCCGGCGCCTGCGTCGCCTCGAATGACAGATCGCTCAGGGCGAGGGGGCACGCTCACCCCCGGCTCGCTTGCCGGCCTCCACGAACGCCAGGCGGAGGCTGGTAAGGGCATCCCGCAATGGGGTTTCGTCTTCGCCCAGCTTGTCGCCCAGACCTTCGACGATGGCGGCGAGGGCATCGACGGCCAGTTGTGCCTGGGCCAGATCGGGGCGCTCCTGGTCGAGGTGAAGAGCCGCGAGCTGGAACAGCCCGATGCAGTGGTTGGCGATCACCACGATCGCGGGTGTCTGGAGGAGCTCTCGTTGGACCTGGGCCATCCGCGCGGCCAACTCCTCCTCGGTGGGTTGGGCCCGCCCGGAGGGGTCCGACGGTGGGGCCGGTTGCGTGCCCTGGGGTGGCGGTGCGGGCGGGTCGTCTCGATGGACGGGACGCTCGCCTGACGGTGTCCAGATGGTGCTCATGCTGCTAGCCTAGGTGCACAATTGAAGACGGGAAGCGGGATCTTTGGGTCCCCACCTGGCCACCGTTGGTGCGTCCGGGTCGATTCGACCGCCGCAGGCGGGCGTTGCCTTCCCGACGTCCGCCTCTTTCGCGTCCATCGAACGAACACTGCGAAGTACCAGCCCGACCATACAAGCCAAGGAGTGATGCCGGATCGCCACAGCAGACGGGAACGACCCGAGGATCAACGACCGCATCCGAGCGCGCGAAGTGCGCTTGGTCGACCCCGACGGAGGTCAGCTCGGGATCAAGCCCACCCTGGAGGCTCTGCGGATTGCCGAGGAGCTCGGGATGGACCTGGTGGAGGTGGCGCCCAACGCCGACCCGCCCGTGTGCCGGATCCTCAACTACGGCAACTGGAAGTACGAAGCGGCAAAGCGCGACCGGGAGTCCCGGAGGCGGGCTGCGAGCAGTTCGATCAAGGAGATGAAATACCGCCCCAAGATCGGCGGCGGCGATTTCGACACCAAGACGCGCAAGGTCGGGGAGTTCCTCGACGAGGGTCACAAGGTCAAGGTCACGATCATGTTCCGTGGCCGGGAGGTCGCTCATCCCGACCTTGGCATGAAGATCCTCAATCGCATCGCCGAGACCCTGGGGCCAGGGGCCAAGGTGGAAGCATCACCCAAGCTGGACGGCCGCAACATGGTGATGGTGTTGGCACCTGACAAGCGGGCCAAGGCCGCGGCGGCCAAGGCGGCTGCCGAAGAGGAAAGCGAAGCAGGGCAGCCTCAGCCAGACGTCACCCCGCCGCCTGAGATCCCCACAGACGCACAGAACGTATGACCGAGATCGGAGCCACGACATGCCCAAGATGAAAACGCACCGAGGGGCGGCCAAGCGCTTCAAGGTCACCGGTACCGGAAAGATCATGCGTCGCAAGGCGTTCCGGTCCCACATCCTCGAGAAGAAGCCTTCCAAGCGCACGCGCCGCTTGGCCAAGGAAGCTGAGCTCCGCGGCGGTGACCGAGCTCAGGTCAAGCAGCTTCTCGGCCTCTAACCACCCGAAACCGCACCACGTCACGAGAACCAGGAAGGGAGCGTTTCATGGCCAGGGTCAAGCGCGCCGTACACGGTCGAAAGCACCACCGGGCCGTCCTCAAGGAGGCCCGCGGCTACTACGGCAACAAGAGCCGAAGCTTCAAGGCTGCCAACGAGCAGCTGATGCACTCCCGCCAGTACGCCTACCGCGACCGTCGGGCACGCAAGGGCGACTTCCGCCAGCTCTGGATCCAGCGGATCAACGCCGGAGCCCGCCAGCACGGCATGAGCTACAGCCGGTTCATCGACGGCCTCAACCGGGCCGGAGTCGAAGTCGACCGCAAGATCCTGGCCGACCTCGCCGTCACCGACGACCGTGCTTTTGCCGCTCTGGTGAAGGTGGCCCAGGAGGCCCCGCCCAAGGCGTCATGAGACCAGGGCCCGCCGGCCCGGGTGACGGATCGCCGGTCGGGCTGGCCATACGCAACCCCAGGGTCCAGCGGTTGCGCCGGTTGGCCCGCGACGCCAGGGCCCGCCGGACGGAGCGGGCCTACGTGGTCGAGGGCGAGAAGCTGGTCGCCGCCGCGGTCGCTGCCGGTGCGCCCGTCGAGGCCGTGTACGTCGGCCCCGGATATGCCGGTGCGCTGGCCGCGTCGTCCGCCGGCATCGTTGCCCAGGCCCTGGCCCCTGGTGTCCTCGAGCGGGTGTCGGCCACCGTCACGCCCCAGCCTGTCATCGGCGTCGTGGCCATCGTCGATACCGACATGGCGACGTTGCATCACGCGGTGGCGGCCGATGCCGGCCCGGTGGTGGTGTGTGTCGATGTCCGTGACCCCGGCAACCTCGGGACGGTGCTGCGGAGCGCCCAGGCCGCGGGGGCGGCCGGGATAGTGTTTTGCGACGGGACAGCGGACGCTTACGGCCCCAAATGCGTGCGGGCATCGGCCGGTGCAGTGTTCCAGCTGCCGATGGTGAGCGGAGGGGCGGCGGTGGAGGTGCTGGAGGAGTTGGGGTCGTGGGGGATGCGGCGCCTGGGGACGCGGGCCGCGGGTGGTACCGCCTACGACACCACCGATCTGACCGGGCCGGTGGCCCTGGTGCTGGGCAACGAGGCTCACGGCCTGTCCTCGGAGATCGAGGGCGTCCTCGACGGCCTGGTCACCATCCCCATGGCGGCGCCGGCGGAGTCGCTGAACGTTGGGGCCGCTGCTGCGATTCTCTGCTTCGAGTCGGCTCGCCAGCGACGAACCCGGCCATGAACGCCACCACCGACTCCGGCACCCCCGATTTCGACCGGTTCCCGGACGCGGTGTTCCATCTCGATGCCGAGCGACGTCTGGTGGCCGTCAACCGAGCCGCCACCGAGCTCACCGGTCTCAAGCGCGACGACCTGATCGGACGTCCCGCCGGTGAGGCGCTCAACTGTCACACCACCGACGGCAGGGCCCTGCTGGTCGACGGCTGGCCCCGGGCGGCCCGGCTGCGATCGGTGCGGGCCATACCCGAGCACGAGGTGGTGATGCGGGCCGCCGACGGCTCCGATGTCGTCACCCTCGTTACCGGTACCTACCAACGCGACGTCGACGGTCGAGTGATCGGGGCGGTGGTGGCCGCGCGCGACGCCAGCCGTCGCAGGGCCGGGCCGGCCGAGGGGATGGAGGTCATCTCCACGGTCAGCCACGAGCTGCGAGCGCCGCTCACGTCGGTGCGGGGCTACACGAGCCTCCTGCTCAACCGCTGGGACCGGTTGGGTGACGACCAGAAGCGGAGCATGCTCGAACAGGTCAACCACGACGCCGCGAGGGTCACCCGGCTCGTCACCGAGCTGCTCGACATCAGCCGCCTCGAGAGCGGCCGGCTTCATCTGCGCCGCCAGCTCGTGGACCTGCCGGCCCTGGTTGCCACGGTCGTCGAGAAGGTGCGGATGAGCGAATCCACCCTCGACGCCGAGGTGGTGTTCCCCGGCGAATTCCCCCACGTCTACGCGGATCCCGACAAGGTGGAGCAGGTGCTCACCAATCTGGTCGAGAATGCCGCCAAGTATGGCGACCCGAAGGGGATGCGGATCATGGGAACCGATGGCGAGGGAGCGGTGGCGGTGGCCGTGACCGACAAGGGTCAGGGCATCCCCGAGTCCGACCTGCGCCGCGTCTTCAGCAAGTTTTTCCGGCGGGCCGAGACCCGCCCCACGGGTTCAGGGCTCGGCCTGTGGATCAGCCGAGGCCTGGTCGAGGCCCACGGGGGATCCCTGGTGGTCGAGTCCGAGGTGGGCCGGGGATCGACGTTCCGCTTCACCCTTCCCACCGGCCTCCCCGACGAGTTGTCCACATGACTGACGAGAGTCGTTCCCCCGCCCAGATCGAGGAGGAGGCTGTGGGCCGGGTGGCTGCCGCCGCCTCGGTGGCCGACCTCGACGCCACCCAACAGGAGTTCCTGGGCAAGAAGTCACCGTTCGCGGCATTGCACCGTGCCCTGGGTGGACTCGAGGTCGAGGAGCGCCGCGAGCAGGGACGGGCGATACACGAGGCCCGAACCAGAGTGGAGGAGGCGGCCACCGGCCGCCGGCAGACCTTGGAAGCGGCCGAGCGGGTCGTCCGCCTCGAGGCCGACCGCACCGACCTCACCGAGATCGTCGGACGGCCCGGTCGGGGGCACACGCACCTCGTCAACCAGGCGCGCGATGACTTGGAGGACGTCTTCGTTTCCATGGGCTACGCCGTGGCCGAGGGGCCCGAGGTGGAGACCGACTGGTACAACTTCGAGGCGCTCAACATGCCCCCCGCCCATCCGGCCCGCAGCATGTGGGACACGCTGTACCTGAAGCTGGGGGCACCCGAGTCGGTGCTGCTGCGCACGCATACATCGCCCGTGCAGATCAGAGTCATGAAGAGCCAGGCGCCACCCATCCGGGTTGTGGCCCCGGGGCGGTGTTACCGCCGCGACACGCCCGACGCCCGGCACCTCCCGGTCTTCCACCAGATCGAAGGCCTGGTGGTCGACCGGGGCATCACGTTCGGCGACCTGGCCGGCACCATCGAGGCTTTCACCACTGCCTACTTCGGCGAGTCGATCCACACCCGCCTGCGACCGTCGTACTTCCCCTTCACGGAGCCATCGGCCGAGTTCGAGGTCACCTGCATCTTCTGCCACGGCGCCGGATGCCGGGTGTGTTCCCAGTCGGGCTGGATCGAGTTGGGCGGAGCGGGCATGGTCGATCCGAACGTGTTCGCCGCCGTCGGCATCGACCCCGAGGAGTGGACGGGCTTCGCCTTCGGCTTCGGCATCGACCGTTGCGCCCAGGTCCGCCACGACCTCGACGACCTCCGCCACCTGCTCACCAACGACGTCCGCTTTCTGTCGCAGTTCTAGGTGAGTCGGCAGGAAGTGGCCTTTTAAGACTACGACGCCCGTTGGTCGGCGCGCCGGACGATCGGGTTGATGGTCCGAGAGGGCGGCGCTGATGACTCTTCGGGGCCAATTCGGCGGCAAATGGCCCGAGTGGCGCATACGCACGGGCCCAAGGCCCGATCCACAGGCGGCGATGGCCAGTTCGGGGGCCGGTGTCGAACGCGCCGAGGACACCGAGGCGCTTGAAGTTGGCCACGGTGGCCGCGAGCAGCGCCTGCAGGCGCGTCTTTCGTCGGCCCCGGTAAGCGGGCCTGGCGCATGCCCAGGTCCTGGAGATGGTCGATCTTGCGCTCGACCTTGGAGCGACGGCGCAGCAATGCCTTGGTCGCCGGCTCGGCCTGGGCCGCCCGGGCGGCGGTGATGCGGGCCTCGTGCACGCCGACGGTGATCTGGCGCCCGCCTTTGGCCGTGGTGCACTGGGTCTGGAATGGACAGGCGCCGCAGGTGACGGCGGCGAAGACGAAGCGGAGGGCGGCACGGCCCTTGTGGTCGGTGACCGGGCGGGCGTCGGTGGTGGTCTCCAGAGCCGGGCACGTGACGCTGTTCGCCTCGAGGTCGATCTCGAAGTCGGTCTTGGGGAAGCGCCCGCCGTTGGTCACCGGGGCCACCTTGGCCACCAGCTCGGTTCCGTGTTCTTCCACCGCCACCCGTACGTCGCCGTCGGAGTAGGCCATGTCGGCGAGCAGCGTGGTGATGACGATGCCGGGCAGGGTCAGGATCTGGGCGAGCAACGGGGCGGCCCCTTGCCGTCGCCGGCGTTGCCGGCTCGGACATCCACGCCGAGAATCATCTCGGTGTCCTCGTCGGTGACGACATCCAGCTTGTGGCCGTCGAAGCGTCGAGCCGCCGACTTGCGGCCGTGGCGCATCTCCGGATCGGAGTGGCTGATGGTGCGATCGGGCGCCACACCCTGGCGGATCTCGGGGCTCCCGTCGTCGGCCTCGGTGACATCGTCGCCGATGACCTGGGCCAACAGGCCCGCAGGGGTGGCCACCGCCGGGGCCGGTGCCGGTCTCGCTCCGCCGTAGGGTCGTCGTTCACAGACGCCTCACCAGGGGAAACGACGGCATGCTCGGCGATGACCGCACCGAGGGAGATGATCTGGACCCGGCCGTCGCCAACCCGGACCTCGACCTGGCGGCCGATGTGGCGGGTGGGCACCGAGTAGCGGGCCGAGCCGAACCGGACGCAGCTGAGCCGGTCGACCTTGCGGACCACGAGCTTGGCGATCCGGGCCCGCAATGACGGCAGCACGCTGAACAGCTCGAGCTCTTTGGCCAGGCGCTCGGCGGGCACGGCGGCGATCTCGGAGTGGACCGCAGCGTTCACCTCATCGCCCCAGGCCGCGCCCTTCTCGTTCGCCGTGGCCAGGGCGGCGACGGTGAGGCCCTCGGGATCATCAGGTCGGACTTAACGTAGCCGACGAGGTTCTCCACCAGACCCTTCGATTCGGGGTTGGCGCCCTCACAGAAATCGGGCCGGAAGGAATAGTGGTTGGCGAAGCGCACGTAGTCAGCCGTGGGCACGACGACGTTGGCAACGGTGGCTCCCTTCAGACAGCCCATGCGATCGCTCAGCACCGTGCGGGGAACGCCGCCCATCGCCTCGAAGCACGCGGCCAGGGCGGCGAGGGTGGTTTCGGAGCGTTGGTTGTCGGCGAAGAACACGAAGCGCCACCGGCTCCAGGCGGCCACCGCGCAGAACACCGACAGGGCACCGATCTCGCCCCAGTCGATCACCAACATGTCTCCCGGCGTCCACACGCCGGGACGACGTCCGCGGTGATTGCCCGACCGCCACTTCGCCTTGGCGATGGCAACGAGCCGGCGGAAGTTGCGGGCCGAGCCCTCGTAGCCGGCGGTGCGAGCTGCAGGCCGTAGCCGCTTGGCTGAGATCCGCCCGTGGGTCTTGGCGATGCGCTCGGCGACGATGTCGGCCACCGAGTCGTAGTTGCGGGGCCTGTCGGTGTTGCCGACCACCTCCGCGCCGGCCACGGCGCGCTTGACGGTCTTGGGGGTGGTGCCGCAGATGTCAGCGGCGCCTCGGTAGGTGCCCACCTCGCGGTAGGCGGCAGTCATGTCCATTCGTTCCCTCACTGATTTCATGGAGCAGTCCCTCGGTCGGTGCCGGAAGTGGCTAGGCACCGAACCGTCACCGGCCGGGGGATAACTCGCGTGGATGCGTCAGTGAGGGGTGGGGACTTCCGCCGGCCACCAGCGGGGACT
>JBBRXY010000010.1:0-63836 GCA_038238185.1 Acidimicrobiales bacterium
ACTGACTACGATGTACCTTCAAGGAGCGCTCCTCCTGGTGGGTTTGCCTGCGTAGAGAACACGCATTCTCCCAGGTCAGGAGCGCTTTTCCGCGGAGCTACGGGCAGTTCTTCACGAAGCCGCGCGAACAATCGAGGTTAGAAGCGAGCCGAAGCCTCTTGGCTGCGACCAGGACGGATGGGCAACCGGGATAGGCTGAGGCGGATGGTGCATCCGGTAAAGCGGCCGACGCGCCCGGTCAACGTGTTCTCCGGGTTCAGGGCCGCCACGCTGCCCGTCACCTGGTGAAGGGTCTCAGGGAAGCCTACCGGAAGGCCCTCCGTCTCATCGATCCGGGGGCGAGACCCAAGTGGGTGGCCCTCGGCGCCCTCAGCCTGATCGTCAGTGTGTTCGAGCTGGTCGGGGCCCTGCTCATCCTCGCGCTCTTCCAGATCGCCCAACCGGCGGGAAAGATCTCGCTCCCGGTGATCGGGAGCGCTGGCGGCCTGCTCGACGGCCTGAGTCCCGATCAGCGCATCGCCGGGGCCGGGGTCGCCGTCGCCGTGTTCTTCATCGCCCGCGCCGGCCTGACCGTGTTCCAGCTCTACCGGCAGTTCCGGATGTCGGCCGAAGCGGCCACCGAGGTCGGAGCCCGGCTCCTGGATGGCTACCTGTCGATGCCGTTCGCACGCCACCTGCGCGATAACTCGGCCCGCCTCATCCGCAACATCAACGAGTCCACCGAGATCCTCTCCCGCCAGGTGTTCGTGTCGCTCATCGCCCTGGTCTCGGACACGGCCGTCGTGGTCGCCATGGTCGCCCTGATGGTCGTCGCCGCCCCGACGATCACCGTCGCCGCGGGGGTTGTGCTCGGGGGCACGGTCTTCCTCATGCTGCGCATCATCCAACCCCGGTTGGGCCGCCTGGGGGTGATCTCCCAGGAGAAGATCCGAGCCGGCCTCCAATCGCTGAACCAGAGCTTCAACGGCATCAGGGACCTGAAGCTCTACGGTCGCCAGTCGTACTTCCGCGAGGACTACCTCCGGCATCGACGAGAGTACATCCGGGTCAGCTACACGGCGAACACCCTCGGTGGCATCCCGCGGGTCGGCACCGAGACCGTGTTCGTGCTCTTCATCGTCGTCTCCCTACTCGTCACTCAGGTCTCCGGCGTGTCGCCCGCCGACAAGATCCCCGTGCTCGGGCTCTTCGCCTACTCGGCCCTGCGTATCCTTCCGGCCGTCAACCGGATGCTGATGAGCCTCACCAACATCAAGTCTGGGCGTGCCGCGCTCGACATCGTCTACGACGACCTCGTCGAGCTCGACAGCCTGCCGACGCCCGCAGTCTCCGAGACCCCTGTCGACTTCGGCCACCGCATCGTCCTCGACGATGTGGGCTTCCGGTACGACCCGGACGGGCAAGCCGTCCTCGACGGTATCGACCTCGTCATCGAGAAGGGCGGGTCCATCGGCCTGGTCGGGCCCTCGGGCGGGGGCAAGAGCACCCTGATCGACCTCCTCGTCGGCCTGCTCGAGCCGACGTCCGGATCGGTGCTGGTCGACGGAGTCGACATACGCGACGACGTCGCCGGCTGGCAGGCGAATCTGGGCATGGTCCCCCAGGCGGTGTTCCTCACCGACGACACCCTTCGCCGCAACGTTGCCTTCGGCGTCAACGACGACGAGATCGACGACGAGCGCGTCGATGCAGCGATCCTGATGGCCCAGCTCGACGAATTCGTGGCCACCCTCCCGGCCGGCCTCGATACATCCGTCGCCGAGGCCGGGGTTCGGCTCTCCGGTGGCCAGCGCCAGCGGGTGGTGATCGCTCGTGCCCTGTACCGCAATCCCGCCGTGCTCGTCCTCGACGAGGGGACCTCCGCGCTCGACAACCTCACCGAGGCGCAGATCATCGAGACGCTCAACCGCCTCAAGGGTCGGTTCACCGTCATCGCCGTGGCCCACCGACTGAGCAGCGTGCGCAATTGTGACCAGGTCGTCCTCGTCGAAGACGGCCGCATCACGAGAGTCGGTACCTACGATGAGCTGGCCCGAACGAGCGACGGGTTCCGCCGGCTGGCCCGGTGAGCGCCATCACTGCCCGGTCGATGGCCCGCACGGCCTACAGCCACCTGCCCAGTGGTGTTCGCCATCAGCTACGAACCGCCTTCGTCGAAGCCGGCTCAGCCGACCAGTGGCTCCGCGAGACGATGAACCGGGATCTCGACGCCTTCTTCGAATCGTTGCCGCCGTCGACCATCGATGTGACCGAGGTGAGCGGCGAGCTGCGGGGCGGCCTGCCGTGGAAGTCCTACCGATCGCTTTCCTACCCGGAATTCGACATCTGTGCCCCGTCGATCCCCAGAGCGGAGGCGGATCTGGTGGTCTGCGAGCAGGTGCTGGAGCACGTCCGCGACCCCTACCTCGCGATGCGAAATCTCGCCCGGCTCGTCCATCCCGGCGGCCTCGTACTCGTCAGCACACCCTTCCTTGTCCGTCTTCACGACCATCCCGAGGATCACTGGCGTTTCACACCCAGCGGCCTACGGCTGCTGCTCGAGGCTGCCGGTCTCGAGGCCGTGTGGGTTCGCAGTTGGGGTAATCGACGCTGCGTCACCGCCAACCTCCGGCGCTGGACGGCGTACCGCCCATGGAGTTCGTTGCGCAATGAGAAGAACGTCCCGCTGGTCGTATGGGCGCTCGCCCGTCACCCCTCGGCCTGAGCCGGTCGTTCGATCCCGAGCACACCACCATGCCGCCGCTGGGCGAGCTTGCTCAGCAAACGCCTCATGCGACGGACGGGCAGCTCGACCATGTAGCGGATAGACCGGGGGTCGTAGCGCAGGGCCTTCATCGCCCAGCGGCGACAGTCGTCGTAGTCGCCGACCTTGAACGCACCTCCTGCCAGCATCGTGTAGAGATGGGCATAGACTCGGCGCCGGCCGGCCCGGACCCGTTCGGGGAGCCCCGGGTCGGCGAACAGTCGATCCAGGACCAGTAGCCCGGGGGCGAGGTGGATGCCGATATCGAGGCTGCGGTTGCCGGGATGAGTGCGGTACAGGCTCAGCGGCTCCTCGATGCTTTGGAGGTTGCAGAACCGCGATGCACGAATGGCCAGCTCCCAGTCCTCGAGGATCTCGAGGCTGGTGTCGAAGGGCCCGATCTCGTCCAGCTTGGATCGTCGGATCATCAGCGTCGATGGGAACGAAGGCAGGTTCTGGAACAACAGGCTCTCCCAGAGGGCGTCGCGGGACGGTTTGCAACGGCGCTCGTACCGCACCTGGAGGTTGTTGTCGACGAAGAAGGCGCCGGTCTGCACTGCGTGCACGTCCGGGTGGGCGGCGACGTAGGCGAGCTGGCGTTCGAGTTTCACGGGCACCCACACGTCGTCGGAGTCGAGGAAGGCGACCCAAGTCCCGGTCGCCTCGGCGATGCCCGTGTTCCGGGCCGCCGACGCCCCCGCGTTCTCGCGGACCACGACCCGGACTCGTTCGTCGTCGACGGCCCGGGCAACCTCGACGGTCCCGTCGGATGACCCGTCGTCGACGACGATGACCTCGAGGTCACGCTCGGTCTGGGCGAGGATGCTCTCCACTGTGGCCGAGAGTGTCCGCGCCGCGTTGTACGCCGGGACGACCACCGACACGAGCGGATGTTCCGTCGTCACGACCGGGCCGGCATGGGCCGGGTTGTAGCCAATCGACGCACCCAACGGCTTGGGGCGCCGAGGGGGCGCCTGGCGTTCGCTGGGTGCAGTGCCAGGCCGGCGGCCACGCTTCGCAGCGAGGCTGCCGGCTTCCCGGCATGCAGGTACGAACCGGCGAGAATCATGCGGTGGTTGCTGTAGATGTGTCGCCGGAGGGGTCGGTAGGCGTCGCCGAGCGGTCCGGCGAAAAAACTGTCGAGCACGGCGAAGGTGTCGCGTTCCAGAAGGCCGATGTCACTGCTCATCCGTCCCGGCGATGACCGGTACCGAACGAGCAGGTCCGGGATGGCGACGAATCGGGTGAGCCGGCTCAGGCGCAAGAAGTAGTCCCAGTCGGCACACTGGCTGAACCGGGGATCGAACGTCGGCGCCAACGAACGACGAACAATGGACGACGACATGTTCACGACGCCGGAGAACAACAACAGGGCCTCACACAGATCCGGGTACACCCGGGCCGGCGATTCTCCGACCGTCTGCTGAGCATCGTCGACCCGCCGGATCCCGGTGTAGCCGGCACCTGCGTCAGGATCAGCCTCGAGCCTGTCCACCTGGCGGAGCAGCTTTTCGGGCTCCCATTGATCGTCGGCGTCGAGGAAGGCCACGTAGCGCCCCTGGGCCGCGTCGATCCCCAGGTTTCGGGCCGTCGACACCCCACCGTTGGGCACCGAGATGCAGCGTACCGGGGCACCGAAGCGGCGGGCGATCGACGCCGTGGCGTCGTTCGACCCATCGTCGACGACGACGACCTCGAGGTCGCCGAGGCTCTGTGCCAGCGCAGAATCCACGGTGTCGCCGAGAGTTCGCTCGGCGTTGTACGCGGGGATCACGACGCTGACCAGTGGGCTCATACGTTTGCCGTTGCCGGAGTCCCGCAGGAACCGACGACGGCCGTGAAGCCATCGCGCACACCCTGGAAGATGTACAACCCGCAGACCGACCAGTAACACCGCTGCAGCAGTCTGCTCCGTGGCGCCACCCGCTCGAACAGGCGGATTCCAACGTGAATGGCACTGAGGGCTGGCGGCGTCGTGAGGCCCAATTTCAGCACCTTCTTCAGCAGTCTCCGCGTGGGGTCCGAGCGGGTCAGAGGCCCGTTCTCCACGATCATGGGGCGGCGACCGAACTCCTCGGGGTGGCGATGGGCGAGGTGGACGGCTGTACACGCTCCCCTGCGCTGGCGCTCGCAGAACTGCCCAAGCATGAGTCGCTGGTCGTTGTGGGTCAGCCGGATCCTCCGGTCGTAGACGAGGGGACACCCGGCCCGAACCGCCCGGTAGGACAGTTCCTGGTCCTCATAGCCGGCGAAGGGAAAGGTTTCGTCGAATCCTCCCAGCTCCCAGAACAGCTCGCGGCGAATACCGAGGTTGCATGCAGTGACGGCCGACGGTGCCTCGCATCCGGCACCCAAGGGGTTCTTCGTGATCCCATCCTTCACCCATCGCTCCAGCTCGATTCGGAAACGTCCGAACGGCGTCGCGGCCAGGGTCTCCGCCAGCTCCACCGGGAATTCCCAGTGGCCGTTCACCAGGGCATCGCCGTGAGCAGCCCTGGTCGTCAGGTGGTCCCGGATGTGGCTCGGCTCCACCACGATGTCGTCGTCGATGAAGACGAGGAGATCCCCGGTGGCCGATCGAGCCCCGCGGTTGCGGGCAGTCGCGGCGCCAGCGTTCTCTTGGGCGAGGTAGTTCAGCTTTACCCTCGACTTCCTCTGCAGCTCCCGCACGACGTCGGCGGTGTCGTCTCCGGAGCCGTCGTCGACGACAACGACCTCGTAGCGGTCGGGCGGGTAGTCGACGGAGAGCAAAGCCGCGAGGGTCGACCGGAGGGCATCGGGGCGCCGATAGGTGGGCACGACGAAGCTGACTGTCGGACGGGCCGGTACCGGGAGATCGGTCATCTCAGACCTTGCGGGCCCACACGTCCATGTTGGTCGACAGTCCGGTGAGATTGCCCAGCTTGTGGAGCTGCATCGCCCCGAAGGCCATGACACGATCCTTTATCCCCTCTCGGGAAGGGATCCGCAGCTGCGCCCGTTTCAGCCAGCGGAACGGCTCGAAGCCGTGTTTCTCCAACAGGGTCGTCAAAGCTCGTTGGTTGAACCCGAATACGTGATAGGGCGGGAAGGTCGGGGCCAGGTTGTAGACGGTCCGGGTGCCCCGCAACCGGCCCGGCAGGTTACCCACCATGGTCAGGAGGTTGGGCTCTTGCGGCACGTCGATGTAGACGACACTGCCCGGGTGCGTCAGGGCGGCGACACTGGCGATCATGGAGTCGGGGTCGTAGACGTGTTCGAGCACGGCGGACAATATGACGATGTCGTACGTCCGCTCGGCGCCGGTGGCATGCTGCTCGATCGTCTCGAGGCGAATGTCGACACCATAGCGACGCTGCGTCTCGTCTCGCATCGCCGACGAGAGCTCCAGCCCCACGATGTCCGTCAGGCCGACCAGATGCGCCGCCTGCAACGCCTCACCTCGTCCGCTGCCCACATCGAGGAGGGACGGTCGGTTCAGCCCGGTGTCGGCCACCAGTTCGGTGATGTTCTGGCGGTTGCTCGCCAGCTTGGCATCGACGTCGTGGCCGGCGAAGTACTTCTCGGGATCGCCGTAAAGCACCTGTGGGTCCATGGGAAACGGAAAAGGATTGGCAAACAGAAGCCCGCATCCGTTGCAACGCACGATCGCCGACCTGACACCGAGGCCACGCCGGTGGCTCGCGCCACCTCTGTATCCGAGACAATGAAGGTCCCGGCGCTGACATATCGGACAATCGATCGGCCGAAAGGCAAACCGGTTACCCTTAGCATCAGCAATTGTCTCGGCATCTGACGGGTTAGTCACATATCACCCAACCGGGGTGATCCGGATAACGTCGTCCTTTACCGCAAACCGGTGCAAAGGGAACTCCCGAGCGACAAGATCATGGAACTCGACAAGAGAGGGATAGTCGCGTTCGATGCCGAACGCACGTGCATCATCTATCAGGACGACGTGTCCACGATTCCCCGAGCGCGCAACAGCAGCCAGCTCCTCCCGAATCGGCGAATCTCGCGGACCACGGGCGGTTTCGCCCTCGGAGTAGTGTCCATCCAACCAGAATAGTGCCGGACCATCGATGGCCTTCACTACCCTCGGTAAAGCCAGCGCACTGTCCCCCTGAACGAGATCAACCCGGACATCTCCTGCAAATCGTGCGGCACTTTCCTGGAAAAGCGATTCGCTCAACTCAATAGAGTAGATCGTCTCAAAATATGAAGGCATTGCCATTACCATATGCCCATGTTAGGTGCCAGTCTCAATAAGGGTACGTAAACCATACTTCCGCCCATGTCGACGAACCACCAATTGCTTAATCGCATGAGGCGGCGGAACCGGGCTATGGTCGAGCCGCCACCGGATCGCCGCAAGGTACTTGCCAACAGCAACTTTCCAAGACAGCCAGAGGTCGCTAGCCCGTTTCGAGCTGAACCCTCTCACGCCAATACCAGCCTCAGCGCACGCCGACGCCTCAACGTAGAGTACACGATTCCAGATATTCGTCGAGCACGAGCCCTCGCCCGACGTGCTCCTTCACCTGCTTCCGGCATCGCCCACCCGCCGATGGCACCTAGCGTCCACACAGCTCAACAATAGGGCTTACGGCTTCGGGTGTCGAACCCCGACCGCATCGTGGATGAGCTAGGGCGCCATGGGTGAACGCCGCCCCAAGCGTAGACATGCACAGCGCTCGCCATCCGCATCGTTACCCAAGCGTCCGGAGGAACCATAGGTACAGGGAGCGAGTGGGACAGTAACCTCAGAGACGTGACCGATACCCGTGCTGCCACTGCCGGCTCCCGTCCGCCACGAAAGCGGTCCGGCTCCGGGGATCAGCAGCCGCTCATAAGCGTGATCACCCTCTGCTACAACACCGGCCGTTACGTTGTCGACACTCTCGAGAGCATCCGTAGCCAGACCTACGAGCGCGTCGAGGTGATCATCGTCGATGACGGCTCATCCGACGATTCGGTGAAGCTAATCCGTGCCTGGCTAGCAGACACAGGGTTCTCGGCTGAGTTCGTCGAGCATGGGACCAATCGCGGTATCCCAGCAGCACTCAACAGCGCCTTGACTTGCGCGCATGGCGACTACCTCACTGTAATATGCGACGACCTTTGGGCGCCCGATCGGCTGAAGGTAGTGATCGATTGTTTCGAGACACTACCTCGAAGTGTAGGGGTACTATTTGGCGACGCTGAGTTGATCGACTCGAATGGGAAGCCGATCTCGGGCGACTTGAGCCCCGCACGCACGCTGAAACTCCTATCAGTCCCGGGATATGAATCGATGGTTCCCGCTATCGGCGCGAGCAAAATCGTTACAGGACAGCAAATTCGAGTTGCCCTCTATCATCGGTGCTTTATCCCCGCTCCGTCTACGACAGTAAGGATGGACGTGTACGACATTATCGGTGCCTATGACGAATCCTTCGCCATTGAGGATCTTGACTTTTATTTTCGAGCGGCGGCCGTGGTGGACTTCGCCTACCTACGCAAGCCACTCGTGCATTACCGTCTGCATTCGGCAAACTTCACGAGCGGCCGATCTGATTCCTACTTACAGTCCCTCGCAGATGTACTGGACGTTCACGGACAATCGGAGTCAACGAGACCTGATGCCCAGATAAGGCGTCACGTCCGGGAAGAAGCGCTTCGAGTGACGAATGGCCTCTTGGAAGCTGGATTGTACAGATTGGCTCTTCGGACAGTCTGGACCCACTACCTGCGTCGACTGCAGCCCACGCTTAACTGCCTCAAGGAGACGGTGAGGCTTGGACTGCTGGTGGCCACAACCGCTGCCCAAGCGTTGCGCCCCGTTCGACGACTACACCTGAGGAGCCAGCGATGTCCGAACCGTTGACTCCCGATCGGTCTCCAACTCGTCATCCAACGGCCATCATCGAGTCGCCCACGATTGGGAGCAGGGCGCGAATCTACGCCTTCACCCACATTTTTCCCGGCGCGGCCATCGGGGATGACGTCAATATTAACGACCACGTACTGGTCGAAAACGACGTCACCATTGGTAACCGAGTGACGGTGAAGAGCGGCGTTCAGCTTTGGGACGGACTCGACATCGAAGATGACGTGTTCATAGGTCCTAATGCCACATTCGTGAACGACCGCTTTCCTCGGAGCGGTAAACAACCCGACAGGGTTGGAAGGACGACACTGAGATGTGGGTGCAGCGTCGGAGCCAATGCAACCATCCTCAGTGGCGTGACTGTCGGTTTGAAGGCGGTAGTGGGGGCTGGCGCCGTGGTCACAAAAGACGTCCCACCGTTCGCCGTCGTTGTTGGAAACCCCGCCAATATTGTGGGATACGCTTCGACTGCGGATGCCGGCACCGCCGCGACGGTCACGATCGAACAGGCCGAGATTAGAGATCTTGTCGGCGGTGCGCAATTGATCGCTCTTTCGCGCGTCGAGGATCTTCGCGGAGCGCTTATCTTCGCCGAAGTCGGCGACAAGTTGCCCTTCGTCCCGCAGCGAATGTTCACTGTCTTTGGCGTGAAGAGTGCTGAGGTTCGTGGAGAGCACGCTCACCGGACTCTCCATCAGTTCTTGGTCTGCCTCGCCGGGTCGTGCCATGTGATCATCGATGATGGTCGGGGTGGCCGTTTAGAGGTGGCGCTTGACCGACCGCAGGTGGGACTACATATCCCGCCGATGGTGTGGGCTACGCAGTACAAGCACTCGCTGGACGCCGTGCTGCTTGTCCTTGCGTCACTGAAGTATGACGCAGACGACTACATCCGGGATTATGATGCCTTCCTTGCCACTATGGCAGAGCTCTAAGACGTGGGTTCGGAAGTAGCCCGGCGTACAGCCGCGATAACAGTTCGCACGTCGTCGCAGCTGAGATGGGGTCCGATCGGGAGGCTTAGGACAGTCTGGTGGAGTAGCTCTGAGAGTGGGAAGGACCCACGTGTCATACCCAGGTGCTCGTATGCAGGCTGTAGGTGCGGCGGAACCGGGTAGTGGATCAGTGTCTCCACACCATGGCGGGCGAGATGACTAGCGAGGTCATCGCGTTGCATCGACTGCACAACGAACACGTGCCAGCTCGGCTCTGCCCAGGACGGGGCCGCGGGCAACACAAGGTCGGTTCCGGCGAGGCCCTCCCGGTAGATGGCCGCTTGGTGGCGGCGCCGGCCGTTCCAGTCGTCAAGGCGCGAGAGTTTGATGGTGAGGAGCCGTGCCTGGAGCTCGTCGAGGCGACTGTTGTAGCCCAACCGCAGCGTACGACCGCGGCCCGGCGATCCGTAGTTGCGGAGCAGCCTGACAGTCTTGGCCACTTCGGGATCATCCGTGGTCACCGCGCCCCCGTCGCCATAGGCGCCGAGATTCTTCGTAGGGTAGAAGCTGAAGGCCGCAGCGTGGGCGAGCGAACCTGCTTGACGGCCGCGATACCGGGCACCGTGCGCCTGAGCTGCATCTTCGATGACCGCGAGGTTCCGGCGCGATGCGATGCCCATCAAAGGGGCGACGTCGGCGGGTTGACCATAGAGGTGTACCGGAAGGATTGCCCTCGTGCGAGGGGTCAGAGCTGCCTCGACGAGGGACGGGTCGAGGTTGTAAGTGCTCTCGTCGGGCTCAACAGGAACCGGCGTTGCACCGACGTGGGTGACGGCGAGCCACGTCGCTATGTACGTATTCGAGGGAACGATGACCTCGTCCCCAGGGCCGATGTTATAGGCCCGGAGTAGTAAGCTGATGGCGTCGAGTCCCGACGCCACACCGACGCAATGGTCCACCCCAACATAGCTGGCGAAGGTATCCTCGAACTCGGCGAGACCCTCTCCCAACATGTAGCGACCTGAGTCCAGGAATTGCGCGGTTGCGGTGAGAAGTTCTTCTCTGAGGTCCTCATCCAGCGGACTGAGGTTAAGAAACGGGATCACTCGACGAGGGACGACACCGGCACAGGGCTGATCCCGATCACATTGAAATCCAGTCCGCGGGCAGGACATCGTGCGTTTGGTAGGTCGGGTCCTTCATCCATCGTCGGGGCCCGATCACGACCTTTCCCTTGTTGCTATTGAGCCAAGCCCCCCACCAACTGAACCCGCTGTTCGCAATGATGTTGTGTTGGGCAGAACTCATAAGCCGTAGATCCTCACAACTCTGCTTCCCAGAGTTGTGGTCTACATAATCAGTGTCTCCTGATAAGGGCAGATTGTCGCGTGCCCAATTCAGATCATCGGAAAAAACAAAGAAAACTGGATCATGGAGTCGCCGTCTCATGGAGGCAATGCAACGTCGGTAGTAGTCGGGGTCGCAAGTACCCTGAGCCTCGGAGTTAGCAGGATTGGATACGTAGTCGCCTCTCCGAACGTGCAGAGCAACCGATTCGCTCTCGCGCAGCCGACCTAACCACCTTTCATTTTCTGCTGACGGAAGACTACGAAGCATATACTCCCGTCGGACGATCTCATCCGCGTCCAAGAAATATTTCTCTGATACCCAATAGCCGAAGAGACACACGTTGTCAGAAAGGTCGAGGATCTGAGAATCGAAATGAAAATGGCGCTCGCCGACGAAGCGGTAGCGGGGCCGAATCTTTCGGAAGAGAGCCACGGGAACCTCGTAAAGGGGGGAGTGACGCACACCATCGGTGCCGATTGTCTCCCAGCGGCTCGCCTGGGTGCCGGTGATCCGGAGCTTGTCGAGCTCGTAGGATCGCTGCGTGACGCCGGCGGGAATGTTGTCGTACCAGCTCGTGTCGATTCGGACCGACGTTCCGTGTACGGCGGCGAGTCGTCGAGCGGCGGCGTACTGGAACATCTGGTTGCTCAGGCCGTCTCGGAGCTTCACCAGGATCATTCGGCGATTCTATGGGCAGGTTAGACGCACCCGCGCCGAGGACTTCACCCTTTTCTGGCAGCGACGGTAAGGTTCCTGACATGCGGGCACTGTTCCTCGTGCCCAGTCCCCCCGACCTCGCTCCCGGGCAACGTTTCCGCTACGAGCAGTGGCTACAGCTTCTGCCGCCGGGCTCCCTCGAGGTTGACATCCGCCCGCTGCTGAGCAGGGAGGCGTACGCCAGCGTGTACAAGCCCGGCGCAGTCTGCGTCAAGGCGGCCGGCACGATCTCCGGACTGGCCAGGCGCATGCGAGACCTGGTTCAAGCCAGCCGGTACGACGTGGCCCTCGTATACCGGGGGGCGTTCGCGCTGGGCCCCCCGGTGATCGAGACCTTACTGGAGCGACGTGTTCCCGTCGTCTACGACTTTGACGACGCGATCTTCCTGGGTGACACGAGCGACGCCAACCGCTCTATAGCGCGGTTGAAGTGGCCGGAGAAGGTCGAACGAATCGTCTCGACAGCCACCATCACCACCGTGGGCAACGACTGGCTGGCGACCTGGGCCCGGCGGTTCTCCGACCGGGTCGAGGTCCTGCCTACCACCATTGACATTGATGTCTATCGGCCCCCGGACCGGCGCCGCCCGAAACGCGAGCTGGTGCGGCTCGGTTGGAGCGGCAGCTCGACGACGACGAAGCACCTGCACACCGTCGACGGGGCCCTGCGGCGGGTGCTGAAGGACCTCCCGGTGGAGCTGGCGGTGGTGGGCGACGCCAACTACACCCTGGCCGGCGTCGGGCCGGCGGCCGACCGGGTGTCGGTCCAAGCCTGGACGGCAGCCACGGAGATCGACGAAGTGTCCGGCTTCGACATCGGGATCATGCCTCTGCCCGCCGACGAGTGGAGTAAGGGCAAGTGCGGCTTCAAGGGCCTGCTCTACCAGGCGCTGGGAGTCGCGCCCGTCATGTCGCCCGTGGGCGTGAACACCGAGATCATCGACGACGGACAGAACGGGCTGCTCGCGCAAACCGACGACGAGTGGGTCGAGGCAGTGGCTCGGCTGGTGGACGACGAGGCGCTCCGTCACCGCCTGGCCGACGCTGGCCGCCAAACCGTCGTAGAGCGCTATTCGGGCCAGCAATGGGCGCCCCGGTTCCTCAAGGTACTGGAGCGGGCAGCGTCGACCAGAAGGTGAGCCTACGCCGCTATCTGTCGCCTTGATGTCGCCGGAAGAGAAGCATCTTGTCCCCGCCTATGTACCGCGGTGCAGTCGTCGGCAGAGGGGCGTTGAAAATGCTGAAGATCTTGGCGGTCAACGATGAATAGGTCGGAAAGTAGCATCGGGAGTCGTCCAGTTGCAGGCCGAGGCCCGACATTCTCGCTACGACCGCCCGTTCGGTCGTCACCGGGAAGCGATAGCCACGCCGACCTTCTCGTATCCTGCCCAGCGCGTGCAGCAGGAACCCGGCCGGTGTCGAGGCGTCCGTGATCTGGACGAGCGCAGCACCCTCCTGAGCAACGAGGCGGGCGACCGCGCCGAGCGCGGCGTCGACATCGGGAAGATGGGCGAGGAGCCCCACGCACATGACCAGGTCGTAGGTTTCCTCGTCCTCCAACGGCGGGAAGTCCGCTCGCACGAGCGTCACCCGATCCCGTAGTGGGCTGGGCACGGCACTCTCAGCGTGACTCAAGGCCGCGGCCGAGGAGTCGACGAGCACGATGCTCGTCGACTCGGTCAAGAACTGGAGGGACAGTGTCCCGTCACCGCAGCCGAGATCGGCGATCCGGACAGCCTCCAGCGGTCGAGCCAGATCGGCCACCAGGCCACGACGGACCCCGATTTCGTAGTGATAACGAGGTTTCCTGCCTTCGGCCAACACTCGGGTCCTATCAAGAGTTCGCCGTCCCAGCGGTTCCCATCACATTTCCACCGGACGGAATGCGCCCGCCCGCTGTCGAGTCCGACACGTTACTGCATCAGTAGTAGGACAGAAGCAGGTCCTGGTACAGGGCGCGTATCTCCTCGACGAGTCGCCGGGCGCCGAACTGGTGGGTCACGTGCTCCCGGCCGGCGAGGACCAGGCGGCGAGCGCGGGGCGGGTCGGCGAGGAGTCGGGCGATGGCCTCGCTGATCCGGCGGTGGTCGCCGGCGGGCGCGAGCAGGCCCGTCTCTTCGTGGCGGACCACAGAGGCCACCCCGCCCACCTCGGTGGCCACCACCGGCCGAGCCGCGGCCAACGCCTCGATCAGCGCCACCGGCGTGCCCTCGCTGCGGCTCGTCAACGCCACCACGTCGAGGTCGGCCAGCACCGCCGGCATGTCCACACGCCACCCGGTGAAGTGCACCCGGCCTCCCAGTCCCATCTCCGCCACCCGGGCCTCCAGTGACGCGCGCATCTCGCCGTCGCCGACCACCGCCAGGTGCACACCGGGGACCCGGTCGATGGCCAGGAGAAGCGTGGCGTGGTCCTTGATGGGCACGAGCCGGCCGATCACCCCCACGAGCGGCACCTCGGGCCCGAGCCCGAGGTCGGCCCGGAAGGTGCCGACCGGGCCGTCGACGGCTAAGAAGGGGTCGAGGTCGAGGCCGAGAGGCACCACGTGGTACTGCGCGGGCCGGCCGATGGACAGGTCGAGCAGGGCGTCGCGAATCTCGGGGCTGATGGCCACCAGCACGTCGGTGGTGCGGGCCAACCACCGTTCGGTCTGGATGAAGGCCCGCTCGGTCCCGGGCGCGAAGTAGCCGTCGAGCACGTGGCCGTGGAAGGTGTGCACGGTGCGGGGGCGGCGGGCGAGGGACCGGGCAGCGATACGGCCCACGGCGCCGGCTTTGGCCATGTGGGTGTGCACGATCGCCACCCCGTCGCGGTTCATCAGCCGACGGGTGATCCGAACGGCGGCGGCGTCGCGGCGGGGGTCCAGCGGCCGCACGAGGGGCACCCGTGTCACCTCCACCGCCGGGTCGTCGAGCTCGCCCTCCGAGACCGCGGGGCGGCCTGCCGCCAGGCGGGTGGGGAAGTCGTCAGCCAGGCTGCGGGTGAGCAGCAGAGCCTGGCGAGCAGGACCGCCGACGTTCAGCCGGGTGATGAGGCGAAGGACCCGACGCCGGCCCGGTGGAACCGCCGGGACGCTCACCCGGCCTGCCGGCGGGGGACGGGACCGCGAGCTCGGGAATGGCTTCTGTCGGGCTTCAGCGGACGTCCGGGGCGACGCTGCGGGCCCGGACCTGTTCGTCGATCCATCGGTAGGTGGGAACGATGCCGTCGCGCAGGCTGTGCGTGGGCGACCAGCCCAGCGACTCGACGCGGTCGTTGCTGAAGTTGCGGGACTGCACGCCGACGGGGCCGTCGACCCAGCGGATGTCGAGGCGCTTCCCGGCCACCTCGGCCACAGTCTCGACCAGTTCCTTCACCGTGACGTATTCGCGGGTGCCGATGTTGGTGGGCTCCTCGATGTCGGAGGCGGTGAGGCGCACCACCGCGTCGACCAGGTCGTCGACGTAGATGAACAGGCGCACCGCGGTGCCGTCCCCCCACACCTCGACGGTGCCGCCGTCGTCGGCTTCGGCCACCTTGCGGCAGATGGCGGCCGGCGCCTTCTCCCTGCCTCCCTGCCACGACCCCCGGGGGCCGAAACAGTTCTGGAAGCGGGCGATACGCACGGCGAAACCGAAGCGGCGTCCGTAGGCCCGGGCCACCCGTTCGGCGTAAAGCTTCTCCCAGCCGTACTCGTTGTCGGGCAGGGCGGGGTAGGCGTCGGCCTCGGCGAGCTCGGGCTCGCCGGGTTGCATGTCGCGGTAGATGCACACCGAGGAGGAGTAGAAGTAGCGGGCGACGCCGGCGGCGGCCGCCGCGTCGATCATGTTGAGGTTGATCAGGGCGTTGTTGCGCATGATCTCGCACTCGGCCGAATGGATGAAGCCCATGCCCCCCATGTCGGCAGCCAGTTGGTACACCTCGTCGAAGCCTCCGTCGACGTCGAGTGCGTCGACACAGGCCTCGCGGTCACGCAGGTCGGCCACGACGAAGTCGGCGGCCGCAGTGGCCCCGAACTCGGGCTCCTTCACGTCGACACCCCGGACCCAGCAACCGTCGGCCGCCAAGCGGGAGACGAGGTGACCGCCGATGAAACCGCCGGCACCGGCGACGAGTGCCCTCTTCATGGTCGTCCTGTCGCTTTCGTCGATGTGGAGGTGAGCTCGGCGACGGCTTCGCCTATGGTCTCGCGAAGGATGTCCTCCAGTGTACGGGTCGGAGCCCAACCGGTGAGGCCGTTGATCTTGCGGATGTCGGGCACTCGGCGGATCATGTCCTCGAAGCCCGTCGGGAACGCATCTTTGTAGGGGATCAAGTCCACCCTCGACGTGCTCCCGCTGCGCTCGATGATGCGCCCGGCCAGATCGAGGATGGAGATCTCTTCCTGGGAGCCCAGGTTGAACACCTCGCCGTTGGCTCCCGGGTGATCGAGAAGGCGCAGCAGCCCGTCGACCACGTCGGCCACGTGGCAGAAGCACCGGGCCTGGCGACCGTCGCCGTACACGGTGAGGGGCTCGCCGGCCGCGGCCTGGCGGACCAGGCGGGGGATCACCATGCCGTAGCCCGGGCTCTGGCGGGGCCCGGTGGTGTTGAACAGGCGGACGACTGTGGTGGGCAGGCCCCGTTCCCGGTGGTAAGCGAAGGCCAGGACCTCGTCGACCGCCTTGGCCGTGCTGTAGGCCCACCGGGCGATCGACGGCGGGCCGATCACCTGGTCGGCCTCCTCGTTGAGGGGCATGGCGCTGTTCTTGCCGTAGATCTCCGACGTGCTGGTAACGAGCACCTGGCAGCGGTGCCGGTAGGCCGCACCGATCACGATCTCCGAGCCCCGGATGTTGGTGATGAACGACCGCAGCGGGTTCTCCACGATGAGTCGCACACCGACGGCGGCAGCCAGGTGCACGACCACGTCGCTCGGGTGGACCAGCTCGTCGACAGCCAACTCGTCGAGCACCGATCCGTGAACGAAGCGGAACTCGGGGTGGTCGGCAACGGCCGCCAGGTTGGCCAGCCGGCCGGTGGAGAGGTTGTCGATGGCGAGCACCTTCTCGCCCCGCGCCAGCAACGCCTCGACCAGGTGGGAGCCGATGAAGCCGGCACCGCCGGTGATCAGGTAGGTACGCCCCACGCAGGACAATTATAGGCGCGCTCGAGATCCACGCCGGGCGGTCGTCCCCCGAGTGCGTTGGGATAGCGTCTGCGCCTTGATGAAGGCCCTTCGCAGCTTCACCGTGCGGCCCCGGCTCCCCGACGCTCTGGCGCCACTCCACGACCTTGCCCTCAACCTTTCGCTGGATCTGGGACGAGGGCGCCCAGGAGGTCTTCCGGGCCATCGGCGCCGACGCCTGGGAGGCCAGCGGCCTCGACCCCCTGGCCGTGCTCCGGATGGTCGGCCAATGGCGGCCGCCAGTTCGGGACGCCAAACAATGCGCCACGAGGCGGCGGCGACCCTGCTCGTGGACGCCATCGCGGCCGAGGCGGTCACCGCCCTTGATCGGGCCGGAGTCCCCTCGGTACTCCTGAAGGGACCAGCGGTGGCGGCCTGGTTGTACCAGCCGTCGGAGGTACGGACCTATAGCGACGTGGATCTTCTCGTCCCACCTCGAAGCCTGGGGGCGGCGGAGAGAGTTCTCGCCGCGCTCGGGTTCCGGTATGTGTTCGACGGTGTAAACGTTCTAGAGCGGCCAAGCCACGCACGAACGTGGATACGAGTCGACGACCCGCCGATTGACCTGCATATTGGCCTGGGAGAAGTACCTGCGCCTTCGGAGGATGTTTGGGCTGTGCTGTCCGATGGTGCGACGAAACTCGACGTGGGCACCGCTCCGGTTCTGGTGCCCGACACCGCCTCGCTCGCCCTCATCGTGGCTCTTCACGCTCTGCAACACGGCCCCGACGAGCCTCGCCTGATCGACGAGCTCGGGCGGGCTGTGACGTCGACGGGGACCGACGTCTGGCAGGAGGCCGCCGACGCAGCCGCCAAACTCAATGCCAGCGGCCTGCTCCGGGCCGCACTTGGACTGGTCGAGGCCGGGCCGGCACTCGCGGACGAGCTCGACCTGCCGGCGGCTCCCGTCCGCGCCGTCATACTCGCCACCGCCTCCGCCGGCGCCCGCACTTGCGCTCTAGGCCTGGATCGTATCGGGGCGGCGCCGAGCTGGCGCGAGAAGGCGGCGCTGCTGGTACGAGCGGTGATCCCCACGCCGGCGTACCTCCGGGGCACCGAAGGGACGAGCGGCACGGGCCTGGCCAGCAGCTACGGCCGCCGGCTCGCTCGTCTCCGCAGTGTCGTCGAGGGATTTCGTGCCTGGCGCTCGGCCGTCCGCGAATGCGGCGCCTCGCGACGATTGTCGGACCGGATCGAAGTGGTCGCGTGGTCGTTGGCCGCCCGGGTCGGCATCGGCACAGTCGGCGTCAAGGCCACGCTGCGACTCTTCGACCTCATCCCATTGCAGCGCCGCGGCGGGGAGCGGTTGGCCTTCACCGAGCGCGATGCGCTGTTCCGGCTGGCGGGTCGCTGCCTCGGTGAGTCGATCGCCCGCAGCGCGTATCTCCGATTGCGGGGCTCTCGGCATGAGCTCGTGCTCGGGGTTCGCCGCTCCGCGAACGGCGTTCAAGGCCACGCCTGGCTGGAGCCATTCGACACCGCGCCGCCGGAGTTCGAGGTCATCCACCGATTCGGTCGTTGAGGAGGACGATGACCGGATGGCTTTCGGCACACTGAGCGAGCACGGCGGCGTTTGGCCGACACCGTACGAAATGCCGCCTTCGAAGCGGCCCTGGCTCAGGTCTGTGATGGGGCCGTCGTTCTCGACCTGGGCTGCGGAACTGGGATCGTACTTGGATAGCGCCTGGCCACGGCTCGCCGTGGGCGGCGGCTCGCCGTGGGCGGCGGCGGCCAGCGCCACCACCGTGGCGCCAGGTCCCGCCCGGAGATTGCCGGGTTGGAACCGCTCTCGACCAGCAGGTCGACCAGGTGCTGGCCGGGCCACACCATCACCGTGGGGAGGATGGCGGCCAGGCCGGCGAGGGCCACCGTGGTCCTGAACGCCGACGGCGATGCCTCCCAGGTCAGCCCGAGGGCGCCCGCCAAGGTAGCCGCCGGCCGGCGGCGGTCGGCAGCCCGAGGGCGGCTACGCAGTCCAGCAGCTCCTGCCGCACCGCTGGGAGGAGGTCGAACCCACGCTCGAAGCCCAAGCGGAAGGCTGACGTCGACGTCGCCAGCCGCAGGAAACGGTCGAACTCCGACGCCTGGCGGGACTGACCCGAGCGTTCGAGGCGGAAGGCCGCCTGAAACAGGGCGAGAAACGAATCCCGCACACCCATCCGCTCCACCCTGATCCCGGGGCCGTACGGCTCGTCGTCGAGCACCGCGACCGCGGCCAGGACTCGCCGGGCGCCGGCGCCGCGCCACGGCGCGGGGCTCAGCCGCCGCTTGTCGGAGTACTGGGCGACCGGCCGAGACACCTCCGCCTGCCCGCGGGTCAGTGCCTCGAGAGATTCGGGCCACAGGCGGACGCCGTCATAGGCCGGCGTGGCCACAAACGAATCGCCCTCCGCCTCCACGAGCAGGAAATCGTCGGCCACAAGTGTGTAGCCGTCCAAGGCGAAGCTGGCGGCCAGTGTCGACTTGCCGGCGCCCGAAGCGCCGACGAACGCGATGGCCCCATAGTCGGTCTCCACCGCGCTGCCGTGGAGCACGATCTGGCCCAGGCAGGCCAGGAGGTACGGGAGTACCTGGTCGATGAGCAGATGCCGGATCGTGTCGTCGTCGACATCGGCCTCCGGAAAGCACGACACGAGGCGACGGGGCAGCTGGAGCCTGAAGCTGGCGAGCTCGGGGAAGCGCAGGACGTAGCCCTCGTCGCAACGGATGAGCGCCAACCACAGCTCGCCGTCGGGCGTCCGGATATCGTGAAAGGGTTCCGCGGCGGGGGGCGCCGGGCCGGGTGGCAGGAGCCTAAACGTCCAAGCGCCGTCCTGCGCCGGCACCTCTCGTAGCTCGGGCAGAGGTAGCCGGGAAGCAAGTGTGACGCCGGCTACCCAGTAGTGCGCCATTGAGGAAGCACCCCGTAGTCCGGAGGAAGGGAAGGGCGGCCGCCGGCTCCGCGTGCCAGGGGTGAGGTTCGGCCGTGCCCGCTCGTTAGAGGCAGGTCGCCATCGACAGGGGGCCGCTGTCGCCCAATACCGACCCGACGTTCTGCGTGAGCTTGGCCACGCTCCCATACGAGATCAGCGTCGGTGAGCTGTACTTGCGCTTGCCCGAGTCGTGGATCTGCTGTCCACTGTTACTCATAGTCACCCTTCCCTAAAGGCCCGACCGCAAGGTTCCGGGCCTACGCTAAAGGGTACACGCTCGGAGCCACCGCTCCACGGCTAGGACCGCCCAGAGATGGAATACCCGTTCACGGCCGGTGGCCGGGCCGCCGGCGAACTTCCGGTCGGCGTCGTCGAAGCCGGCGAGCACCAGGGGCTCGTCGACCCATCCGAGCTCGGCGCACGCCAGGTTCTCGAAGAGCTCCCGGCCCCCTTGGGCCCGGAGGTCCCGCATGACCATCTCCGAGAACTCGGCCTTGTCCGCCCGCTGGCGCACGCTTTCGGGCAGGAGCCCGGTCATCGCCTGACGCAGCACATACTTCGTCTGCGTCCCCCGGAGAAGCTGCCGGTTCGGCAGCGCCAGGGCAAGTTCC
Source organism: Acidimicrobiales bacterium (assembly GCA_038238185.1). Lineage (GTDB taxonomy): Bacteria > Actinomycetota > Acidimicrobiia > Acidimicrobiales > AC-14 > DATAQC01. The sequence goes on from JBBRXY010000010.1 coordinate 20,263, forward strand.
ACGAAGCGCCGGTCGTCGAACGGATCACGCCGCTCGACCCCGAACCAGGACGTCGCCCGGTCCGACAGCTCGCTGGCGTGCGCCTTCCACCCGGTGCGGAGCAGCCACGCCCGCTCGGCGGCGACGTAGCCGATCTTCTGTGGCCACGGGGCCTGGCGCGTCCGCTCCCGAAGGCCGATCCGGCGGATAAAGTCCTCACGGAGCCACCCCGCCCAGATCGGCCGGCGGCGCACGCCGGCCAACCAGTGGTGGAGCCCATGGGGGATCAGCGGCTTCACCCCTCCTTCCCACAACGCCCGTGCAGCCCGTCTGACCGTCGCATGGTCCCGGCCAAGCTCAGCGATCAACGTCCCGGGTCGTCCGGTCGCGATGAGGTCGGCGTACTTCGCGTTTGAGCCGGTCAGCCACTCGTCGCCTCCGTGCCCGGTCAACAGCACACGGCATCCGCTCTCCCTGGCCAGGGATAGCACCGGGTAGCTCATCGTGGCGTTCGGGAACTGGCCCAGTTCCAGGTACCGCCGGGCTTCTTCCTCGTAAAGCGCAGCGCCGTTCGCCTCGGGTCGCACGAACCGGCCCGGCCGGCCCACCCACGAGAGCACGTCGGTGATGTGACTGCTCTCGTCATAGGGCCGCCCTGGGAAGACCATCGACACGGACCGGAGGTCAAGTGACGGGCCCCCGCCCTTGTCCATGGCGTCGACCACGGCCAGAATCGACGAGGAGTCGAGACCGCCGCTCAGCTCGACGGCTACCGGCCCATTGGAGCGCGTTCGCTCATGGACACAGCGGTCGAGCACCTCGCGGAGATGGGCCACGTACTCACGATCGTCCCCGTAGCTGAGGGACGCGTCAGGATTCAAGCTCCAGTACCGGCGCAGCGCCAGCCCCGACGAGCCGACCACGGCTGAGTGAGCGGGAGGCAGCCGCTGCAGCTCGAGGAAGACCGTCTCCGAGTTGCTCCTCAGCGCAACCGCCAAGTGCTCGCCGATCATCCCCTCGTTCGGCCGGCGGGGGACGGTTCGGTCCTGCAGGATCTGCTGCGGCTCCGACCCGAAGAGGAACCTCTTCCCGTCGAAGTGGTAATAGAACGGCCGCTTGCCGAGGAAGTCCCGGGCGCAGAACAGCTCCCTTCTCCGGCCGTCCCAGATGGCGAAGGCGAAGTCGCCGATGATCCGGGACGCACACTGTGGCCCCCACCGGCGATATGCCTGGAGGACCAGCTCGGCGTCGGTGCCGCCCCGCGGTTCCAATCCCGCAGCGCGGATGTCGGCCCGGAGCTCCGACCGGTTGTCGACCCGGCCGTCGAGGGTGACGCAGAGCTCCTCGTCCTCGAGGAGGAGCGGTTGGGATTGGCCCGCATCCTCCGCCGTGGTCGCCAGCAGGCCGTGGGCCAGCCCCACGTTGCCGCGGGCCCAATGGCCCACGCCGTCGGCGGCCCGATGCGCTGCCGCGTCGATCATCCTGACCAGGGCGGCCCGCTCGACGGGCCGCCCATCGAGGTGGTATAACCCTGCGATCCCGCTCATAGGACAGCGCGGAGCGAGCTATTCCCGATCCTCACTCGGAGTACCGAGTCACGACCTCGGAGACGAACAACTCCGCCTTATGCTGGTTTTCGAAGAGGCTCTCGTGCCGCTTGAACACCTCGTCCTGGATCACCTCCAGAGGCGTGACGCCGTCGCAGAGGTCCAAGACCGTCTGTCGTGCCTCGCCGCGCGGCGTCAGCTTCGGGACGAAGTCCGGCCGGGTCCTTCGCAGGTCCTCCGCCGAGATCAGCATTCCCTTCCAGGTCGAGTGCGAGAACCGCGCCTTCTCGTCACCGTTCTTCCCGTCGTGGACCTGTACCTTCCAACTAACGAGGATCTCCGAGGGCAGGATCTGCATCGCGACGGTCACTCGATCGCCTTCGACAAGCTGGACCGGGCGCTCGACCGGGAAAAACACGTTCCGGCGCTGGATCCGGTCGGGGTCCAATGGCGAGTTGGTCATGGTAACGCTCGGGGAGAGCTGGGCGGCGAACCATCCGCCGACGCCGTGGAGCACGCCTGCCCCGGATGCGACCATGGAGCCTTCCATCCGCCACGTGCCCAGGGGCACCGTCGGATCGACCGATGCGAGAGCAACGGGCTCGGATACGAACTGGTCGCTTGTGAGCGTCACGGGATAGCCGGTGTTCATCGCGATGCCACGGGCCGCCCGCATGTCGAATCCGGCCATAGGGGCGCTCCACAGGTCGGCGTTCGTCCAGAGCTCCTCGCTCTCGACTGCGGCCGCCCAGAGCTCGATGCGGGAGGGGACGGTCGTGCCGCCCGGCTTGAGGAACCGCTTCCGGGCATCAGCGAAGTACTGGAACACACCGGCATCGAAGCCGAACCTGCCAATCTGGTCCGCCAAGACGACGTCGACCAGGCCCGGGAGGTCGATTGTGGTGGAGAACCCGCGAATGAATGTGATGCGATCGGCGACGCCGTTGTCGGAAGCAATCTGGCGGCTCAAACCAACCAGCGACGTGGACTCCACCGAATAGACCCGGCCGGCACCCATCTGGCAAGCGAGCAGACCGAGGATGCCGGTGCCCGATCCGAGATCGAGAACGACATCGCCCGGACGGACCACCTCGGCGATGGCCCGCCGGAATGCATCGACCCTCGGGAGGTCGGTGAGGTACTGGCGATGCTCGTCGACTATGCGTGACAAGGCCTGGGTCTACTCCTCGCTGGGTTGAAGGAGCCCCTGCTCGAGCAGGTTCCCGGCGAGACGCACAAGGTCGGCGCGCAGCGTCTCCGGATCGACGTCGTACTCCTCGAGTAGCTGTCCGTGCGCCTGCTCGATGGAGTCAGCGGCCGCTAGGGCGAGATACATCCGGGTGCCGACGTCGTCGAGACCGTAATAGGTCTCCTGAACGAGGTGCAGGAGCACCGATTCCCCCTCCACCTGGCGCACCAGGACGTACGGGGGCGTGGATAGCTTGGTCTCGAAAGAAAGGTTCATGTCTCGCATGCCCAGGCTGCTGGTCGAGGTGGGATCGGTCGCGGTGAGTGTACCCACGACGATTCCGGGGAGCGATCCGAAGCCCTCACCCGCTTATGCGGTGGATCCCCTCGAACTCCGCACGGGCGGGTCGGCCGGGTCGAGCCACTCGTGGCTCGAGAAGCCTGACTTCGGGCCGGTGACGCCAAGCACGAGCTCCTGCCGGTCACCGCGGAGCGCAGGTACTGGCTGCGCGTCACCGACTGGCCAAGGCATCGTCGGGCCAACCGGAACAACGCGTCCCGGTCGGTTGCCGCCAGCGCCGACCCTGGGTGTGGGCCTTTCGCGCAACGGCGTGGTAGTCCTCTCGACCACCACATCGGTAATATCGTCGACGAGACGGGGGCAGACGGTGAAAGACAGGAACCACGAACAACTCAAGAACGGCCACTACCCTTGGTACGACTCCGATTGGCTCGCGCAGTACACCCGGGCTCGAGAAGTGATCGCCCAAGCCGAGCCCGCGAATCTCACGACATTTGTCCGGACCTTCGACGGGCTCAGGACGAACCCAGACTTCGTCGTTCCGATCCTCGAGGATGTGTTTGACGATGGCGCAATCGGTGAGATCGAGGCACTAGCTCGTACCCTGAAACCAATGGACCTCGAGATGCACGAGGTGAAGAGATTCGGACGGTTTGTCGTTCACGATCATCCCACCCTCACGGAGCTCCAACGCTTGGTGATCGAACCTGTGAGCGAGGCCGCTGGAGAACCACTCGATCCGAGTTACAACTTTCTCAGTCTGTACACGGGTCAGGGAGTCTGCCCAGTTCACCTGGACGCTCCTGCGGCGAAATGGACGCTCGATCTTTGCATCCGCCAGAGTCGACCATGGCCGATCCAGGTGAGCCAGGTTGTTCCATGGCCCGAAGGCCTCTCCCTCGAGGGTGACGGCTGGGACCAAACCATCAAGAGCAATCCCGAGATTCATTTCAAGTCTTACTCACTCGAGCCGGGACAGGCAATCCTGTTTTCGGGAAGCAGCCAGTGGCACTATCGAGACACCCATCCTGGCGGAGGCCACGACGACTATTGTGACCTTGCGTTCTTCCACTTCGCCCCGAAAGGAATGGCTGAAGCAATAGATCCGGCGAACTGGGCGCGCCTCTTCGGTGTCCCCGAGCTGGCAGATCTTGAGGCGCGCTGGGGTGGCTGACGGACGCGCCCGGGGTCGGCTACGTCAGCTCGCGGCCAGCCTCGGGGGGGCGCTGCGGCTGAGCTGGGACTCGTCGCCGTCGGCGTTGCGGGCCACGATCATACTTTCGGGCCTGACGGCCATCCTTCCCACGCTCATGGTATGGCTGGGCAAGCACCTGGTCGACCTGGTGGTGAAGGGATCGGCCACCGGGACGGTCTCCGGTCGCGACGTGGCGCCGACCGTCGTCGCCCTGGGCGGCACGGCCGCCGTCCTGCGGGCCCTCGCAACGATCCAGGCCCACCGTCAAACCCTGTTCTCCACCACCGTGGAACTACACGCCGAGCGCCGGCTGCTCGAGCGCGTAGCTGAGGTCGACCTCGGATACTTCGACCAACCCGAGTGGCACGACCGGGCGGCCCGGGCCACCCGAGACCTGAGCTGGCGCCCCTACAGCGTGGCGTCGACGGTGATCTCGCTGGCCGGATCGCTGGTGGGGCTGGCCGGCATGCTGGCGCTGCTCAGCACCCTCAGCCCGCTGCTGGCCCTGCTCGGCCTGGCGTCGGTGATCCCGTCGGCGTTCACCCAGCGCCGGGTCAACCGCGACATCTACCAGTTCTGGAACGAGCGAACGGCGGAGGAGCGCCAGCGCGGCTACCTCCGCCACCTGCTGAGCGAACCACAGACGGCCAAAGAGATGCGGGCTTACGGGCTGGCCGATCACCTCCTGGAACGCCACGCCGACGTGACCGCCGGTCGCCTGGCGGCCATGCGCGGCCTGCACGCGCGGGCCGACCGGGGCATCGTCGTTAGTGCGCTGGCCACAGGGCTGGCCCTGGGAGGCGCCTACGCCCTGGTGGCCAACCGGGGGCTGGCCGGTGATTTCACCCCCGGTGACCTCACCCTCGTCATCGGCGCCTTCGCCGCCGTTACGTCACAGATGAGCGTGTTGCTGGGGTCGCTGTTCCAGCTCGACCAGAACGCCGCCTTTCTCGAGGACTACTTCTCGTTCCTTCGCGTCGAGCGACTGCTGCCCATCGCCGATCCCCCCGCGGCGCTGCCGGCGACCCTCGACGACGGCATCCGCTTCGAGGACGTCACCTTCAACTACCCCGGGGGCCACGACCCCGCCGTGCGCGGCCTCGACCTCCACGTCCGCCCCGGCGAGCTTCTGGCCGTGGTCGGGGCCAATGGCGCGGGCAAGACCAGCCTGGTGAAGCTGTTGCTGCGCTTCTACGACCCGAGCGAGGGGACCGTCCGCGTCGGTGGGGTCGACGTCCGTGAGGCCGACCCGGCCGAGCTGCGGCAGCGCGTCGGCGTGTTGTTCCAGGACTTCGCCCACTATGAGTTGAGCGCCCGCGACAACGTGGCGTTCGGGCGGACGGAACGGACGCCTTCCGACGATGCCGTCCTCGGCGCCCTACGGACGGCCCGGGCCGAGGACATGGTGGCGGCGCTGCCCGACGGGCTCGACTCGATGGTCGGTCGGCTGTTCGAAGGGGGCCACGACCTGTCGGGCGGAGAGTGGCAACGGCTGGCTTTGGCCCGGTTGTTGTTCCGCGACGCCGACATCTGGGTGCTCGACGAGCCCACCGCATCGCTCGACGCCGAGGTGGAGGCATCGGTCTTCGCCGACCTCCGCACCCTTCTGCACGACCGCATCGGCATCGTGATCTCACACCGGTTCTCCACCGTGCGGGTGGCCGACCGCATCGCCGTCCTCGAAGGGGGCAGGGTGACGGAGCTGGGGACCCACGCCGAGCTGCTGGCCGCGGCCGGCACGTACGCCCGCCTCTTCGAGCTCCAGGCGGCGGGCTACCGCTGAGGTGGTCAAACCATCACCGGTCGACCTTCCAACTCAGCCTCTGGGTTTTGTCCCAGGAGCCCTTCCAGTCCGCCGCCCCCGCCACGTGCCATCCCGGGGCCTTGAGGTGAACCTCCAAGGGCACCGGCTCCAAGCGGGCCTGGGGCACCAGCCGCAGGGTGAGCCGACCGTCACGCACGGCATGGGCGACGGTGGTCGTGAAGGTGACCTCCCGTTGCTGGCCGGCGCCCACGATGGTCACGTACTGGGAGAGGCTCAACCCTGACTCGGCGATTGCGCCGGGCTGCTGCGCACCCGCCGGCCCCCAGAGGAGGGCCCAGGCCAGGTAGTCGCCCGGTTGTTTGGTGAACTCGTCGGGTCCGAGGGCGTAGGAGGGCGGGGCACCCACGGGAGCCTGGTTGTCGATCTTGACGGTGGTGGTCACGACTGCGGTGCCGTCTTTGCCCAACTCCACCTCCTGGCGAACAGTGGGCTTCACGTAGTAGTCGAGCTTGGTCCCGGTCCGGTTCTCGATGGCCAGGTGGAAGGTCCGGTCGGCCTCCTTGGCAGCCGGTCCCCCGCCAAGACCGGTTCGCACGAACGCCTGCTCTTCCGCTGCGACGGGGCTCCACAACCGCAGGTGGCCCCCACCGGAGGCCCGGCCCAGGGCGGCCCCCAGGCCCAACACGTCCTGGTTGCCGGTGGTGAGCCGGTCGATGATCGCCCCGACGACGTCGTCAAGACGTTCCCGCCGCCCGCTCTGGCTGTCTTGAGGGGTCAAGCCCTCGGTGGTGGAGCAGGATCCGTGCGACGTTGTCGGCCGAAACCGATTCGCCTATACCGTCGACCGACGCTGGCCCGACGGAGCGAAGCAACTCGGCCAGCCCGGGCGCGTCGATGGTGAGCACACCGTCGATGGTCTGGCCGGTCGGGCCGGGTGATCGACGGCCACGACCGGTCGTTCCGCTTCGTCGTCGACGCCGGCACGCCGCACGGATCGATTCGCGGCATCGTCGACCTGGGTGGGATGTGGCAGCCGCACCCCTCGTTGCCGGTCGGCGACGGCGGGCCGGATCCGCTGTGAGCGCCTCAGCGGTACCTTGATTCTCAGTGGCACCCGGCGGCCTGCCGGCTACGAGGCGTTTGGAATGCGAGCTACGCGGCGACGCGGACGCGGCGCCGGTTGGCGGCGACGAGCAATATGCCGACAACCACCATGACCGATGCGATCAGGGCCCACCGCAGGATGTTGGCGCCCGTGAAGGCCACCCCTGCCGACGAAGCTCGGGGCGGCGGGGGAGCCGACGGCAGCGTCTGCGCGACCACTGGCGGCTTCGGCCCCGGCGGATAGCCTGCCTGGGCAGACGCCGCCGTCGCCATGGCCGCCATCAGGCCGGTAGCCAGTGCGGCGAGTACCATCGTCATCGAAATCAGCCTGCACCGCATGGGGAGATTCCTCTCGCAGGGGTTCGTCGAAACTTAACCCATATGGCCGCGTGCTGGAATACCTCCGAAGTATCCCGCATCAGGGGTGCACACGCCAGCCCACGTTGCGTGTCCGGTCCCAGGCTCCCTGCCAGGTGGTGGGTCCGTCCACGTGCCGTCCCCGGGGGTCGAGGGAGACGGTGAGGCCCATGGGTTCCAGACGAGACTGGGGGACCAGTCGAAGCGAGAGTCTACCGTTGCGAACGGCGTCGTGGATCACGGTGTCGAATACCACCTCACGGCGCTCCCCGGGTTCCACCGTCACGAACCCCTCGGTGAGGGTCAGGCCGGACTCCTGGACGCTCGCCGGCTGAGTGGCCCCCGCAGGTCCCCACAGCAGCACCCATGCCGTGTACTCACCGGGTTGCGTGGTGAACTCGTCCGGGCCCAACTGGTAGGACGGAGCCGCCCCCTGCGGCGCCTGGTTCTCGATCACCACCGTGGTGCGGACGACGACGTCGTTCTCGCCGCTGAAACGCACCTCTTGGCGAACGGTGGGCTTGACGTAGTAGTCGAGCTTGGTCGCCGTCCGGTTTTCGACGGCCAGGTGGAAGGTTCGGTCGGCCTCTTTGGCAGCCGGTCCCCCGCCCAGGCCGGTTCGCACGAACGCCCGCCCTTCGGCCGCAACCGTGCTCCACAACCGCAGGTGGCCTCCCCCCGAGGCCCGACCGAAAGCAGCTCCCAGACCCAACACGTCCTGGTTGCCGATGGTGAGCCGGTCGATGATCGCCCCGACGACGTCGTCGAGGCGCTCCCGCCGCCCGCTCTGGCTGTCCTGAGGGGCCAAGCCCTCGTAGAGGTCGTGGAGCAGGATCCGTGCGACGTTGTCGGCGGAAACGGACTCGTCGATACCGGCCACCGACACCGGCCCGACGGAGCGAAGCAACTCGGCCAGGCCAGGGACATCGATAGCGACCACACCGTCGACAGTCTGGCCGGTGGCCTGGCGGTACATGTCGACCATGGCCCGTCCGCTCCACTCGAAGTCGGCGGTGGCGTTCACCGACTGCCACAGGGCCGTGGGCCGGATCGCACCGAACACCTTCTCGGTGCCGGGCGGAATTGGCGTAGGAGCCGGCTCCTCCAGCGCAAGCTCGCCGATGCTGCCCCGGCGCTCGAACTGGAACCGCCCGCCGGCGAAATGGAGCACTCCGTACGACAGGATCGCCCCGGAATCGCGCATCTCCGAGTTGTTCTCGATGGCCAGCAGGTACCGCCGCTCGCCGTCACCTCCGAAGAAGCCGTGAGTCGCGCCGAGAGCATCCGACGCCTGGCCCAGATTGATGGAGGCGGTCCCGGCCACCTCGTCGAGGCGACGACGGGCGCTGCCGAGCGGCCCCCAGAGCCCGGCGGCCGAGCGCTGCATCTTCTCGAACACCCGCGCCGCCCGCCCGGTCTCGGCCGAGATCAGCGGCAGGCTGTCGATGGGGATGGCGCCGTCGCGAAGCTGGCCCCGGTCAGGCAGGGACTGCACCCGGTCGATGAGGGTGGTGACGGTGGCCGAGCCCCGGCGGGCATCGTCGACGAGGTCCAACAGCCCGGCCCGCTGGCGACGGAGGAAGGGGACGAACTGGGCGACCCAGAGCACCGGAGAGCGCCGGAGTCGGTGACGGGCCGAGGCCAGCTGCGCCTCGGCGCTGGCGATGGCCTCGCGGTTGGCGGCCCGCCGGTCGGGGGTGGCGAACGAGGACGGATCAACGACCTTCTGCAGCTGGGCCTGGGCGGCCAGAACCTCGGCCCGAGCGGGCCGGAGATCTCTCGACGCCGACGCCCCAGCCACGACGATGAGGCATCCCGCCACGATGAGTAGCCCGACGACCACCCGCTTGCGGTGCCCGGCGGCAGCGATACGGCGGTAGCGGCGGGCAATGCGGCGGCACCACGAGGGGGGGCTCCACCATGGACCCCGAGAGCGACGACGTCTTTGCTGAGCTACGTGCTCCCCCGCCCCCGATCCGATCGCGGGTTCACCTGGCTGCACGAATCGGGATGCTAGGCGACGGGCTTCGCCGGTTCGCTGCAGGCCGAACGGGCCACGGCTCCTGAACGAGCAAGCTACGGCTCCTGAACGAGCGGGCGGCAGAAGGCCGCTCAGCGCTAGTGACGGTTGAGCTCTAGACTGTAGACATCTACAGGAAGGTAGTCACGGCTGCGGGACGTCCCGGCGGGTCGTCACCGGTGTGGAACGTCCCCCACGACCGCCGTACCGATTTCGTGGGTCGGCGAGACCTCCTTGAAACCCTCGGCGTCGCTGCTGCGACAGGCTCCAACGGGGGCACCCAGGCCATCACCGGTCCGGGGGGCGTGGGCAAGACCCGCTTGGCCGTGGAGTACGCCTATGCCCACCGCGACGACTTCGATTTGGTGTGGTGGGTCCGAGCCGAGGAGCCGGCCACGTTGCGCAGCGACCTGGCCACCCTGGGCCGGGAGCTGGGGCTCAGAGCGGCTTCGGCGGCCGACCTGGACACCACCGTGAGAGCGGTGCGGGCCTGGCTCGCTGATCACGATCGCTGGATGGTGGTGGCCGACAACGCCGAAGCCGCCCACCATGTGACCGGGATCCTTCCCGACCGCGGAGGTGGGCAGGTGCTCGTGACCTCCCGGAGCGGCGAGTGGGCGGGCGCCGCCGATGTGATCGATGTCGACGTGCTGGGAGAGGACGAGGCGGCCGGGTACCTCCTTCGCTGTACGGGTGAGACCGACCTGGGGCCGGCGCTGTCGCTGGCCCGGGCCCTGGGGTGCCTGCCTCTCGCTCTGGAGAAGGCCGGGGCCTACGTCGCCCGGAGCCCGGGACTCGACCTGCGGGGCTACCTCGAGGTGTTCCGCGCCCGGGAGGCCCAGCTACGTGCGCGGGAGGCCCAGCTAGGTGCGCGGGAGGCCCAGCTAGGTGCGCGGGAGGCCCAGCTAGGTGCGCGGGAGGCCCAGCTAGGTGCGCGGGAAGCCCAGCTCCGTGCGGGGGGCAACGAGTCACGTGATCGCCAGGCCTACCCCACCTCGGTGGCCATCGCCTGCACGCTCTGCGTCGAAGCGGTCGAGGAGGAGTCGCCCGTGGCCGTCACCCTCCTGCGGGCGTGCGCCTTCCTCGCCCCCGAGGCCGTCCCCCTCTCACTGCTGAGCGGCGCCGACGAACTGCCCGAGCCGCTGGCCGGCGGCCCCCTCGCCCAGCGCGACGCCCTGGCGGCGTTGTCCCGAATGGGCCTGGCCCGGAGCACGTGGGCCGGAGGCATCGCCGTCGACCGGGTCGTGCAGGCGGTGGTGCGCGACAACCTGGCCACCGACGGACACGAAACCTCGACCCCGTTCAAGGGGTCAATCGGGCCCTGGGTGGCCGGCGTCGTACGCCTGGTCGAACGGGCCTTCCCCCCCGACGGTGACGACGCCTCCGGTTGGGACCGGTGCTCTCGCCTCGTCCCCCACGCCCTCGCCGTCACCGCCCACGGCGAGTCGGTCGACCTGGAGCCCCAGGCCACCAGCCGACTTCTCGCCCGGGTCGGCGTCTACCTCCAGAGCCGAGGGCAGTATCCCGAGGCACAGGGGCTGCTCGAGGCGGCGCTCGCCATCGCCGAGGTTACCTATGGGCCCGAGTGCTCCGAGGCCGGGATCCACCTGGGCAACCTGGCGGCGGTGCTGCAGGACATGGGCGATCTCGTCGGTGCCCGGCTCTGCCTCGAACGGGCGGTGGCCATCGCCGAAGCCACCCACGGCGACGACCACCCCGCAGTGGGGATCTTCGTCGCCAATCTCGGGAACGTGTTCGCCGAGCTGGGTCAGCCCGGCCCGGCCCGCCTGTGTTTCGAGCGAGCCCTGGCCATCGACGAGAACATCCACGGTCCCGATCATCCGACGGTGGCCGCCGACCTCAGCAATCTCGGCCTGGTGTTGTGGAACGGGGGCGACGCCCTCGAAGCCCGGCGATGCTTCGACGACGCCCTGTCGATCGACGAGGCCGCCTACGGCGCCAACGACCCCACCGTCGCCCGGGACCTCGCCAACCTGGGCCTGGTGGTCGCCGAGCTGGGTGAGCTGGCCGAGGCGCGCCGCGGGTTGGAACGGGCACTGGCCATCGTCGAGTCGGCCTACGGGCCGGCCCATCCCGAGGTGACACCCCACTTGAACAACCTGGCCATGGTGCTCCAGGATTCCGGCCGGTTCGCCGACGCCAGGGGCTGCCTGGAACGGGCCCTGGCCATCGCCGAGGAGCACGACGGGCCAAGCCACCCCACCGTCGCCGGTGTGCTCAACAACCTGGGAACGGTGCTGAGCCAGCTCGGCGAAGCCACCGTCGCCCGGCTGTGCCTCGACCGGGCCCTGGCGATCGACGAAGCCGCCCTCGGACCCGATCACCCCGAGGTGGTGGGCATCCGCGACAACCGGGCTCGGCTGCTACGCGAGCTCGGCCCCGGCGCTCAGGCGGGGTAGCGCCACCAGAACTGGTTGGGGTAACCGGCCCATGGCCACTGGATGAGGCCGGCGCCGGGTTCCATGGAGGCACCGGCCAGGTCGATGACCAGGCCGCTGCTCATCGACTGGATGACGACCAGGGCCGGGTTCGACGAGGGGTCGTTCAGGAACGACACGCGCCAGAGCTGATTGAAGCCCCCATTCCACGGCCACTGGATCACCGAGGCGCCCGGGTCGGTCGACGCACCGCTCACGTCGAGCACCAGGCCGCTGTTCACCGACTCGATGGCGAAGACACCGCTGCCGAAGTCGTCGAACTGCCAGCGCTGGTTGGGAGCACCGTTGTTGGGCCACTGGATCACGCCCGCTCCGCCCGAGTACGAGGCACCGGACACGTCCATGAACTGGCCGCTCCACCCCGACTGTATGGCGTAGCGGCGCGCCGGGGGCGGAGGCGGAGGCGGAGGCGCGGAGCCGACCTGGTCGCCCAGCTCGCGGCGAAGTTGGGGCAGCGTCCCCTCGGGCATGTCGCCCGGACAGTCGGTGCTGTTCACGTCGCGGTGGCCGCTCACCGTGTACAGGGTCTTGCCGTTGAACGAGATGATCGCCTGCGGATCGACACCGTGGATGGACAGCTTCCATGCCAGGAGGGCCCGGAGCCCGTTGTACATGGCCGACGGCACGGAATCGGTCATGAACGTGCCGAGGAGGGCGACGCCGGTGGTGCCGGTGTTGAACCCGAGGGCGTGGGCGCCGATGACCGGGCGGGTGATGCCGCCGTAACGGCCTTCGAAGACGGTGCCGAACCGGTCGACGACGAAGTTGTAGCCGATGTCGCACCAGCCGTTGGTGTGGGTGTGGAAGTAATAGATGGCCCGCATGTAGGACGCCGAGTCGGCGGGCGTGTAGTCGGTGGGGCTGGCCGTGTGGTGGACGATGGCCATCCGGACGCCCGAGGCGTAGGCCGCCGACTCGCAGCCGTAGCCGGTGTTCAGGGAGCGGTAGGACTCGTCGGCACCCCATTCGGCGCGGCTGACGATGCCCGGTTGCGCCGGCGTCGCCCCCGCCGGTTTCGTGCCACCTGTCGATTTGGGGTTCTCGGAGCGCAGGGCATGGAGCTTGACGCCCGTAAGCGACCCCTCGACCACGCGGACCTCGACCTGGCTGACGTCTTTACCGACCCAGACGGGCCCCGCCGTCGTCTTGTCGTGGTGCTCGGGCGAGTCGACATCAGGACCTTCGGCGGGGTCACCCTCGACCCGCTGCCAGTCGGCCCAGCCGTCGTCCTGCTTGGCCCGGACCTCAACGGCCCCGGCCTGACCCCCCTGCCACTCGAAGCCCACCAGTTGTGAGGGCTGACCGGTGTCGGCGGTTCGGGAGAAGCCCGGTTCGGCGACGCCCTCGGTGAGGGCCTGGACCTTGTCGGCTACCGTCGCCTTGACGTCGGAGGCCTGGTTGGCCGTCACCAGCCCGGTCGTGAACAGGCTGGCGACCAGAGTCACGGGTAGGAGCCTGGTGAGCAGAGTTCGGAGAGTCCGTAGCCGGACGTGGGTCATGAGCGCGCCTATCAGCCTGGTCGCACACCGGGGAAGTGGACGAAGGTCCAGTCTGCCAAGCGCTGTTCGCCCTGTCGACACGCGGCCCCCTGACAGAGGCTGGCTAGGGTTCGGCCGTGCGCCTCGTCCGGGCTGCGCGCCAGCGCCCCGGCCTGGCTGTCGCCCTCTCCTACCTGGTGCTCGGGGTCGTGGCCTTGGCACCGTCGATCCGCCCCGGCCGCACACTCGTGGCGAGCGACCTGCTCACGATCGTCACCCCCTACTCGGCACTCCCCGGGGCGTCGATCGGGCACAACCAGCTGCTCTCCGACATCGCCTTCCAGTTCTACCCCTGGTTCCGTTTCATCGGTCAGGCCCTTCACCACGGCCACATCCCCCAGTGGAACCCGGCGCTGCTCGGCGGGGTCGCGGTCACGCCGAACGGCTACGTGAGCCCGTACTACCCGCCGACCTGGATGGCGGCGGTCGTGAGCCCCTTCGTGGCCTACAACCTGTTCGTTCTGTTCCACCTGGTGCTCGGGGCCCTCGGTACGTACGCCATCTCCCGGGTGGTGGGGGCCCGACGGTCGGCCGCATGGGTGGCCGGCCTCCTGGCCTTCACCGCGGCGTTCTGGGTGCACTGGTCACTGCATCTCGGGCACCTCGGCAGCTTCGTCTGGCTGCCATGGGCCCTGGCGGCCGGCCACCGCCTGGTCGTGGCACCGTCGCCCCGGAGGGCGGCTCTGCTCGCCGTCGTGTTCGGCTTGTGGTGGCTGGGCGGCAACCCCCAGTACGTCTACGACGGTTCCGCGGTGCTGGTGGTCTACCTGGTGGGGCTGGCTGTCGTCCTCGCCATCCGGGGCGAGCGGAGGGGACGGACTCTCTTGCGGCCACTCGTCGGGGTGGGCGCGGCGCTCGCTCTCGGCTTGGCTCTGGCCGCTCCCGTGCTCCTGCCCACGTTCGCCACGTCGGGCCACATCCTGCGATCCCGCGAGCCTGGTCCCCCGAACGGCGCCGTCCCCCGTAGTGAGGCGATCAGAGTGCTGGTCCCCGATGCCACCGGTAGCCCCCCGGACCACGTGCTCTACGGGTCGAACGACGAGTTGCGCATGGACTCGCCGTTTGTTGGCGTGACCGGATTCCTTCTGGCCGTCGCCGCCCTCGGTGGCCTGAGCCGGCGCGCCTTCCGTTCGGGCACGGAGCCGGCATCCCGTTCGGGCACGGAGCCGGCATCCCGTTCGGGCACGGAGCCGGCATCCCGTTCGGGCACGGAGCCGGCATCCCGTTCGGGCACGGAGCCGGCATCCCGTTCGGGCACGGAGCCGGGCCCGGCCCGGTGGTTGCTCTTCGGGATCCTGGCGGTCGTGGTCGTACTCGCCTACAGCACTCCGATCCATCACCTGCTCTACTCGGTGGTCCCCGGATACGACCGGTTCCGAGCCGTCCCTGCCCGCTGGTTCTCCGTACTTCCCGCCCTCGCCCTTCCCCTGGCCGCACTCGGTCTCGACGATCTGATCGCCGGGTGGCAACGCTCCCGCCGGGCTCTCGTGGCCGCCGCCGCCCTCTCCGCCTGCGCCGTAGGAGCATGGCTCGCCTGGCAGGCCACCCACGCCGGCGCCCCCCGGCGATTCTTCGCCGGGCGGGCGGCTGAGGCGGTGGCCCTCGTCGTGGTGGTCTTGGTGGCCGGGTGGGTGGCACGGCGCCGACCGGTGATCGCCGTCGCCCTGCTCGCCGCCTGTGCGCTGGTGGAGGTGGGCGTGAACACCACGCGCTGGTACCCGAGCGTCGACACCCGCACGGCCTACCCGGCGGTCCGCGCCTCGGCCATCGTCGCCCAGCGGGGTGGCCGGGTGGTGCGAGTCGGCGACCGGACCACCTTCGGGCCCTTGGGGGCCGACGTCCCCATGGTCTACGGAGGGGCCGACGCCGACGGCCAGGCCGTGTTCCTGCCCCGCGACTACGACCGCTTCCGACGCCTCGTCGACGACTACGGCACCTTCGGTCGCGACCTGAGCGCCGTACCTCCGCTCGCCGATGGCACGCTCGCCACCTCTTCCCTGCTCGACGCCCTCGACGTCCGCACCGTCGTCGCCGATCCAGGGGTGGCCGTTCCTCCGACGTACGAGGTCGTCGACGCCGGGACGCCGGTCGTGTACGCCCGCCCGTCACCAGGCCCGGCCGTCGTCGTCCCTGTCGCCCGGCCCGCCACGCTCGACGGTTCCTGGGCGGCGGTCGCCGCCCCCGGCTGGAACCCGTCGGCCACGGCGGCGGTGGTGGGCCTGGGCGCACCCGTCGACGGAGGTCCGGGAACCGTCACCGGCGGAGCCCGGGGGCCCGACCGCGAGCGATGGGAGGTGGAGGCGCCGGCCGGAGGGTTCCTCCGTGTCAGCGGCAACTGGGATCGCGGGTGGACGGCTGTCGTCGACGGCCACAAGGCGCCCGTCTTACGGGCCGACGCCATCTTCCGAGGTGTCGTGGTCGGGCCCGGCCGTCATCAGGTGGAGTTCTCCTACACCAACCCGCCCGAGCACGTGGGGCGGCTGGTGGGTGGCCTCGCGCTCGTCGTCGTATTCGGCCTCGTCGTGGTCGGACGTCACCCCCGGGCTGGTGCTGGTGGAACGCGGCTGCGTCCTGCGACCGACTCGAGGGCCTCGATCAAGTCTTCTTCAAGGCTCAAGGGAATGCGGAGCTTCCTCATACAAACATCGTGCTGTTGTGTGGAGGAATGGCGGCAGATTCGAACAGTGGCTGTCAGTCCAGGGAATCGGGCGACGAAGCCGCCGGATCGAACAATCGGGACGTATCGACGAGCTGACGACCACTGATGAGACGGGACCGAAGGTCGATCAGCGGACCGGCTCCCACATAGAAAGTTCCCCGCTTCTTACCCCGCTGATCCAGTAGACCAGCACGAACCATTGATCGAAGATCGATAGTTGCGACTTGATTAGAGACCGTTTCCCCCCAGGTGGAAAGGGTCGTCCGATATGCCGAGTTACGGGTACGAAGCCCGAGCGTTGCATCGAACAACGCTGCAATGGACCGGGGTGGCAACTTATGGCGGGTGATAAGTCGCTCGAGTTCTTCCCAGACACGTTCGGACTCCCGCACGCGTCGTAGCACGCTGGTTGCCTGAATGAAATGGGCTTCAAGACAGAATCGCACCCATGGTCGGGCGTCGTGTTGAGGACTCCAACGACCGTGTCCCACCTCACCAAGTACGGCGTAGTAGGCCTCGGTGTTTGCACCCAGGTACTCTTCGATGCTCGAGAACTCAGGAACAACGATGCCTTCACGGGCCAGGACGAGGGTCTGGAGGCAGCGAGCCATACGGCCATTGCCATCACGGAAGGGATGAATCATGGCAAGGTTCAGATGGGCCATCGCCGCCCTCACCATCGCCGGGATGTCCCGCTCGATCGCGAGTTGGGCGACCAATTCATCGATGAGGCCCGGTACGTACTCGGCCTCAGGACCCTCGTACACGAGCTCACCCGAGACATCGTTACGAATCCACACGGCTGCCGGCCTCCAAAGCCCCGGGCCGGCATCGATTGACTGCTCGGTCATCATGAAGTGAAGACTTCGTAGGACTGCCGCCGAGTACTCGAAGTGAGCATCCTGGGCCAGCTGCAACACATAGCTCATCGCCCGGCGGTAGCCCGTTACCGCCTGCCAATCCTCGTCTCGGGCTCCGATTGGATCGTCGCCTTCGATCGCAGCCACGGCGTCTTCTACCGAGACGTTGTAACCCTCGATGGTGTTCGACCCCTGTATGGCCCGGGCGGCCAGGACCCGCCGAACCGAGCCGACCCAGCGACGGGGTTCAGCGACGTGAAACCGGAGATGGCGACGGAGGGCATCGATCCGAGCCATGGCTGCCCGCTCCGCGTCGTCCACGCTGGGCACCTCGTAGATCACCCCTGCTCCGTTCACTATCGATATACAGAATTAGTCCGTAGTAAATACTGATGCTATCAGTAGCAGTCAAGGTGACCAACGTGTGCCCTGGCGTGGTTGACCCGGTGGCTGGGTCGGGCAGAGGGGCCCGGGGTTCCCAACTGCTCGGGCGAATGGGCACTTCTGTCCCGGTCCGGTCGGACCCTGAATTGTCACACCCCCTCGTCATGATGGGATGCGTGAAGCTCGCCGCGTGGGCCAGGGGCAACGGCGTGAGCCGCCGCCAGTTGGCCCGCCTCGTCTCCGAGACCACCGCCGCCGGGTGGGCCCGACCAAGACCGTGACCGAGGTGGGCAGCGGCCTGAACGGATCCCGGTCCAAGCTCAAGGCGCTCCTCAGCGACCCGGCGGTGGGCGTGATCGTCGTCGAGCACCGCGACCGCCTGGCCCGCTTCGGTGTGGAGTACGTGAGGCCGCTCTTGTTACGAACGGCCGGCGCCTGGTGGTGGTCGCCGAGGCCGAGGTGGCCGACGACGTGGTGCGAGACATGGTCGAGGTGGTCACCAGCTTCTGCGCCCGCCTGTACGGCCGGCGCTCGGCCCGCCACCGGGCCGAGAAGGCGTTTTACGCCGCCGCCAGTGGGGAGCAGGCGGCATGAGGGTGGCGCAGGCCTATCGCTTCGAGCTGGACCCGAACGACGCCACGACGGGCGCGCTGGCCAGCCACGTCGGCGCCCACCGCTTCGCCTACAACTGGGGCTTGGCCGTGGTGAAGGGCCGCCTCGATGAGCGGGCCCGGGTGAAGGAGGGGGCCCTGGTGGAAGGCTTGTCGGCCCGGGAGGCCGAAGCCCTGGCCAACACCGTGATGGTGCCGTGGACGCTGGCCTCGCTGCGCAAGGAGTGGAACCGGGCCAAGGCGGCGACCGCACCGTGGTGGGCGGAGAACTCCAAGGAGGCGTACTCCTCGGGGCTTGACCGCCTGGCCCGGGCGTTGCAGGCGTTCTCCGACTCCCGCTCGGGGAGGCGCAAAGGACCGCCGGTCGGCTTCCCCCGCTTCCGCAAGCGTGGTGATCGAACCTCGATGGCCTTCACCACCGGGGCAATTGCCGTGGTCGACGACCGCCACGTCCGCCTGCCCCGCCTCGGGGTGATCCGCTCCAAGGAGACCACCGCCTCTCGCTGGGCACCTCGACGCCGGCACGGCCCGCATCCGGCGGGCCACGGTGTCGGCGCGGGGCGGGCGCTGGTACGTGTCGTTCGGGGTGGAGGCCGACCGTGTCGAGAAGGTCCCCGCCGATCCCGCCTCGGTGATCGGCGTCGACGTCGGCGTGACCCACCTGGCCGTGCTGTCGACCGGCGAGATGGTCCCCAACCCCAAGCCGCTGTCGCGCTACGCCCGCCGCATGGGGCGCCTCGGGGCCCAAGCGGCTCGCCAACACAAAGGGTCGAGGCGCCGGGCGGCGACCACGGCGAGGATCGCCCGTTGCCATGCCAAGGTGGCCGATCTACGCGTTGACGGGCTGCACAAGCTGACCACCCGCCTCGCCACCACCCATGGGACCATCGTGGTCGAGGACCTCAACGTGGCCGGCATGACGAAGCGGCCGAAGCCTGTCGCTGACCCTGACCGGGCGGGGGCCTACCTGGCTAACCGGGCAACGGCCAAGGCCGGTCTCAACCGGGCCATCCTCGACGCCGCCCCGGCCCAGCTGCGTCGCCAGCTCGCCTACAAATGCGCCTGGTACGGCTCGCGCCTGGTCATCGCCGGGCGGTTCTACCCTAGCTCCAAGACCTGCTCGGGGTGCGGGACGGTGAAAGCCAAGCTGTCCCTGGGCGAGCGGACCTTCGACTGCGAGTGCTGTGGCGTGGTCGTCGACCGCGACCTCAACGCCGCGCTCAACCTGGCGGCGCTCGCCGCCGGCATCTCCACCGTCGCCGGGAGTGGCCCGGAGACGCGAAACGCACGCACCGGGACGGTCCCACCGCGTGAAGCCGGCGCCGGGAAACCGGGCAAGACCGGCACCGCCTCCCTGAAGGAGGCTCCTTGCTCCGTTCTCGTCGGATGTGACAGATGAGACAGAATCAGGAACGGTTAGGGTTGGCGGTGGCCGATCCAGCGCACTCCCCTCTCGGGTGATTGTCACCCTGGCCGGGGGCGTCGGGGCTTCCCGTTTCCTCCAGGGCCTGGTCAAGGTGGTCGACCCGACGTCGGTCGTCGCCGTGGTGAACACCGCCGACGATGTCGAGCTCCACGGCCTGTACGTCAGCCCCGATCTCGACACCGTCACCTATGCCCTGGCCGGGGTGGTACACCCGGAACAGGGCTGGGGAATTGCCGGGGAGTCGTGGACGGTCATGGAGGCGCTCGAGCGCTTCGGCCCGTTCGCTCCCGAGCCTTCGGCCGCCGGTGCCACGTGGTTCCGCCTGGGAGACCGCGACCTGGCCACCCACCTGTATCGCACCCGGCGACTGCTCGACGGGGCGACACTCACAGAGGCCACGGCCGAGATCGCCCAAGCCTGGGGGCTCGGGTGCCGTCTCGTTCCCATGACCGACCAGCGGGTCGAGACCAGGGTGGAGGTGGAGGGCGAGGGCGAGATCGGGTTCCAGGAGTACTTCGTGCAACGCCGCCACTCCGTGGTCGTCCGTTCGGTCCGGTTCGCCGGAGCCGCCACGGCGGTGCCCGCGCCCGGCGTGATCGAGGCCCTGGGAGCGGCCGACCGGGTGGTGATCGCCCCGTCCAACCCGGTGGTGTCGATCGCTCCGGTCCTGGCGGTGCCCGGTATCGAGGAGGCGGTTGCCGCTCGCCGCGAGGTCACCGTTGCCATCTCGCCGATCATCGCCGGGGCTGCCCTGAAGGGGCCGGCCGACCGGCTGATGGCTGAGCTCGGCCACGAGCCGTCGGTCGTGGGTGTGGCCCGCATGTGGGCACCGGTGGCTGCGACTCTGGTGGTCGACGAGGCCGACGCCGCCCTCGCTCCGGCCGTGGAGGAGGAAGGCATCCGTTGCGTGGTGGCACCCACGATCATGCGAGGCCCGAGGGAGGCCGCCGCCCTGGCCCGGGTCGTGCTCTCGACCCGGTGATCACGGTCCTGCCCGTCGAGGGGATGCCGGAGGTGAAGTCGGGAGATGTCCTGGCCAAGTTGGTGGCCGACTGTGTCGCCCTGGCCGAGGGCGACGTGGTGGTCGTCACCCAGAAGATCGTCT
This sequence comes from Acidimicrobiales bacterium, assembly GCA_038238185.1. Classification (GTDB taxonomy): domain Bacteria; phylum Actinomycetota; class Acidimicrobiia; order Acidimicrobiales; family AC-14; genus DATAQC01. The sequence goes on from JBBRXY010000010.1 coordinate 40,761, forward strand.
CCAAGGCCGAGGGTCGCCTGGTCGAGCTCGACCCGAACGACCCCGATGCTCGGTTGTGCCTGATCGAGCAGGAGTCGGTGCGGGTGCTGCGCCGCCGGGGTGACGCGGTGATCACCGAGACCCCCCACGGCTTCGTGTGCGCCAGTGCCGGCATCGACGAGTCCAACGTCGACCTGGGCTGGGCCGCCCTGCTGCCCGTCGATGCCGACCGGTCGGCTCGGCGCATACGCGACGGCCTGCGCGCCCGGGCCGGCGTCGAGGTGGGTGTGGTCGTCTCGGACACCTTCGGCCGAACGTGGCGTCGCGGTGTGACCGACGTGGCCATCGGCTGCGCCGGCGTCGCTGCGGTGGTCGACCTGCGGGGCACGACCGACAGCGAGGGCCGGGTGCTGTCGGTCACCGAAGTCGCCGTCGCCGACGAGCTGGCCGCCGCCGCCGAACTGGTCATGGGCAAGGCCGCGGGCGTCCCCGTCGCCATCGTCCGCGGCGTCGATCCGGCGTGGCTGCGGGAAAGCTCGGTTCGAGACGAGATCGTCCGCCCCCACGGCGAGGACCTGTTCCGGTAGCCCTCCCGGAGCCCTCGGCGACGACCTCCTACGCCAGCTTGAGGCTGGAGGCGATGCCGTCGAGGTCGGCGCTCTCGCCGGTGAGGGTAAGGATGAACGCCTGGCCCCGGCGCACGACGTAGAGCTGGCTCTCGCTAAGGTTCACCGGCCCGGAGTCACCCGAGAAGGCGTTGCGGAACCGTGAGCGCTCGGCGGCGATCCCGTCGACGGTGACCTTCTCCCGGGTGAGGTCGGTGGCACCGTTGCCGATCAGGCGATTGGCCGCCCCGATGGCGACCTCGGACACCTTCTGGCCATTGGCGCCGAGGGTGACGAGGTTGGCGGTGGCACCGGTGGCGGGGTCGATGGCGGCCACGATCACCCCGGTACGCACGGCCGACCTCAGCTGCACGAGACCGATCGTCACGGCCGGCTTGGCGGCGGGAGAAGCATTTTCCAGGACCTGTTTGGCGGCAGCGTCGAAGCTTCCGGTGTCGGTGGGCAGCTTCACCCACGACGGGGGGAGGCTCACGGCGTAGCCCTCGGCGTCGTCGCTCACGACGACCGACCCCTGCGCCGCCGGCCTGGTGTCGAGAGGACGGCGCGGCTCAGTGGTGGCCTTGGACGAGCATGCGACGAACAGGGAAACCGCCAGGGTGACCGCCGTGGTCGCCACCGACCACCGTCGCACACGCACATCAACCTCCAGGTCAGGTACGGGCACACAATACGCAGGCCGGTCCTCATGCCGGGTTCGTTTGGCAACGAAACCAGCGCAGGACGGCACCGGCACCGATGTCGAGGGTGGTCCACGACTGCCATCCGAGCTGCACCGCGGCCCGGCCGGGATCGAGCGCCGACCGGGCCAGCTCGCCGGCCCGCTCGGGGGCGTGATCGGCGGGCGTGGCCACACCGGCCAGTTCGGCCATCACCGAATGGAGGGTGTTCACCGATGTCTGGGTGCCGGTGCCCACGTTCATGAGCAGGCCATCGCCTCGGGTGGCGGCGCGTGCGAAGGCATCGACCACGTCGTCGACGAACACGAAGTCACGGGTCTGGGTGCCGTCGCCGAAGATCGTGCACGTCTTTTCGGCCAGGAGCAGGCCGGCGAAGATGGCGACCACCCCGGCCTCACCGTGGGGGTCCTGACGGGGGCCGTACACATTGGCCAGGGCCAGGGCCGTGAACTCGAGACCGTGGAGGGCGCGGTAGGCGGTGAGGTAGTCGCATGCCGCCTTCTTGGACACGCCGTAGGGCGACAGCGGGGACTGGGACGCGGTCTCGCGTACAGGAAGGTCCTTGGGCTCGCCGTAGAGGGTGCCACCGCTGGCCGCCAACACCACCTTGCGGGTGCCGGCGGCCCGAGCTCCCTCGGCGACGTTGATCGTCCCGATCACGTTCACCTCGGCGTCGAAGGCCGGACGCAGCACCGACACCCGCACGTCGGCCTGGGCGGCCAGATGGAAGATCACCTCGGGCCGACGGTGGGCGATCAGCTCGACCAGTCCGGGCGAGCGCACGTCGATGCGGTGGAACGTCAGCTCGTAGCCGGGGTTCGCCCGGGCCGCGGCCAGGTTCGCCAGGGATCCGTTGGAGAGATCGTCGACCACGTCGACGGAGTGCCCCTCGGCCAGCAACCGGTCGACGAGGGTCGAGCCGATGAACCCTGCGCCACCGGTGACCAGGGTGTGCATCTAGGTGGTGGCCGGTACCCGGACGCCTTCGAGCCGCGCACCCGGTTCCACCTCGACGCCGGGGCCGACCACGGCCAGCTCCGACAGGCAGGCCTTCTCTCCGATCACGGCCTGTTCTCCGACCAGGCAACCGACGACCACGGCGTCGGCTCTCACGACCGCGCCGGGGAGCAGCACCGAGTCGCGCACCGTCGCGCCCTCGTAGACCCGCGCTCCGGCGCCGATCACCGATCGCTCGACGGTGGCACCGGTCTGGACGAACGCAGCGGTGCCCACCAGGGCCGGGGGTCGGACGTCGCCGTCGACCACGGCCGTGCCCATGGTCCACACCCCGTCCCCCCGGTCGACCGCCCCCGGCGCCGGGGGCCCCAGGCGCCGACCGTCGACCAGATCGAGCTGGACGGCCAAGAAACGCTCGGGAGTGCCGGTATCGGCCCAGTAGGCGGGTGACTCCATGGCGAACAGGCTGCGGTCGGCGACCATGAGCGGGAACACCTCCCGCTCGATCGACACCGCCCGCCCTTCGGGGATGCGGTCGAGCACCGACGGCTCGAGGACGTAGGCCCCCATGTTGATGAGCCCCGGCCCCGAGGTGCCCGTTGATGGCTTCTCGACGAATGCCGTCACCCGACCGGCCTCGGTGGCCACGAGCCCGAACGAGGACGGGTCGGCGACCGCGCTCAGGGCCAGAGTGCCCTCGGCGCCCTGCTCGGCGTGGAACCTGATCAGAGCACCGAGATCGAGGTCGGTGAGCACGTCGCCGTTCAGCACCAGGAACGGCTCGGCAATGCCGGCCGCGTCGGCCGCGTAACGCACCGCGCCGGCCGTACCCCTAGGTTCGGGCTCGATGGCCGGCACGATGTGCAGGCCGATGGCCCGGGCACTCGGGAGGGCGGCGAGGAAGTCGTCGTGGCGGTAGCCGAGCGATAGCACCGCCTCGGTGACGCCGTGGAGGGCCAGGTGGGCCAGCACCCGTTCGATCATGGGAACCTCGGCCACCGGCAGCATCTGCTTGGGAACGGCGAGGGTGAGCGGACGAAGGCGGGTGCCCTCGCCGCCCACCAGGACAACAGCCCTCACGGGGCGGGGGCGGGCGCAGCCGGAGGAGGCGTGGTGCCCGGCGCGGACGCGGGCGGCGTGGTCGCGTCCGTCGCTTGCTGCTGATCCGGCGGCACCTGCGAGGAGTCGGGCGGGGCCTGCGAGGAGTCGGGCGGGGCCTGCGACCCGTCCGGCGGCGTACCGGGCAGGGTTGTGGAGGTGGCCGTGGGACCGACGTCGTTGAGCTTGTCGAGTTGGTCTGCCGACGGCGGCCGGGGGATGTCGTCGCCCTTGGGCACGAACGCGATGGTCACCAGCTCTCCGTCCTTGGGGCGCAGATCGGACGGGTTCCCGGTGGACACGACGCCCGGGGTGTCGGGATTGCGGTTGGCCCAGGTCTTGACCTGGACCTCAGCCGGCTTGTCGCCGCACTTCTCGCCGTTCTTCTTCGCCGGCAAGCCGGGCAGGGCGATCTGCGAGGCCGAGATCTTGGCCTTCGCGGCATCGAAGAACACTCCGAGGGTGGCCCGCCTTCCCGAGGAGAGCGCACTGGCGGGGTGGATGTGGACCACGCCGTCGCCGTGGGTGTGGATACCCGTCGGGTCGTTCTCGTCGGTGATGTTGGGGGCGAAGGTGCCGCAGATGTCGAACCCGACAGCCGCGTGCCAGTGGTCCTGGGCCTGTCCGGCCTTTCCCTGGCGAGGGTGGCTGGTGTCGGGCTGGCGCTGGTACTTGGAGTAGACGATGCCAGCGGAACCGAGCACGACCACGATGCCGATGAACACCGGCCAGAACCACGAGGTCGACGACCCCTTGGCCGTGCGGCCACCGCCCGTGCGCGCGGCGCGAGCGACCTTTTTGCTGGAAGACGCCTTACCCATATGGCCTCGAACCTACCGCACCGAACTTCGGTGCCCCGCCCGGGCCCCCCGCTCAGGGGGCCGCTCGGGCCCTGGGCACCCCCCGCTCAGGGGGCCGCTCGGGCCCTGGGGGCCACCTCGACGGCGTGGGGGAGGCCACGGCGGGCCCGCTGGGCCCACGCCAGCACCGTGCGCACGACCAGGCCGGCGGCGACGGCGGGCAGGAGCAGGCGCCGGGTCCCTGTGGTGGTACGTACGGCGAACCGGAGGAGCGAGCGGTGATGGGCAGCGATCATGCGGTAGGGCGCCAGGTCACTTGCGGCCCCCACCGTGTGAACCACCCGGGCCTTCGGCTCGTAGCCGACGCGCCAACCGGCCCGGTGCAGGCGCCAGCACAGGTCGACGTCCTCCACGTACATGAAATAGGCCGTGTCGAAGCCACCCACGGCGTCGAACGCCGACCGGCGGGCGAGCATGCAGGTACCCGACACCCAGTGGACATCGCCGGCGCTCTCACGGTCGACGTCGAGCATCTTGTAGCGGCGCGTGAAGCGATTGTCCGGCTTGACCAGGCCCACGAAGGCGTGGCCGACGGCCACCGTCATCTCGGGGAAGCGCCGAACCGACGGGTACAGGCTGCCGTCGGGATTGTCGACCCTGGGGCCGACGATGGCCAGACCGTCGTCGTCGTCGAGGGCTGCGACCATGGCACCGACTGATCCGGGCTCGACCACGGCATCGGGGTTCATCACCAGGAGCAGGCGCCCGGTGGTGGCCGCCGCCCCCACGTTGGCAGCCGAGCCGAAACCGAGGTTGGAACCGGTGGGCAGGAAGACAGCAGGGTCGACGGCGGCGAGCGAGGCACCCGAGCCGTCGACCGAGCCGTTGTCGGCTACGACGATCTCGTCCACCCCCTCGGCCCGGAGGCTGGCGACGCATCGCAGGAGGTGCTCTCGGGTGTTGTAATTGACGACGACCGCGCTGACGTCGCTGACCGCCAGGGTCATCCGGCCGACACGACGTTCGATCGCCAGTCCAAGCGCGGCCATCGGCAGCGGACGAGCACCCAGAACACCTTGACGCCGTCGAGCCACATGTACTTGCGGTCCTCGGCCCGGCCCCGCGGGGCGTACCCGACGGGAACCTCGTAGATGCGGTGGCCGTGACCCAGCACTTTGGCGGTGATCTCGGGCTCGAAACCGAAGTCGTCGCATGTGAGGGCGACACCGTCGAGCACGGTGCGGTCGAAGACCTTGTAGCCGGTGAGCATGTCCGACAGCGTCGTGTCGTAGAGCACGTCGGTGACGACGGCGAGGAACCGGCTGGCCGCCCAGTGCCGTAGTGACTGGTTCACGCCTTCCCCTCCGAAACGGTTGCCGTAAACCACGAGCACCTCTCCCCGCAGGATCGGTTCGAGCAGGCGGGGCCAGTCGCGGGGGTCGTACTCGAGGTCGGCATCCTGGATCAGCACGAGGTCGCCCCGCGCCCGGGCCAGGCCCGAGCGGATGGCAGCTCCCTTGCCCGAATTGGTCTCGTGGCGAACCACGGACACGGTGGAGTCCTCGATGGCGGTCAGCACCTTGTCGGTGCCATCGGTGGAGCCGTCGTCGACCACGACGATCTCCACCTCGAGTGGCACCTCGACCCGTCGCATCCGGCGCACGATCTCGCCCACGGTGTTGCGCTCGTTGAACACGGGAACGATCACCGAGAGGGTGCGGTAGGCGGGTTGGTCAGACACTGCGGAACCATGCCGCGGTTCGGGTGAGGCCCTCCTCCAGGGTGATCTTCGGCTCCCACCCCAGGGTCTCGCGGGCCAGGGTGATGTCGGGTCGACGCTGCGCGGGATCGTCGACGGGGAGCGGCAACATGGTGAGCTCCGACGATGACCCCGTGACCCTCAGCACCTCCTCGGCCAGTTGGCGGATGGTGAACTCGTGGGGGTTGCCGATGTTCATGGGTCCACGGTGGCCGGAGTCGAGGAGGGCGAGGATGCCCCGCACCTCGTCTTCGACGTAGCAGAAGCTCCGGGTCTGGCTGCCGTCGCCGTAGACGGTGAGGGGCCGGCCGGCCAGGGCCTGGACGAGGAAGTTGGAAACGGAGCGACCGTCGTCGGGCCTCATGCGGGTGCCGTAGGTGTTGAAGATGCGCACGATGCCCACGTCGACGCCGTGGTGGTGGTGATACGCCATCGTCATGGCCTCGGCGAACCGCTTGGCCTCGTCGTACACGCCTCTCGGGCCGATGGGGTTGACGTTGCCCCAGTAGCTCTCGGGCTGGGGGTGCACCAGAGGGTCGCCGTAGACCTCGCTGGTGGACGCCAGCAGGAACCGGGCGCCCTTGTCCTTGGCCAGGCCGAGGGCGTTCTGGGTGCCCCGGCTGCCGACCTTGAGGATCTGGATGGGGATGCGCTCGAAATCGACGGGCGACGCCGGGCTGGCGAAGTGGAGAACGGCGTCGACCGCACCGCTCACGTGGATGAAATTGCTGACGTCGTGATGGAGGAACGTGAACGCCGGGTCGGCGAACAGCTCAGCGACGTTCTCGATCGAACCGGTGATCAGGTTGTCGACGGCGACGACCTCGTCGCCGCCGGCTAGCAGCGCCCGGCAGAGATGGGAGCCGAGGAAGCCGGCCCCCCCAGTGACCATCACCCTTCTTCCACCCATGGCTATCTGCCGATGCCCTCGTAGTTGAAGCCATGGCGGCGCATGGCTGCGGGGTCGAGCAAGTTGCGTGCGTCGACCATGTTGGGGGCGGCGAGGGCGGCGGCGACCTTGGCGAAGTCGAGGCGACGGAACTCGTCCCACTCGGTGAGCACGACGAGCACCTCGGCATCCTCGCACGCGCCGTAGGGGTCGGCCACGACGTCGAGGCCTTCCAGCGCGGGGTGATCGGCTACGCCGGCGACGGCGGGGTCGTAGGCCCGGACCCGGGCACCCATCGACCGCAGGCGACCGATCACCTCCAGGGCGGGCGAGTTGCGGAGATCGTCGGTACGGGCCTTGAAGGTGAGTCCCCAGGCACCGATCACCACCCCGGCGACCGAGCCTCCGGCGAAACGCACGATCTTTGCCACCACGCGGTCGAACTGGTCGACGTTCACCTGTTGCACGCCCCGCAGGAGACCGAAGTCGTAACCGGCGTCGTCGGCGATGCGGATCAGGGCGGCGATGTCCTTGGGGAAGCAGCTACCGCCCCACCCGGGCCCGGGGCGCAGGAACTCGAAGCCGATACGCCGGTCGTAGCCCATGCCCAGGACCACGTCGCGCACGTCGGCCCCCACCGCCTCGCACACGTTGGCGATGGCATTGGCGAAGCTGACCTTGGTGGCGAGGAACGCATTGCAGGCGTACTTGATGGTCTCTGCCGTGGCCGGGTCGGTGACGATCACCGGGGCGTTGACCGACTCGAACAGCGAGGCCACGCGTCCGGCGGCCGCCTGGTCATCGGTGCCGATCACCACGCGGTCGGGGTTGAGGAAGTCGCTGATCGCCGAACCCTCGCGGAGGAATTCCGGGTTGGACACCACGGCCACGTCGTCGCGCCCGAGGACCTCCTCGACGGCCCGCGTCGACCCCACCGGCACCGTCGACTTGTTCACCACGATGGCCTCGGCGGGCAGCACCGGGCCGATCTCGGTGGCCGCCTGCTGGAGGTAGGACAGATCGGCCGAGCCGTCGTCGGACTGAGGGGTGGGCACGCAGAGGTAGGCGAACTCACAGTCCTTCGCCGCCGTGGCCGCTCCGAGGACGAACGAAAGCCGCTTGCCGTCGAGCCCGGCCCTGACCAGCTCGGGCAGACCGGCTTCCAGAATGGGGACGTCGCCGCGCGACAGGCGCTCGACCTTCTCGGCGACGATGTCGGCGCACACCACCTGGTGGCCGAGATGGGCGAAGCAGGCGCCGGTAGTGAGACCGACGTACCCGGTGCCGATGACGGCGATGCGACTCATGGCGTCACCGGCTCACCAGCCGTTTGGCGCGTTCGGCCGGCTTCCGGGACCGGCCGGCGCCAGGGCGGCCACCTCGGGGACGAGGCGCGCCAGAGCATCCCGGTGGTCAGGAAGCAGGGGAATGTCGCAGAGCCGTAGGGCGGCGTTGTCCAGCACCGCCGACGGCGGTCGGACGGCCGCCCGCGGCGGGTCGAGGTCGGCCGTGACGACGGGCCGGACCAGCTCGGGATCGAGGCCGGCCAGTCGAACTGCCTCGCGGGCCAACCCGAACCAGGTCGTGGGGCCCTGATTGGTCACGTGGTAGAGCCCGGGCCGTCGATCGACCACCAGGCGGCGGATCATCCCGGCCAGGTCCGAGGCCAGGGTGAAACACCCGTGCTGGTCGTCGACCACCTTCAGCTCCAGGCCTTGTTCGGCCCGCTCGACGATCGTGCGGACGAAGTTGCGTCCGTGGCGTCCACACACCCACGACGTGCGCACCACGGTGTCGTCGGGCCAGAGCTCTTGCTCACCCCCGAGCTTCGACCGGCCGTACATGGAGATGGGGCCGGTCGGGTCCCACTCGGTGTAGGGCCGCCCGGATGCGCCGTCGAAGACGTAGTCGGTGGACACGTAACACACGCGAGCGCCCACCAGCCGGGCGGCCTGAACCACGTGCCGGGTGCCCAAGGCGTTCACGCGCCAGGCGCGGTCGGGGTCACCCTCGCAACCGTCGACGTCGGTCCATGCAGCGGCATGGACCACCACATCGGGCCGGGTCTCGGTGACCGCCGCCAGCACGCGCTCACGGTCACCGACGTCGACGGCGGCGTGATCGCAGGCCACGACATCGTGGACGGCGAAGGCGTCGACCAACTCGCGTCCGACCTGTCCGCCGGCTCCCGTCACCAGAACTCGCACCGGCTAGCCCCCCATCGCGTGCACTAGTGCCCCACTAGGTCGGTGGCCGGCCGGTGGCGGCGGGCGTTCCCGCCGACCAGTCGGTCTCCACGACGGGCGCCCGGTCCCGAAGAGGCTCCCACCAGGCCCGTCGATCGGCGTACCAGGCCACGGTGGCGGCCAGACCGGCGTCGAAGGCCACCTCGGCCTCCCAACCCAGCTCGGTGCGGATCTTGGTGGAGTCGAGCAGGTACCGGCGATCGTGGCCGGGGCGGTCGGGGACGATCGTCTTGAGGTCGGCGGGCTTGGCCAGGGCGGCGAGCACCAGGTCGGCGATTTCTTCGATGCTGCGTTCCACGCCGCTGCCCACGTTGTAGGTCTCGCCCACCCGGCCGCGGTCGAGCACGGCGGCGATGGCCCGACAGTGGTCGTCGACGTGCAGCCACTCGCGCCGGTTCTTGGTGGACGCGTACATCGGCAGGGGCTGGTCGTCGAGGGCCCGGACGGCGAACAGCGGGATCACCTTCTCCGGGAACTGGTACGGGCCGTAGTTGTTGCAACAGTTGGTGATGGTGACGGGCAGCTCGAAGCTCTCGTAGTAGGCGCGCACGGCGTGGTCGGCTCCGGCCTTGGACGCGTTGTACGGCGTGCGGGGCCGGTACGGCGAGTCCTCGGTGAACGATTCGTCGGTATCGAGGTCGAGGTCGCCGTAGACCTCGCAGGTCGAGATGTGGTGGAAGCGACGGATGCCGGCCCGGCGGGCACCCTCGAGGAGCGTCTGGGTGCCGACCACGTTGGTGCGGAAGAACAGGCCGGGATCGAGCACGGCCAGGCTGTTGTGCGACTCGGCGGCGAAGTTGACCACGATGTCGATCGACTCGTCGGCCAGGACAGCGCTCACGCGCGCCAGGTCGCCGATGTCGCCCTCGACAAAACCGACCTGCGACCCGAGATCGGCCAGGTTGGCCCGGTTGCCGGCGTAGGTGAGGGCGTCGTAGGCGACCACGCGGTCGTCGGGGCGCGTGGTCGACCAGTACCTGACGAAGTTGGAGCCGATGAATCCGGCGCCGCCGGTTACGAGCAGTCTCATCGTTCCCACGCTACCGGAGGGCCAGGCCCGGACACCCCGCTCTGCAGCCGACTCTTCAGCAGGAGGGCTGGCTGGGGGCACCCTTGGGTTGGGGGATTCCCGACGGCGCCGTGGTCGAGCTGGTGGCTGGAGCCGTCGACGCGGTGTCGTCGGGACTGGGCTGGGCTCGCAGCCCCCGGTAGTCGGCGCCCACGGCCACCGTTGCGTCGACCGTGCGCAGGGTGGAGTCCTCGGTAGTCGTCGCGCCGGACTGGAGGTAGCGAACCAGCAGATCGGCCTTGGCCTTCTGACCCGTGGCGTACCGGATGGTGGTGCGGGCGTACTTGAAGTTGTCGGCGTCGCCCTTGTCGGCCACGTTGAACCCGGGGACAGCGAAATCGGCCGCGGCCTTGGTGGCCGCCCCCTCGGTACCGTTTCCGTTGAGGATCCTCACCCGAACGTCGCGCGGGTGGATCTCGGGGGCGCCCGAAGCAGGTTGACCGACGCCGTTCAGGCGGTCGATGTAGCCCTGGGCCTCGTCACGGTTCAGCTTGAGGACGTCGGCGCCGCCGATGTTGGCGTCGGTGGTGGGAAGGGTGAGCATGTCGACGGTGTCGGGGTCGAGGGACTTGAAGCGGCGGGCCACGCGCAGGAGGTCGCTCGTGGACATCGCCGAGTCGATGGTGACGTCCTTTACCCCGATACCGACGAGGCGGTTCAGGGTGAGGGGGTTGGAGAGGCCCGACGACACGGCCTTGCGCATCATGCGCCGGATGAAGTCCTGCTGGCGCTGGATGCGCCCGATGTCGGAGGTCGGGTCGCTGCGCCACTTTCCCGACTCGAAGTACTCGTAGTGCCGGCTGCGCACCCACGACAGGCCGACGTCACCGTCGAAGCGGATGCAGCCCGGCTCCTTGATGTCGAGGCCGCTCATGGTGTCGCGCGCCGGTGCGGGCACATAGACGTTCACGCCGCCCACGGTGTTGACAATGTTGCGGAAGCCGACGAAGTCGACCTCCATGTAGTGGTTGATCTGGATGCCGAGGTTGGCTTTGATCGTCTCGATCAGCGTCTGCGGGCCACCCGACGCGAACGACGCGTTGATGCGGTCGGACTTGGTCGTTCCGGCGATCTTCACGTAGAGATCACGCGGAATCGACAGGAGAGCCGCCTTCTGGGCCTTGGAGTCGACGTGCAACACCATGATCGTGTCGCTGCGCTGACCGGTGACCGTGTTCTTGCCTGCCTGGTCGGCCAGGTCACCGGTGAGGCGGTCACGGCTGTCGGAGCCCACGAGCAGCACGTTCATGACCGAGCCCGTGTCCTCGGCAAGGTCGTTCAGGGTCACTTTGTGGATCTGGCCGAGACGCCAACGCAGGTAGGCATAACCGCCGCCGGCGGCCAACACGGCGACGGCCAGGAAGATGCACGTTCCGATGAGGAGCCGTCGCGGCCACCGCCGCGCCGTCGGGCGGGGAGGCCCCGGATCGGCGGCCAGGCGGGGCTGGGCCGCCACGGGGGGGATGGCTGCCACAGGTGGAGGCTATCCGCACCTAGCGGTCGGGTCCGAGCACCCCTTCGGCGGCTCGAGAACGGCCCCGTAGGCTGTAGCGATGCAACAGCCGGACGACTTCGCCGTGCTCGGAGGACGTCTGTTCCGGGGAATGGAGGAGCTTTCGTGCGACCTCGGCGTCCTCGACGAGCCCGCTCCCGGCATCTGGGTGGTCGTGCTCCCCTACGACGCCCGTCCCGTCTGTGCCCGTTTCACCCACGTGGGCCCGGCACCGGCCGAGTGGCCGGGACGGTGGGGGGGACCCGCGACAGGCGCGTGGACGTCGAGCCTCAATGGCCCCGGGTACGCCAAGCGGGTGACGGTGATCCGCGAGGCCATCGCCGCCGGTGACGTCTACCAGGTGAACCTCTGCCGGCGGCTCTCCGCCCCTGTCGCCGCCGACGCCGACATGGCCGCGCTCGCAGGCGTCCTCGCCGCCCGGAACCCGGCTCCCCACGGCGCCCTGGTCTGCCTGCCGGCCGCCGGAGTGGCGGCGGCGTCCGCCTCACCCGAGCGCTTCCTACGCCGACGGGGTCAGACGGTGGAGTCGCGGCCCATCAAAGGCACCGCTGTCCCCGGTCATGCCTTCGGGGCCAAGGATCGGGCCGAGAACGTGATGATCGTCGACTTGGTCCGGAACGACCTCGGGCGGGTGTGCCGGCCCGGGTCGGTGCAGGTCCCGGCCCTGTGCCGGCGCGAACCACATCCCGGGCTCGACCATCTGGTGAGCACCGTGCAGGGACGACTGCGAGACGACGTGGGATGGGCCGGGCTGCTCGCCGCCACCTTCCCGCCTGGCTCGGTGACCGGTGCGCCCAAGGCTGCGGCTGTCGACCTCATCGCCGGGCTCGAGCCCGTCGCCCGGGGGTTGTACTGCGGTTCCATCGGCTGGGTCGACAGCCGGCGGGGCCATGGCGACCTCAACGTGGCCATCCGGACCTTCTGGCTGGAGGATGGCGCCCTTCACTTCGGCACGGGCGCAGCCGTCACCTGGGACTCGACCCCGGAAGGCGAATGGGCGGAGACGGAGCTGAAAGCCCGCACCCTGCTCGGTATCGCCAGCACCCCGCCATGACTGTCGTCTGGATCGACGGCGAGGTACTGCCTCTCGAGGAGGCGCGGATCTCGCCTCTCGACCACGGCCTGCTCACCGGCGACGGCGTCTTCGAGACGCTCCGGGTCTACGAGGGGATCCCCTTTGCCACCCGGCGCCACCTCGAGCGCCTGGCCCGGTCGGCCGCCGGCGTCGCCCTTCCGGTCCCCGACCCGTCCGTGCTCCGGGACGCCATGGAGGCCGTCGTGGCCGGCAACGACCTCGATGCCGGACGGGTGCGCATCACCGTCACCGGTGGGGTCGGGTCGCTGGGATCCGACCGGGCCGACTGCGAGCCCACCGTGATCGTGGCCGGTACCGCCCTGGTCGAGTGGCCTCCCACCGCCGATGTGGTCGTGGCGCCCTGGCCCCGCAACGAGCGCGGTGCCCTGGCGGGGATCAAGACCGTGTCCTACGGGGAGAACGTCGTGGCCCTTGCCCACGCCCGCGACCATGAAGCAGACGAGGCGTTGTTCGCCAACTTCGCCGGCAACCTCTGCGAGGGCACAGGCACAAACGTGTTCGTCGTCCTCGACGGGCGGTTGGTGACCCCTCCGTTGGCATCGGGCTGTCTGGCCGGGGTCACCCGTGAGCTGTTGTCGGAGCTGGTTGGCGTGGTTGAGGAGAAAATCCCCGTGGCTGCGCTCGCCGAGGCGGAGGAGGCGTTCCTGACCTCCAGTACCCGCGAGGTGCAACCCATTCGGGCCGTCGACGGCCGGGAGCTACCGGCGGCGCCCGGGCCCCTCACCCTGGACGCCGCCACCGCCTACGCCGAGCTGGTGGTACGCGATGTCGATCCGTGAACCTCAGGCCGGCGGGGGTGCACCCTTCGAGGCCCAGTAGTCGTTGAGGGCCGCCTGGCACTTGACGTACCACGGGATACCGAAGGCCAGGATCCAGAACGCCGTCGCCGGTCCGACCGGGCTCTCCTGGCCGTCGCGCTCGTACATGTTCTTGATCTCGATGGGCAGGAGGAACAAGTTCACCACCCCGACAAATGCCTGGATGACAGCCCCGATAGCACCGCCAACTCCCTCGCCGGTATGGCGCTTGATCTCCTCGAAGCTGTAGTACGCCCAGTAGATCCCATAGAAACCCAGGGTGACGATCGACAGCAGAATCTGCTTGCCGATGTTTCGCTGGGGTCCGATGGGGCCGGTAGGCGCTCCGTAGCCTCCCGCCGGGTACGGCGGCGGCTGGGCTTGCGGCGGCGGCGGCATTCCTTCGGGCGGTGGCGGGGGCGGCAACGTTGTCATGGTCGGAGCTTTACCGATGATCGGGGCCCAAACAAGGGTTCATTCCCCTTTCGGCCCCAGGAGTCAGAACCTCGTCAGGGTTCCTGCCTCATCGCAGGTGGACAATGTCGCCGGCCATGACCCGACGGGAACCGGCATCCGACGTGACCTGCAGGCTCCCGTCGTCGTGCACGTGGGTGGCCGTACCGGCCCAGATCCCGCCGCCGGGAAGCTCAATTTCCACCTCCCGCTCAAGGGTGACGCAGCGCTGTCGGTAATCGCCCATCAGGGCCACAACAGCCTGGGCGTCGGCCAGATCTGCGCACCGGGCCTCGAGTCGCACCAGGTAGGCGTCGAGGAGCTGGCGCGTGTCGAGGGGGCGACCGGCCACCGACTCGGCGGTGACAGCGATGGGCTCCAGGTGGGCCGGCATCGGGCCGGGCCACCGCACATTCAGGCCCAGGCCCACGACGGCCGCCCCGGGTACGGGGATCTCGGCCAGGACTCCGGCCAGCTTGCGCTCGCCCACCACCACGTCGTTGGGCCACTTGAGGCCGGGAGCGAAGCCGGCCACGTCGGCACACGCGTCGGCCGCCGCCAGCGCGCAGGCCACGGTGACCAGATGAGGGGCATGGTCGATCGGCAGACCCAGCACCACCGACACGAGCAGCGACGACGCCGGCGGTGCCTCCCACGAGCGACCCCGCCGGCCCCGGCCGGCCGTCTGGTGGTCGGCCACCACGACCAGGCCCTCTGGCACCCCCGAGCGGACCAGATCGGCGGCCAGGCAATTGGTGGAATCGACCTCCGCATACCAACGGACGTCGGTGAACCGAGTCCCACGTGTTCTGGGCAGGTCCGAGGGCGCCAGGACCACCTTGGACCTGCCCAGAACGGGGGGGTTTGCCCGCTCAGGGGGCCGCTCGGGCCCTGGGCTGGCGTCGGCCGGTGGCACGCCTGCCACGATAGGGCCCGTGTTCTCCAAGGTGCTGGTGGCCAACCGCGGCGAGATCGCCGTTCGGGTGATGCGAACGTGCCGGGAGCTGGGCGTGGCGACCGTCGCCGTCTACTCCGATCTCGATCGCCACGCCATGCACGTGCGACTGGCCGACGAGGCGTGGTCGCTGGGGGGACGGACTGCGGCGGAGAGCTACCTCAACACCGAGGCCATCCTCGACGTGGCCCGCCGCAGTGGGGCCGACGCCCTCCACCCGGGCTACGGGTTCTTCTCCGAGAACCCCGACTTCACTCGCGCCGTCACCGACCTCGGTGTGGTGTTCGTCGGCCCTCCGGCCGCGGCCATGGACGTGATGGGCGACAAGATCTCGTCCCGCCAGGCCGCCGTCGGCGCCGGCGTCACCGTGGTGCCGGGCACGACCGCTCCGGCGGAGTCGGCGGAGGAGGTCGTGGAGTTCGGACACGAGCACGGCTGGCCGGTGGCCATCAAAGCCGCCTACGGGGGTGGTGGCCGCGGCATGCGGGTGGTGGGCGACGCCGACGGCGCCGCATCGGCGCTGGAAGCGGCCCGGCGGGAGGCCCACGCCTACTTCGGGCGGTCCGAGGTCTACCTCGAGCGCTATCTCACCTGGCCCCGCCACGTGGAGATGCAGATCTTCGCCGACTCCCAGGGCAACGCCGTCTGGATGGGCGAGCGCGACTGCTCGTGCCAGCGTCGCCACCAGAAGCTGGTGGAGGAGACCCCGTCGCCGGGCCTGCCCGAGCACGACCGTCGCCTGCTCGGCGAGGCGGCCGTTGCCGTGGTGCGGGCATGCGGTTACGAGAACGCCGGCACCGTCGAGTTCCTCTATCAGGACGGAGAGGCCTTCTTCCTGGAGATGAACACCCGCCTCCAGGTGGAGCACACGGTGACCGAGATGGTGTGCGGCCTCGACATGGTGGCCGAACAGTTACGCGTGGCCGGGGGCGAGGCCCTGTCGTTCACCCAGGAGTCGCTCCAGCGACAGGGCCACGCCATCGAATGCCGGCTCAACGCCGAGGATCCCGCCGGTGGCCGCTTCCTGCCCTCCCCCGGCACCATCGACCGGCTTTCGTTGCCGGGGGGCTACGGCATCCGGGTCGATGCCGGTTATGCGGCAGGCGATACCGTCAGCCAGCACTACGACAACCTCGTGGCCAAGGTCGTGGCCTGGGGCACCGACCGCGAAGAGGCTCGACACCGGCTGATCCGCGCCATGCGCGAGACCGTGGTCGAGGGAGTGGCCACCAACGTGGATGCCCACCTGGCCATCCTCGAACATTCCGACTTCGCCACCGGAACCCATTCCACCCGGTGGGTCGACGAGAGCCTCGACCTGTCGGGGGTCACCTCGTCGACGGCCGGCGCGTCCGGCACCAGCGGCGCAGAGGCCTCCGCAACGTCGCGCGACGTGGATGTCGAGGTGGAGGGCCGCCGCTTCAAGGTCCGGGTGTGGGGCTCGACAGGCGCGGCCGGACCCGGTCCTGTCGCCGCGCCTGCCCGGGCCCGACGCCGCGGGCCGGCCCAGGGGAGCGGCGCCGCCCCCGGCCGGGTGACCGTCCCCATGCAGGGCACCATCGTGGAGGTGCTCGTGGAAGTGGGCCACACGGTGGAGGCGGGCCAGGCCGTGTGCGTCCTCGAAGCCATGAAAATGGAGAATCTCGTCAACGCCGACGAGGCCGGCACGGTGACAGAGGTGCGGGTGGCACCGGGCGACACCGTCGGAGCCGGCGACGTGGTGATCGTCATCGCATAGCGGCGCGCCCAAAGCAGGGCTGCGTGTCACCCCACGCGATGGGTGGGCATCCGCGCCGTCCCGGCCGCGCTTTGGCAGACTCCTTGTCCGAGTACATCTCGAAATACAGGGAGCCAAAACAGTGAATCGACGAGAGCTCGTTCAGGCAACCGCCGCACAGGCCGAACTTGATCCGAAGTTGGTCGACAGGGCCATCAAGGCCATGACGGACGTGATCACCTCGGTGAACGCCAAGGGTGAGCCCGTGGCGATCTCGGGATTCGCCAAGTTCGCTCGGGTCGATCGCGCCGCCCGTATGGCCCGCAACCCGGCCACGGGAGAGCCGGTGAAGGTCAAGGCATCAAAGAAGGCCAAGATCACCGCCCTCAAGGGCTACAAGGACGGCGTGATGTCGATCGCCGCCGCCCCGAAGCTGGACAAGGGTGTGTGGCCACCGGCTCCACCGGCCAAGAAGGCGCCGGCCAAGAAGGCGCCGGCCAAGAAGGCTCCGGCACGGAAGTCGGCCGCCCGGACCTCAGCGCCCCGAAAGCGGCGATAAGCCCGACACGTCGGGGCGCATCGGAAAGTTGTACGGTAATCCCGGGAGGGAATAAGGAGTCGAGGCGGCGAACATGACCGACACGTCGGGGCGCGTATCCGGCTGGTGGCAGGCGGAGGAGAGGCGGCGGCATCCTCCGCAGGTCACCGCACGGGCGGTCGTTCCGCATCAACGGATGCGAAACCGGCGCGAGATGCCGCACTGGCTCCCCGTGGCCGCCGGCGCCGTCCTGGTGTGGTGGCCCGTCACGTTCGTCTTCGGATTGCTCGGTTCGGGTATCTGGTTGCTCTTCGTCTCGATGGTGCTCGGCCTGCTGTCTGTTCCTGCGCTCGTCGTGCTCCTCGTACATGCCGATCGCCGGTCGAGGGCCGCCGCCCGACGCCGTGCTCCTCGTGCGAGGACCCGTTCTCCGCGCCAGTTCTGACACCGGCGATCGGCACCGGCGTCAGCCGATACAGATGAGGCCGAGCAGAGGCTTGCAGGCGACGGTCGTAGGCACGACGCGCACGGGAGGCGGCGGCGCGGGGGGTACGGGACGCGGGCTCGGACCTGCCGGTGAAGGCGACGGGTCGGCGACGACGCCGGAGGCGACCGGCAGCGGTACCGAAGACGACTGGCGCAGGTCGAGCTCGCCGGGAGCGTCGTCGATCTGCACGGGGACCCGGGCCGCGGCCGCCCTGCCGAGACCGTCCTGGGCGTAGGCGAACGCCGCCTCCACGCTTTGGGGGGCGCCCCCGTCCACGATGGCTCGGCGCACCATGTAATCGACCATGTACGACAGGTCGCTGTCGAGGGCCTCGTAGGCGAGCTCGTTCGCGCCGGCCGCGCCGGTGAGGACTCGTCCCGGACCCAGGGCGGCGGTGAACCCGGCGCCGTAGCAGGTGGCCATGGCGATCCACGCCCGGCGGGCCTGGAGGCCGGAGAGGGCCGAGCCGAGCTCCCCGTCGGTGATCGGTGACCCGTCGGCGGCCATCACCGCCCGGGCCCCCGAGCCGAGGATCCGGGCATGGCCGGCGAAGAAGAACACCGCCGTCGCCTCGGGGGACGCCCGGGCCACCAGCCAGTCGAGGGCGGAGCGGATGCCGCACGACGAGGCCTCCCCGTCCCGCAGGACGAGGCGGTTGGCCGACGGCACGCCAAGGACGCTCAGAGCGGTGTCGACCTCGTGGGCGTCGTTCACCGACGACCGCAGGTCGTGGCCGCTTCCCGGGTAGTCGTCGATGCCGACGATCACCGCCCAGGTTCCCGCCGAGGCCGGCGGCCCCGACCGGGCCGCGCAGGTCGTGGTGGTTCCCGGCGCCGGCGCGCCTTCGAAGTGGTCGGGTGCGGCGTCGATCACCCGCTCACCCGATCCGGTCGTGGCGAGACCGCCGGTGGGGGCGGGGATCACCGGCGACGAGGCGGTGGCCGATCTGGGGTGACCGGCCCCGTGCTGGTCGAACGTGTCAGAAACGACGCGGGTCACTCCTACCGCGCACAGCAGCGCGGCCAGCGATGCCAACACCACCGGTCGTAGTTCCAATGACCCTCCCGCCCTAAGCATGCCCGGCAGCGACACGGTGTCACCGACGGGCCGGTGGTGCTACGGAGCCCGGCGCCGAGCGGGTGTCGTTTCGGAGCGGCTGGGCGCGGCGGCGCAGGTCGCGTTCGAGACAAGTTGCGAGAAGCCCCCGGTCGGGGACCCGATCCCCCGATCGTGGTGCAGTCGGGAAAGAACGACCCCAACGACCTGCCCGGGAGAGCCCTCGAACCGGTCCCGGACGAGCCGGGAAAACCCCGTTCTATTTGGGCAACGCTGGTGTAGAGTAATGCTCGTGAACAATTTCACAAGTGGTCCGCCGCCCTCCCGGTCGGACCCGACCCGGCTCCCGTTCAGCGTGGTCGACGAAGCCGTCCACCTGCTCGAGACCGAGGCCGCTCCGTGGAGCGTCCAGATGGAGCTCGCCGTCGAAGGCCACCTCGACGAAGCCCGGTTGCGGGGTGCCTTCGCCCAGGCGCTGGGCGCCCATCCCATGGCCCGGGCGCGCAAGGTCGCCTCCCGCCCCACCCTGCACACCGACGAGTGGGAGATCGCCGCGCTCGCCGATCACGACCCCCTCCGCGTGGTCGAGTGCGTCGACGACGGCGCTCTGACCGCAACCCGGGCCGAGCTGCAGAGCCTGGCCGTGCCCCTGGCCGAGGCGCCGCCCCTGCGGGCACGGCTGGCCCGTCACCCCGGCGGCGACGTCGTGATGCTCAATGCCAACCACGCCGCCATGGACGGCTTCGGAGCCCTGCGGCTGCTGCAGTCCGTGGCTCGCTTCTACAACGGGGAGCCCGACCCCACCCCCACGCCGTCACCCCTCGAGGCGAGGGAGTACCCCGACCGCATGGCATCGGGTGGATTCCTCACCCGGACGCGACGTCACCTGGCCCTGGCCGAGAAGCTGCGCGACGTCGTCACTCCACCGGCCCGGGTGGCTCCCGACGGTGCCACCGGAGAGGCCGGCTACGGCTTCCACCACGTCTCGCTGTCGGACTCCCAGACCGAGGCCCTGATGGGGCTCGACCATGTCGGCACCGTCAACGACGTCCTTGTCTCCGCCCTGCACCTGGCCATCGCCGGATGGAACGCCGACCATGGCGAGCCGTGCGGCCGCATCGGCGTGCTCGTTCCCGCCAACCTGCGCCCCCTCGAGTGGCGTCAGGACGTGGTGGGCAACTTCTCGCTGCCCGCCCGGGTGTCGACCACGCCACGTGACCGGCGCAGCGCCGAGACCGCCCTGCGCACGCTCACCGCCCAGACCGGTCGGAAGAAGAAGTCGGGTATGGGGACCGCCCTCGTCGTGGGCCTGGGCGGAGCCCGCAAGCTCCCCCTCTGGGCCAAGCAGGCCATGGTGGCCCTGATGCCGTTGACCGGCAACCGCCTGGTCGACACGGCCATGCTGTCCAACATGGGCCACCTGCCCGAGCCGCCCACGTTCGGTGCCGACGCCGGAGAGACGGTCGACGTGTGGTTCTCCCCACCCGGTCGGATGCCCCTCGGGCTCACGATCGGCGCCGTCACCGTCGACCGGCGGCTCCACCTGTCGTTCCGGTACCGCCACCGCCTTTTCGGCTCCGACGCCGCCCGCCGCTTCGCCGATCGCTACCTGGCCGAACTGGCCCGGTTCACCGCCGCTCCCGGATCGGTACCGCTGGCCTCCTGACGTCGAGCATCACGATCACCGGGCCGCTCGAGCCCGCCAGAATCAGGCCAGGTCGACGACAACCTTGCCGACGGCGCCGGCCTCCACGGCCGCGTGGGCGTCGCCCGTGCGTTCGAGCGGGAACCGGTGGATGGGTAGCCCGGCGTCGGCACCCACCCGCAGTGCACCGGCAGCCACGGCGCTCGACACATCGCGTACGGCCCGGTCCTTGGCCGACGTGGCCACGGTGTAGACGAGCACGAACTGGAGGCGGGTGTTCGTCCTCATCGCCGGGAACAGGGGGACGACCAGCTCGTCACCGTCGCTGGCGTAGATCGCCACGGTGGTGTCGCCCGCTACCACCTCACGGTCGAGAGCGGCGTTGGCCACGGGGGCAACCTCGACGACGATGTCGACGCCGCCGGGTACGACCGTCCGTATGGCGGCCGCCGGATCGCCGGTCAGGTAGTTGACGACATGGTGGGCACCGGCGGCCGAGGCCAGGTCGGCCTTCTCCGTCGAGCTGACCGTGGTCACGACAGTGGCGCCCGACCACACCGCCAGTTCGATGGCTGCGTGACCGACCGCCCCGGCCCCTCCCGCAACCAGCACGGTGCGGCCGTCGAGGGCCCCAGGACCCAGATGGGCGGGGCCGGCCTCGGCCGCGGTGAGGCAGCGGTGGGCGGTGAGGGCGGGGATGCCGAGGCTGGCGCCCAGGTCGAATCCGGCGTCGGCAGGAAGAGGGACGGCCTGGCGGGCGGGCAGGGCGACGAGCTCCTGGGCGGTGCCGTCGGCCCGTCTCCACGCCGCCTCCCACAGCCACACCCGTTGGCCCACCCGCGTGGGCTCGACGCCCTCCCCGACCGCGGTCACCGTCCCCGAGCCGTCCTGGTTGGGCACCACCTGGGGGTATCGGAGGGGCTCGCCCGCCACCTTCCCCGCTCGGGACTTCCAATCGGTGGGGTTGACGCCCGAGACGGCGACGGCCACCACCACCTCACCGGCCCCGGGTTCGGGGTCGGGCCGTTCCACCAGCCGCAGCACCTCGGGCCCTCCGGTCCGGTCGTGGACGATCGCCCTCACAGCGTCTCCCTTCCCGTTCTTTGTCCAATATCTAACCTGACGGGTTCGATCTCGCACGCGGAACGAAATTCCGAGCCGGCGGTAGGCTGGGGAGATGAAACTCGGGATCGTCGGAAAGGGCGGGGTGGGCAAGACCACCCTGTCGTCGCTCATCTGCCAGACCTACGCCGACCGGGGTCAACGGGTCGTGGCCATCGACACCGACTCCAACCCCAACCTGGCCATGAGCCTCGGCCTCGACGAGGACACCGCCAACCACGCTCCTCTCGTGCCCCGCTCCCTCGTCGTCGGCGGTGGCGACGGCACGCTTACCCCCGCCGCCCTCCTCACCGAGTACGGCTTGCGCACGCCGATCGGCGTCACCCTGTTGCACGCCATGAGGGTCGAGCAGGCCGGCGCCGGCTGCACCTGCATGTCCCACGCCACCGTCCGCAGCCTGTTGGGCATGGCCATGGAGGAGGAGGCCGACGTCACCCTCGTCGACATGGAGGCCGGGCTCGAGCACCTCAGTCGGGCCGGTGGCACCCTGGCCTATGCCGACGTGCTGCTCATGGTCATGGAGCCCACCCGCAAGTCCATCCTCACCGCGGCGCGCACCGTGCCCCTGGCCGAGGAGCTGGGCATCCCCCGGATGTACGGCATCGGCAACAAGGCCCGCCTGCCCGCCGACGCCGAGTTCTACGAGAAGGTGTGTGCCGAGCAGGGCGTGACTCTGGCGGGGGTGGTCCCGTTCGACACCGCCGTTCCCATCGCCGACCGCGGTGGTGTGGGGCTGGCGATGGGTCAGGTACCCGAGGTTCGCGAAGCAGTGAGCCGCATCCTCGACGTGGTCGACTCCGAAGAGGAGCAGCGCCTCGCCGTCGAGCGTCAGCGCGAGAAGCTCAGGCGACACATCGCCACCATCAGCGGCTAGCTGTGCGTCTCGCCGGCAGCGCCATGGCCAGTGCCGGCGCCGCGGCGGTCGCCCTGTCACCGGTCGATCGGGCCGGGGGCGCTCGCCGCCTCTTGGTCACGGCACCCTGGTGTCGGAGGGTCGGTCGCCAACCTTCAGTCCCACCGTGGACTCACCTCCTCGGTCCGAAGCCTCTAGGAGCGGGCCGGGCGGTCATGTGAGATCGGCGGGGGAAGCAACGACCGGGCGACAGCTATGGCCTCGGCCAGGGCGTCGCAGGCCGAAGCTCCGGCGGCCATCCGGGAGGCCACGAAGCGCCCGGCGACGAACGTCGACAGCGGGGCGAAGCGCCGCTCGCTGCCATGGGCCACGTCGCGGGCCAGGTCAAGTAGTGCCTCGACGTCGGCATCGGTGAGGTCGGCGTCCAGGGCCGCGGCATATCGACGCGGCCAGTCTGCTCCGACGTCTTCGGAACGCTGGCTCGGGCCAGCCTGGTCGCTGCGATCCTCCGCTGCGCTTCGGTCCTCGCTCATCGCCGCGATGCTCCGATCAGGGCGCGGACCCGTTCGAGGTCGGCCGGGCGGTTGACATTGAGGGTGGCGTCGCCGCCCAACTCGACAGACACGGTGGCGGACGGGAGCAGCCGGGCCGTAGGAAGGCCGGCCAGTTCGGGCCCGAGCCGCGCCAGCCGGGCCCGCAGGGCCGGCCCCCGATGCACCGCCAGCAGGGGATGGAGTCGACCTC
>JBBRXY010000011.1:0-54178 GCA_038238185.1 Acidimicrobiales bacterium
CCGGTGCCCGCCGTCCCAAGCCCCTGTTCAGCGTGATCGTGGGCTACGAGGGCTTCGCCACGGTGTGCGAGCTGGCCGATGGCACGGTGGTGAGCCCCACCAGCCTGCGACCGTGGCTGGACACCGCCTGGGTGGAGCGGGCGGTGTTCGACGGAGCGAGCCGGGTCGTCGACATGGGCGTGGCCCGGCGCCTGTTCAGCGGTGCCACCCGCCGGGCGGTGGAGTTGCGAGACCGGGAGTGTTTCCACGAGTTCTGCGACACCACCGCCGTCGACTGCGACATCGACCACATCCAGCCCTGGTCGGCCGGCGGACCCACCACCCAGGCGAATGGTCGGGTGGCGTGCGGGTTCCACAATCGCCAGCGGGGTCCGTGACCGTTCCGACGATGTGAGTACCCCGAGGTCCGTCTTCGCAGGGTCGACGGCAGTGGTCAGCCCGACGTCTCGGCTTCCTCGTCCCCTTCTCGACCGGACCAGCCCAGGCCCTTCGTGACGAAGGAGCTCGCCACCTCGCCCGGGTCGTTCTCGTCGCGGCGCTCCAGTTCCTCGTCGGACAACGGTGCAGCTCCCGGCGTCTTCTTCATTGCTCGTATCCCCTTCGCAGGATCGTTGGCCGAGGGTCTTCCCGTAGTTCGTGGGCCCTCCGGCACGTTCTCGTCGCTCCCGTTCTACCCCCTTCGTGCTCGTCTCACCAGAAGCCAGGCCCGCCTGGCTGAAGAATTGTGCGAAAGATGTTGCCCGGGCTGTCGATCCGGGCGATCGTCGTTCGTAGACAGGGTGAGGGCCCGGCACCGTGCCGACCCGTTCCGAGAGGAGATCCGATGACTCAGTACATGCTGGCCGTGCACGGCGTCGAGGGCGAGGACCCGTCCCCCGAGGACATGAAGCGGATGTACAAGCAGGTCGACGTGCTCAACGGCGAGATCCAGGAGAAGGGCGCCTGGGTGTTCGCCGGCGGCCTCCACCCGTCGGACACCGCCACCGTGGTGCGGGTCACCGACGGCGAGGTGCTCACCACCGACGGCCCCTTTGCCGAGACCAAGGAGCAGCTGGGCGGGTTCTGGGTCATCGAGGCCGCCGACCTCGACGCTGCTCTGGCCTGGGCGACCAAAGCCGCGGCCGCCTGCGAGGGTCCCGTCGAGGTACGCCCCTTCCAGGGGGACTGAGGCTCACCGCCGCCGTGCCCACCACCGACGCCTCCATCACCGACGCCTCCATCACCGACGCCTCCATCACCGACGCCTCCGTCGTCGACCGGACGTTCCGAGAGGAGTTCGGTCGGGCCGTGGCCACGCTGGTCGGCCTCTTCGGCGACATCGACCTCGCCGAGGAGGCGGTCCAGGAGGCCTTTGTCGTGGCCCTCGAGCGCTGGCCGGCCGCAGGGGTCCCCCCCAATCCCGGCGGCTGGATCGTGACGACCGCTCGCAACCGCGCCATCGACCGGTTGCGACGGGAGGCATCGCGCGACGACCGCCACGCCCAGTCCGTCTTGGTTCACCACCGTGACAGGCCCCCGGAGGTGGGACCCGTGTCCGACGATCGTCTCCGCCTGATCTTCACCTGCTGCCACCCCGCCCTGGCCACCAGCGCCCAGGTGGCGTTGACCCTCCGGCTGCTCGGCGGCCTCCAGACCGACGAGATCGCCCGGGCCTTCCTTGTTCCGGAGGCCACCATGGCCCAGCGTCTGGTGCGGGCCAAGCGCAAGATCGGCGCCGCCGCCATCCCGTACCGGGTCCCGGGCGATGCCGAGCTTCCCGACCGCCTCCGTCCAGTCCTGGCCGTCATCTACCTGGTCTTCAACGAGGGCTACGCCGCCACCACGGGCGACGGCCTCGTTCGGTCCGACCTGTGTGCCGAGGCCATACGGGTGGCGCGGCTCCTCGCCGACCTCATGCCCGACGAACCGGAGGTGCTCGGCCTACTCGGCCTCCTGTTGCTGACTGACGCTCGGCAGGCCGCCCGCACGGCCCCGGACGGCTCACTCGTCCTGCTTGGCGACCAAAACCGATCTCTCTGGGATCGGCCGTCGATCGACGAGGGCCAGGCGCTCGTTGCCGCCTGTCTCCGTCGCAACCAACCGGGTTCCTACCAACTCCAGGCCGCCGTAAACGCCGTGCACAGCGACGCGGCAACGGCCGCCGACACCGACTGGGGCCAGATCCTCCAGCTCTACGACCAGATGCTCGCCCTGTCGCCGACACCGGTGGTCGCCCTGAACCGGGCCGTGGCCGTGGCCGAGGTCCACGGGCCGGCGATCGCCCTGGCTGCGGTCGATTCCCTCGACCTCACTGACTATCACCTCTTCCATGCCACCCGGGCCGACTTCTTGCGCCGCCTCGGCCGCAACCACGAGGCCGTTGTCGCCTACGACGCCGCCCTCGCCCTCGTCGGAAACACCACCGAGCGACGCTTCCTCGAGGACCGCAGGCGCTCCCTACCGATCGAGCTCGTCGGCGAGTAGGTCCATGAGCAGGCCGTCGTGCCATTCGCCGCCATCGGCGTCGCGCTCGTAGCGGCGCATGACCCCGACGGGGCGGAAGCCCACCGCCGCGTAGCAGCGGATGGCCGGCTCGTTGTCGGCTGCCGGATCGATGGTGAGGCGGTGGTGGCCCCGCTCATGCACCAGGTGACGGGCAACGGTGGCCACGGCGTCTCTTCCCACACCCCGACCGGCAGCGGCCGGGTCGACGAAGATGTCGATGGACGCGTGGCGGTACATCGGCTCCTCCTCTTCGCCGTACTGCACCATCCCGACGACCGCCTCGTCGATCAAGATGGCGAAACGGATGCCGGACGGGTCGTCGAAAGGCCACTGGGGCGATGCCGCCTCATCGCCCCAGCGGTCCCAGACCGGTGGCGTCGCCAGGATTCGTCGCAGTTCCGGGACGTGTTCCGCGCTGACGGGGACGAGGACCACGCCGTCCCCGCGCAGTTCGGGATCCGTCGTCACGGGACGACTGTCGGCGGTGACTATCCCGCCAATGCGCCGTTGACGAGGGCGTTCCAGGTGATGGGCCCGACGATCCCGTCGACGCCCAGGCCGGCAGCCCGCTGAAAGGCGCGGACGGCGTCGTCGGTCTTGGGTCCGAAGATCCCGTCCACCTGAAGCCCACGTCCCGGCTCACCGGCCCGAGCCTGGAACTGGCTCTGCACTCCTCGAACCGCTTCGCCCTGGCTCCCGTTCTTCACCTGGACGATGAGGGCGGGCCAGGTCTGGTTCCCCACGATGCCGTCGACGCCGAGATGGTGACTGGTCTGGAAGTCGCGCACCCCGGCGGCGGTCTTGGGGCCGAAGATGCCGTCGACGATCACGTTGGCGCTGCCGTGCTGGCGCAGCAGGTACTGGACGGTCTTGATGGGCTCCTTCGACAACGGGCCAGGGGACGGCTGTCCCTCTCTCTCGATGGGCCAGGTCAACGCCATGATGTTCTCCCTTCGCCTGCGAGACGCCCTCGCACCGGAGAGTATGTCAGGCGGTCACTCGGGGTGCTCCTCGGGCTCGCGCTCCCGGCGGCGCATGATGAGGGTGGCGACGGCGAGAGCGAGGACCACGCCCGTGAGCACGCCCATCCTCCACGCCGCCTCAGACGGCTTCTGGGTGGAAATGCGGAAGGTGGACTCGACGACCAGCTCTTTGATGGCGGCGAGCATGCCGACGAGCAGGAAGGGCTCGGCGATCAACTTGTGCTGGGTGATGGCCGACCGCACCGCGCTGAGCAACTCCACAAGGATGAAGACGATGAGGAGTGAGTTGAGCGTCAGCTCGACGGAGTGGATGACGCCGTCGGACACCTCGGTGGCGAACTGGGAGACGGCCTGACCGAGAACGACGAAGGCGCCGGCGGTGAGCAGGATCGCAGTGAGGGCATAGATGATGTCCTCGACGATGTGCAGGCCGCGGGTGGTGGTGCGGGCGATGACGTCCTGGTGTTGTCCGGCCCGTTCCTCCTTGGAGACGGAGTGGTCGTCGTCGGGCCCGGGTGTTGTGGGATCGCGATCGTCGGCCATGTCGCTCGTCTCAGCGGGCACTGACAACGATCACCGGGCAGGGGGCATTGCCGACCACGAAGTCGATGCGATGGCCGAAGAAGGCTCGCTGGGTGACGGGCTTGCGGCTGCTCGCCATCACGACCAGGTCGGCCCGTCGACCGGCCCTCTCGACGATGGCGTTCTCGGGGTGATCGGCCACCAGCACGTCGGCATCCACGGTCGCCCCCATGGAGCGACCAAGGTCAGCCATCTTGGCCACCACGTCCTCACCGATCTCGACAGCATGCATGATGGCGTCGCCGCCGCCCATGCGGTTGGTGTGCTGGGGCCCACTCACCACGTGGACGATGTCGACCACGGTGTCGTGGCGGGCGGCGACGGCGAACGCCACCTCGGCGGCGTAGCGGTCGGATTCGCTTCCCGACGTGGGGACGAGAATGTGCCCTCCGGGGAGCCGGTCGAGCCGGTCGTCACGATCGTCGCCGTCGGGCAGGCTCAGCACCAGGAGGGAGCACGGGGACTCCTGGATGACCTCGTCGACGAAGCGCTCGAACATCGAGCCCTCGTTGCTCCGACGTTCGGTGGCCGTCAGCACGAGCAGGTCGTATCCCTTGTTCGCCTCGGCCAGGATGACGTCGGAAGGCCGTGTCCTCTCCTCCTTCATCACCGTACGACTGGTGCCGACCTGGGCCTCGATGCTCTCCTTCACCTCCTTGAC
Source organism: Acidimicrobiales bacterium (assembly GCA_038238185.1). GTDB lineage: Bacteria > Actinomycetota > Acidimicrobiia > Acidimicrobiales > AC-14 > DATAQC01. The sequence goes on from JBBRXY010000011.1 coordinate 4,711, forward strand.
GCCTTCCCTGGCCCCCTCGGGCTGGACGTAGAGGGTGGTCACCTCCACGTCTTCCTCGGCCACGAGCAGGCCCACGACCTTGGCGGCGATGTCGGAGTCGCCCTGGTTGCGTACCGGGAGCAACACCCGTTTCAGGTTGGCCACGAAGCTCTCCCGGCGGCGGTCCTCGGACTCGAGGCGCGCCTTCTCCTCATGGGTGGGCTCGACGTGACTCAGGGTCCAGCGCAGGATCGGCGGAGCCATGACGGAAGTGACGATGGCCACCATGAGGATGATCGAGTACATCTCCGGCGTCAGGATTCCCCGGCTCAGGCCGATGGTGGCGACGATGATCTCCATGGCGCCGCGGGCGTTCATCCCGGCCCCGAGCGACAGGGCCTCCCAGTGCCCCAGGCGGCTAGCCCGGGCTCCGGCGTAGGCGCCGACGAACTTGCCCAGGATGGCGATGGCCAGGACGATCAGGCCCACGCCCAGCACCTTGGGCTCGGCCAGCTGGCCGAGGTCGACGCGCAGGCCGGACGCGGCGAAGAACACCGGAGCGAACACCCCGAGCGCGACCATCTCGAAGATGTGACGCGCTCGCTCGTCGAAGCGCTTGACTTGGCCGACGAGGATTCCGGCGATGAACGCCCCGAGCGCCGCCTCCAGCTTGAGGTACTGGGTCACCGTGGCGAAGGCCAGAGCCACGGCCATAAGGGTGGTGATCTTCACCATGTCGCCCCCAATGCGGTTGTCGAGGGCCTTCAGGAGGGCGGCGACCAGCTTGCGCCCCAGGGTGTAGCTCACCACCAGGACGGCGAGCACCGAGAACACCGACTTCCCGGCGTTGAGGGGGCTGACCGAGCCGCTGCTGGCCAGGCCGGCCACGATCGACAGCAGGATCCAGCCGATGGTGTCGTCGATCATTCCCGCGGCGAGGGTGATCTGACCGATGTCGCGACGGATGATCTTCATCTCCATCAGGACTTTGGCGATGACCGGGATAGCCGAGATGCTCATCGCTGTGCCGATGAACAGGGCGAAGACCAGGCGCTTGTCGGGGTCGGCGACGAAGTCGGTGGGCAGGACGAAGCCGAGCATGAAGCCCAGGCCGAAGGGCACCACGATCCCGCCGAGGGAGATGGCTGCCGCGCCCTTGCCCTTGCGGGCGATGAGGCCGACATCGGTTTCCAGGCCGGTGAGGATCAACAGCATGATCACGCCCAACCAGGACACGATCTCGAGGAGGTGCACCTGCTCTGGGACCTGCGGGAAGATGCTGTCGAACAGGCCGGGGGCGATATTGCCGAGCAGGCTGGGCCCGAGCACGAAGCCGGCCAGGAGCTCACCCACCACCGATGGCAGGCCGAACTTGGTGGCCACCTGTCCGAGGGTGCGGGCGGCGACCAGGAGTAGCACGAACTGGAGGAGGAACAGGTAGAGCTCGTGTTCACCCAGGGGCTTGATGATGGCCGACACTTCAGTCACGCCGCGGCACTAGGTCCCGGGAGGTCGTCCGATCGGTGTATCCCCTGAGGCGCCCCAGGGGGTCACTGTGCTGCCGCCGCCGCTCAGGTTGACGTACCACGTCCCGGTGGAGGGCCGGAAGACGGCGATGTCGGTCTTGGTGTCGCCGTTGTAGTCGCCCGGCACGGGAATGTCGCCCGACGTGCCCCACGGGGTGACCGTGCTGCCGCCGCCGCTCAGGTTGACGTACCACGTCCCGGTGGAGGGCCGGAAGACGGCGATGTCGGTCTTGCCGTCGCCGTTGAAATCAGCCGGCGAGCGCCGGACGGGCGTCGACGGCGACTGGGAGATGAACACGTCGTAGGAGGCGTTGGTGTCGATCTGGCCGGACACCAGGTCCGTGGCCGTCGACTGGAAGGCCACGACGGTTCCTCCGGCGCTGACGGTTGCGCAGCAGCTGCCGCCGTTGGCGGCGGTGGTGGTAGTGGCCGGGGTGTGCGACACCAACGTCACCGTGCCCGTGGTCCGCTCGAAGGAGAACACGTCGTCGGCGCCGTTGGTGTCGGTCTGGCCGGCCACCTGGTTGGTTGCCGGGGAGGTGAAGACGACGGAGGCGCCGTTGGCGCTGATCGACGCATCGTTGCCCACGCCGTTGGCGTCGGTGGTGGCACTGCCGGGGACATGCGACACCAGCGTCACCGCGCCCGTGGCCCGCTCGAACAGGAAGACACCGCCGGTGCCGACGTAGCCGGTCACCAGGTTGGTGGCGAAGGACTCGAAGGCCACGAAGGCCCCGTCGGCGCTGATAGTGGTGCAGCAGCTGGCCAGGTTGGCAGTGGTGGTGGCACTGCCGGGGATGTGCGACACCAGGGTGACCGTCCCCGTGGCCCGCTCGTACAGGAACACGTCGGAGTCGGCGTTGGCATCGCTCTGGCCTGCGACCAGGTTGGTGGCCGCCGACTCGAAGGCCACGTAGGCGCCGTTGGCGCTGACGGCAGGGGCATAGCTGCCGCCGTTGGCGGTGGTGTTGCTGCTGTTCGACCTGTGCGACACCAGAGTGACCGATCCCGTGGCGCGAGCGAACAGGAAAAGGTCATCGGCGCCGTTGGCGTCGGTGGCCACCAGGTTGGTGGCCGTCGAACCGAACGCCACGTACGTGCCGTCGGCGCTGATGGTCGGGCCGTAGCTCGCGCTGTTGGCGGTGGTGGTGGCACTGGCCGCGTGCGACACCAGCGTGACCGCCCCCGCGGCCCGCTCGAATAGGAAGACGTCGGCGGCGTTGTTGGTGTCGGTCTGGCCTCCCACCACGTTGGACGCATTCGACTCGAAGCCAACCTGGGCCCCGTCGGCACTGATGGACGGGCCCACGCTGCCGGTGTTGGCGGTGGTGGTGGCACTGCCTGCGACATGCGACACCAGTGTCACCGCCCCCGTGGCCCGCTCGAAGAGGAACACGTCGTAGTCGACGTTGGTATCGATCTGGCCAGTGACCAGGTTGGTAGCCCTCGACGCGAAGGCGACGAAGGCGCCGTCGGAGCTGATGACGGCGCAGCAGCTGGATCCGTTGGCGCTGGTGGTGGGGCTGCCCGGAACGTGCGACACCAGCGTGACCGCCCCGGTGGCCCGGTCGGTGAGGAAGACGTCGGTGGCGAAGTTTGAATCGCCGGCCACCAGGTCGGAGGCGGTCGACTCGAAGACCACGAACGCCCCGTTGGCGCTGGTGGACGGGCTGTCGCTCGAACCGAAGGGCGGCGTTGTCACCGCGCTGGTCGGGACGTGCGAGGCGAGGATCACCTGGCCGCCGGCGGCGACCGCCGGCGCCGGTTCGGAGACCAGAAGGAGACCCGCCACGATCGCCATCACCAAGGCCACGGCGAAGCACCTCGACCGGCCGATACCAGCAGTTGCAACCGCGTTCACGAATGCCCCCCCAATGGTCCGGAACCTCCGGCCCAGCAACGTTAAGGATACCCGGCCGGTGGATGGATTAATCGAGCTCGGTCAGGACCTCGCCGATGATCTTCGTGGCCTCGTGAGGGGGGAGGGGGTCGCCACCTTCGGCCTCGGCGACCTCAGCGGCAAAGTCCTCGACGGAGTGAACACCTCCGACCAGCACATGGCGCAACGCTTCGCCGCTCGCCTCGGGATCGTCGAGTGCCTCCACCGCAGGCGCTACCGCGTGGTCGGGTGACGTCGCCACCGCGTGCACGACGGTCATGGCTTCCTGTCGTCCCGTTGCCGTCGACACGACTGGTTCACGGTCGGGGTTCTGCTGAGAATCCCACTCGGCCAGCGCCTCGTCGTACCCGCCCTCGCCGGGATGGAGGATCCGGGTCGTCGGCTCGGTCGTGGTCTCCGGGGCCTCGCCGCCGACATCGACCGATGAGGAATCCGCTTGCTCGTGGTTGTCGTGTCGCCGTTCCGGTTGCACGGGGACGACGAGAGTGCCATCAGCGTTTCGGACGATCTCCATAGGGTGGTTCTCCTTGGGTACGACGACGCCGACGCGACGCCAGACCCGTTCCTACCCAGGCCGGCCCCGTGCGAGTCATCCCCTCACTCGCCTCGCATGAGCGAGCGTTTGACATCTTCGATGGCTTCGGTGACCTTGATGCCCCGGGGACAGGCGTCGGTGCAGTTGAAGGCGGTGCGGCAGGCCCAGGTGCCGGATCGGTCGTCGAGGATCTCCAAACGCTCGGCGCCGGCATCATCGCGTGAGTCGTACACGAAGCGGTGGGCGTTGACGATGGCGGCCGGTCCCACATAGGAGTCATTGGCCCAGAAGACCGGGCACGAGGTCGTGCACGCCGCGCACAGGATGCACTTGGTGGTGTCGTCGAAGCGGGCCCGCTCCTCGGGGCTCTGAAGGCGCTCTCGGTCACCCGGGTCGTCGTCGTTCACCAGCCACGGCATCACCGACCGGTACTGCTCGAAGAACGGCTCCATGTCGACCACGAGATCCTTCAACACGGGCAGGCCTCGTAGCGGCTCGACGGTGATGCTGTGGCCAACATCACTGATGAGGAGCACGCAGGCCAGACGGTTGGTGCCGTTGATCACCATGGCGTCGGAACCGCACACGCCGTGGGCGCACGAGCGGCGGAAGGCCAGGCTGGCGTCGTGGTGCCAGCGCACCTCGTGGAGAGCATCGAGCACCCGGTCGGTCTCCTCCACCTCGACCTGGTATTCCTCCCAGTGGGGCTTGTCGTCGTGGTCGGGATCCCACCGCTTGATGCGAAGGTCGACGGTGACCGCCACGTCAATACTTCCGTTCCATGGGGAGGTAGGGACCGGCTTCGACCGGCTTGTAGTCGAGGCGCACCCCGCCATCGGGTTCCCGCCAGGCGAGCGTGTGGCGCATCCAGTTGGCGTCGTCGCGGAGGGGGTGGTCGTCGCGAGAATGGGCGCCCCGGCTCTCGGTTCGGGCCAGGGCACTGGCTGCCACCGTCTCGGACAGGTCGAGCAGGAACCCCAGCTCGAGCGCCTCGGTCAGGGCGTAGTTGAAGGACTGTCCCTTGTCGGCGACCGTGGCGTCGCGGTAGCGGGCTTGGAGGCCGGCCACGGTGGCCAGGACGGATTCCAGGCTCTCCTGGGTGCGGAACACCGACGCGTTCTCGGTCATCTCGACCTGCAACTCGTCGCGGATGTCGGCCACGTTCGGCCCCTCGGGCCGGCGGCGCAGGTTGGCCACGAGCGCCTCGGCAACGGCGGTGGCGTCGTCGGGCAGCACCGGCTGGGGGGCGTCGGTCACGAAGTCGGCCATGGCGGCGCCACCCCGGCGTCCGAAGACGACGATGTCGAGCAGCGAGTTGGTGCCCAGACGGTTGGCCCCGTGCACCGACACGCAGGCGCATTCGCCGGCCGCGTAGAGTCCGGGGGCGACGGTGCCGTTGGCATCGACGACGACCTGGGCCGAGACGTTGGTGGGGATCCCGCCCATGGCGTAGTGGGCGGTCGGCTGGATGGGGATGAGGTCGGTCTTGGGCTCGATGCCGAGGTAGGTGCGCACGAACTCGGTGATGTCGGGCAGCTTGGCGTCGATCTGCTCGGGGGGGAGGTGGGTGAGGTCGAGGTGGACGTAGTCCTTCTTCGGGCCGTGGCCGCGACCGGCGCGAATCTCGGTGAGGATGGCGCGGCTGACCATGTCGCGCGGGGCGAGATCCTTGACCGTGGGGGCGTAGTTCTCCATGAACCGCTCGCCGTGCGTGTTTCGCAGGATGCCACCCTCACCCCTGGCCGCCTCGGAGAGAAGGATGCCCAGCTTGTAGATGCCGGTGGGGTGGAACTGGAAGAACTCCATGTCCTGCATCGGCACCCCCCGGCGGTAGAGCAACCCGGGGCCGTCACCGGTGAGGGTGTGGGCGTTCGACGAGACCTTGAACATCTTCCCGAACCCGCCCGTGGCGAACAGGGCGGCCTTGCACTCGAACAGGTGGAGGTCGCCGGTGGCCAGCTCGTAGGCGACCACCCCGGAGACCGGCGCGTCCGGCCCCGCTCCCGCCCCCCCGGCAAAAACCACGTCGAGGACCTGGAACTCGTTGAAGAAGCGCACGTCCCGGGCCACGCACTGCTGGAAGAGGGTCTGGAGGATCATGTGCCCGGTGCGGTCGGCTGCGAAGCAGGCCCGCTTCACCGGCGCCTCCCCGTGGTTGCGGGTGTGGCCGCCGAAACGGCGCTGGTCGATGCGGCCGTCGGGCGTGCGGTTGAAGGGCAGGCCCAGGTGTTCGAGCTCGATCACCGCGTCGACGGCCTCGCGGCACATGATCTGGGCGGCCTGCTGGTCGACCAGGTAGTCGCCGCCCTTCACGGTGTCGAAGGCGTGCCACTCCCAGGAGTCCTCCTCGACGTTGGCCAGTGCCGCGCACATGCCGCCCTGGGCCGCCCCCGTGTGCGACCGGGTGGGGTAGAGCTTGGTGAGCACCGCCGTACGGCACCGGCCGGCCACCTCGATCGCCGCCCGCAGGCCCGCCCCGCCCGCTCCCACGATCACTGCGTCGTAGGTGTGCCGGTGGACCTCCACGTCGCGATCCTGGCACCGATCGGCACGGTCGGTGAACCGACCCATCGGCACGGTCGGTGAACCGACCCATCGGCACGGTCGGTGAACCGACCCATCGGCACGGTCGGTGAACCGACCCAATCGGCCGTGGGCCTCAGGAGGCGGTGGCCTTGCCCTGGAGGACGCCGTTGACGCGAACGCCGGTGCCGCCTCCCGGCGTCAGGGTGATCTTGAAGGGTCCGGGCCCGAACGTGACGGCCGCGGACTGGCGCGTGGAGTCCGGAGCCTGCACCTTGAGGGTTCCCGACACGGAGATCTTGCCGGGACCGGTCAGCTCCAGGGTCTGGGGGTCGATGTGGACGGTCACGCCGCCCCGCGAGGTCAACACCGTGCGCTCATCGGCGTGAAAGTCCACCGACTCGCGCGGCGTGGCGATGCCGCCGGTGCCGACGGCGACGGATGCGCCCGCTTCGTAGTCGCCGGGTATGAAGGTGCGGACCCCACCGTCGAGGTTCCACACTACCCCCGGCGGGCCGACCTCCACATGGACGGGTCCGAGGTCGAGGCCGCCGGCACCCGTGATCGGCAGAGGCGTGCCCGAGGGCCACGAGATGGTGGAGCGCCTTCCGTCGACGAGGGCGTTCTCGATCGTGGCGCTCGCTTCGCCCCGTTCGGCGGCCGACAACGTGAACGGCGTGGCCAGGGGCTGCGACGACTGGGCGTCGTCGGCGACGAAATGCACCACGTCCCCGGTGACGAACTCCTGGCCCGGGCCGGGCACCAGGACCGGTTCGTCCTTGCCCCCCCTCCCGCCCGACGACGACTTCGAGCATCCCACCAGCCCGACCAGCGTCAGGGTCAGCACCGCCACCAGCGTCAAGGGAGCCGATGCCGGCCTGACCAAGCGTCGCATCGGGCCAAGACTAGGTTGGGCCGGGATGTCTCGAGCCGCAACCCTGGGCCAACTACGGGAGTCGGGCTGGGAGCCGCTCCCCGTCAAGGAGGAGCTGCGGCGCAACGCCGCCGCCCGCATCGCCGCCGGCCGGCCGGTGGTTGAAGGAGTCCTGGGCTACGACGACACGGTCCTTCCCCAGCTCGAGAACGCCCTGCTCGCCGGCCACGACATGGTGTTCCTCGGCGAGCGGGGTCAGGCGAAGACGCGCATCATCCGCTCGCTCACCGACCTGCTCGACGAGTGGATACCCGTGGTGGCCGGCTCGGAGATCAACGACGACCCCTACCGGCCCGTATCCCGCTACGCCCGTGACCTCGTGCGCGAGCACGGCGACGACACTCCCGTGGAATGGGTCGAACGCAGCGCCCGCTTCGGCGAGAAGCTGGCCACCCCTGACACGTCGATTGCCGATCTCATCGGCGAGGTCGATCCGATCAAGGTGGCCGAGGGCCGGTACCTGTCCGACGAGCTGACGCTGCATTACGGCCTCGTTCCCCGTACCAACCGGGGCATCTTCGCCATCAACGAGCTCCCCGATCTGGCCGAGCGCATCCAGGTCGGCCTCCTCAACGTGTTGGAGGAGCGCGACATCCAGGTGCGCGGCTACAAGATCCGCCTGCCCCTCGACGTGGTGCTGGTGGCATCGGCCAACCCCGAGGACTACACCAACCGGGGCCGGATCATCACGCCCCTCAAAGATCGCTTCGGCTCCCAGATCCGTACGCACTATCCCGACGACCCGGCCACCGAGTTGGCGATCGTGGCCCAGGAAGTGGACCTGGCCCCCACCACGGGGATCACCGTGCAGATGCCCGACCACATGGCCGCCATCGTGGCCGCCATCTCCTCCGAGGCCCGTCGCAGCCCCCAGGTGAACCAGCGCTCGGGCGTGTCGGTGCGCCTCTCCATCGCCAACTACGAGACGCTGGTGGCCAACGCCACCCGCCGGTCTCTGCGCCTGGGCGAGCCCGAGGCCGTCCCCCGGGTCAGCGATCTCGACGCCCTCGGGCCGTCCACCGCCGGCAAGGTCGAGGTCGAGGCCTTCGAAGAAGGCCGGGCCGAGGCCACGCTCGACCACATCGTCAAGGCGGCCGTGCTCGGGGTGTTCAAAGAGCACTGCCCAATGGACCGCTTCGGAGCGGTCCTGGGCGACTTCGAGGAAGGCACCGTGGTCCACACCGGCGACGACGTCGCCTCGGCCGAGTACGTCGCCGTGCTCGAGTCCCTTCCCGCCCTCCGGGACGCAGTCGTACCCCTGGCCGGGTCGGAGACGCCGGCGGCAGTGGCCAGCGCCGTGGAGCTGGTGCTCGAGGGCCTCCATCTCTCCCGCCGGCTCAACAAGGACGTCGCCGGAAGCCGGGCGACCTACCGGGGTCGATAGGGGCCTCGGTGCCCGCCGGCTTCCGGTATTCGCGCTGGGACGGCACCCAGGCCGGCTTCGAACCCGATGCCGACGGCCTTCTCTCCCAGCTCAACGACGACCTCATCTACCACGGCGACCTGAACGCCGCCCTGCGGCGCCTGCTCAACGACGGCGTGCGCGGTCCCGACGGCGAGCGCCTGGCCGGACTGCGCGAACTGCTGGAGCGACTGCGCCGGCGGCGGCAGGAGGAGCTGGAGGGCAACGACCTGGGCGGAGCTTTCGCCGACATCGCCCGGGAGCTACGGGAGATCGTCGACCAGGAGCAGGCCGCGATCGACGGGATGGAGCGCAACGCCGGTCGGTCGGGCGACGAACGGCGACAAGAGATCGCCGCGGCCGCGGCGGCCGAACGGCGGATGCAGCTCGATCTGCTGCCGTCCGACCTGGCGGGGCGGGTGCGGGAGCTGTCGAACTACGATTTCACGTCGGCCGAGGCCGGACAGCGCTTCGAGGATCTGGTCGAGCGCCTGCGCCAGGAGCTCCTGGCGAGCCGGTTCAACGACATGACCGGGGCCATGTCGAACCTCGGGCCCGAACAGCTCCAGCGGACGAAAGACATGCTCGCCGCCCTGAACCAGATGCTCGACGAGCGGGCCCGGGGCACCGAGCCCGATTTCGCCGGTTTCATGGCCAGCTACGGCGACTTCTTTCCCGACAACCCCCAGACCCTCGACGAGCTCCTCGAGCAGTTGGGCGCCCAGATGGCCGCCTTCCGGTCGTTCGTCAACTCGCTGTCGGCCGACCAGCGCGCCGAGCTGGCGCGGCTGTCCGATCAGCTCCTGGGCGACATGGACCTGCGCTGGCAGCTCGACCAGCTGAGCCGAAACCTCCAGGCCCAGATGCCGCAGTTGGGGTGGGGGAACAGCTACGAGTCGTCGGGGCAGAGCCCGTTGAGCATGCTCGACGCCGTGGAGATGGTCGACCGCCTGAGCCAGATCGATGCCCTCGAAGGGCTGTTGTCGGGCGCCACCTCGCCGGGAGCCTTGGCCGAGGTCGACCCCGACGTGGCCCGTGAGCTTCTCGGCGACGACGGCGCGCGCAGCCTCGATCGTCTGGCCGAGTTGGCGCGCACGCTCACCGAGGCGGGGCTCATCGAACAGCGTGAGAGCCGACTCGAGCTGACCCCTCGGGGCTTGCGCCGACTCGGCCAGAACGCCCTCGCCGACCTGTTCGCCCGGCTCGGTGCCGACCGCCTCGGCCACCACCCCAACGACCGCGAGGGCCCCGGCCACGAGCGCAGTTACGACACCAAGGCCTACGAGTTCGGCGACCCGTTCAACCTCAACATCGAGCGCACCATCCGCAACAGCCTGTTGCGCCCGGGTGGTCGATCTGCGGCTGGTCCGGTGACGCTGCACCCGGACGACTTCGAGGTGGAGCGGACCGAGACCCTCACGCGCGCCAGCACGGTGCTGGCCATCGACCTGTCGCTGTCGATGCCGATGCGCGACAACTTCCTCGCCGCCAAGAAGACGGCCATCGCCCTGCACTCGCTGATCTCCGGTCGGTACCCCAGCGACTACCTGGGCATCGTCGGGTTCAGCGAAGTGGCCCGTGCCCTACGTCCCGACCAGCTTCCCGAAGTCTCGTGGGATTTCGTGTTCGGCACAAACATGCAGCATGCCCTCCTGCTGGCCCGACGCATGCTCGCCGGGCGGCCGGGGACCCGGCAGGTGCTGATGATCACCGACGGCGAGCCCACCGCCCACATCACCGCCGACGGCGAGCCTCTCTTCCATTACCCGCCGACGACCGCGACCGTCCAAGCCACCCTCGACGAGGTACTGCGCTGCACCCGGGAGGGCATCCGCATCAACACCTTCATGCTCGACGCCACTCCGCACCTCCAGACGTTCGTCGAGCGGTTGAGCCGTATCAACCGCGGTCGAGTGTTCTTCACCACCCCCGAGACGCTGGGTGACTACCTGCTGGTCGACTTCATCGACCAGAAGCGGGCTCGGCGCACCGGTCGCGGCGCCTAGGCGTCAGCGCAGGCAGTTGCTGGTGATCGCCCTCCCCACGATGGTGGTGTTCACCCCTCCCGGTGTCAGGGCGCGAGCTCGGCCAGGCGTCGCTCGAGCAGGCGCCGCTCGGCATCGTCATGGACCAGCTCCAGCGCCCGGCGGTAGGCATGTACAGCCTCGGCGGTGCGACCGAGACGTCGGAGCAGCTCCCCGCGCGTCGAGTGAAGATAGTGGTATTCGTCGAGGGTGAGGCGATCAACGATGTCGAGCCCGGCCGCGGGACCCTGCTCCTCGGCCACGGCCACGGCCCTGCTCAGCTCGACGACCGGTGAGGCGGTGAGCCGGCCCAGCTCGCCGTAGAGGGCGGCGATCTGGCGCCAGTCGCGAGGTTCGTCGGTATGCAGGGACGCGATGGCCGCTTGCACGACGTAGGGACCATGGTCGTTGAGTACCAGGGCCCGGTCGAGCACCGACCGGCCGGAGGCGATCTGTTCGGCATCCCAGAGCGAGCGGTCCTGGTCGGCCAGCAGCACCAGGTCGCCGTCGCGGAATCGCGCCTCACGGCGGGCGTCGTGCAGCAGCATCATGGCCAGCAGGCCGTGCACCTCGGCCTCCTCGGCCATCAGGTCGGCGAGGGCCCGTCCGAGCCAGAGCGCCTCGGCCGCCAGCTCGCTCCGGCCGGCGTAGCCCTCGTTGAAGATCAGGTAGACCACGGCGAGAACGGCGGCGAGGCGGTCGGCCAACAGGTGGGCGGGAGGTACCCGGAACGGGATGCCGGCGGCCCGGATCTTGTGCTTGGCCCGAACCAGCCGCTGGGCCATGGTCGGCTCGGGGACCAGGAAGGCGCGGGCGATCTCACCCGTCGTCAGGCCGCCGAGCGTGCGCAGGGTCAGGGCGACCTGGGCGTCGATGGCGAGGGCGGGGTGGCAACAGGTGAAGACGAGCTCGAGTCGCTCGTCCGGAAATGTTGTCGGTTCCATGTCGTCCTCCGAGGCCTCGAGGACCTCGAGCAGGCGGGTCTTGGCAGCCAGTGTCCGATCCCGGCGCACGCGGTCGATGGCCCGGTTGCGCGCTGTGGTGACCAACCAGCTGCCCGGGCTGGTGGGAATACCGTCGCGTGGCCACCGCTCGGATGCGATGGCGAATGCCTCCTGGGCGGCTTCCTCGGCGAGGTCGAAGTCACCGAGGAAGCCGATCAGCGCCGCGAGCACGCGTCCCCACTGCTCGCGAAAGATCTGGTCGAGCGCTGTTACCACTCGGCGATCGGGCGTACCTCGATGGCGCCGCCCTGGCTGGCCGCAGGAACCCGCGAGGCCAGATCGATGGCGGCGTCGAGGTCGTCGGCCTCGAACAGGAAGTAGCCGCCGATCGACTCCTTGATCTCGACGAACGGGCCATCGGTGACGAGGGTCTTGCCGTCCGCCACCCGCACGGTGGTCGCCGTCTCGGGGGGCTGCAGTCCGAGGCCGGGGCTGACGCCCGGCGTCTCGTTGACGGCCTTGTAGGCGGTGTAGACGGCTTGCTGCTCGTCGGCAGGGAGGTTCTTGAAATTGCCGATGTCCGGGCCCTGGTAGATCAGCATCATGTACTTCATCGTTTCCTCCTCGGTGTTGGTTGCCTCTGAGACGAACGGAGACCGACGAAATCGACACGCTTCTAGAACGCGGGAGGAAGTGCCCCGGGCTCGTCGGCCCGGCCGACGATCCACGCCAACAGTCGTCGTCGGGCGTTCGCATCGGGGACGCGGTCAGCAAGCTTGGCCAGGGCTTCGGGAAGCTCCCGGGCGACGTACCCGTCGGGCCAGTCGGTGATCTCGTAGCCGAGCCCGAGGTCGACATGGTGCAGCTCGACCTCTCGCAACCGGTGGAACGGGAGGTCGCGACACTCCCACCGACGTCCCCGGGCCAGCCCGTGACCGTCCCAGGCCTCTGTCGGCGCGGCCGTCCAGGCCTCCTCCAGCCGAACGGCCGCCGACCGCACATCGGCGCGGAGCACGTCGGCCCGGCGTCCGGCCCCGGCCTCGATGTCGGCAGCCCGCTGTTCGTACCCGCCGGCGTACTGCTCGAGCGCTTCGCCGCGACTGGCGCCTTCCAGCATGCGCACGTGGGAGTCGGCGTTGCGGGCCAGGTGGGTGAGCACATGGCCGACGTTCCACCCGGACAGGCGGCTGGGCCGCCTCGCCGTCTCGTCATCCAGGCCGTCCAGTGTGGAGAACAACCGCTGATGGGCTCCCCGGCCCCCGGCGATCATCGCCTGGAGCTCCCTGGCCGACACCCGGGTCACTGTAGGTCCGCCGGCGACGGGTTGGTCGACCGTCGCCCGCAGCGGCTACCACCGGTCCGGTAGATGTCGAGAACCTCCATTGACCCCGGGCCGGAGGACTGTTAGTTCTACGTCGGTTACATTCGTCACTGAGCCGTACGGTTGAGAACGCAGCCGCTTTGTCAGTTCTCCCGATCGGGTGTAGGCCGGCCCGGCCTGTAGCCGTTGGGTTGAAAGAAGGTGGCGCTGTTGTTCTCCGAGGTCCGCATCTCGCCGCTGGGCGAACCCGACCCGGAGCCCGGGGAGGTATCCCTCGATGAGGATGCCGTCACCGCGCCGATGAGCCGGCACCTGACCCTGGTGGCCTCCGCCGACAGCAGCGCCAAGGCCGCGTCCCGACGGGCCTCGATGGCCAGGCACCCCTCGGCGGCACTCCGGCAATAATTCCGGCTGCCAGACTGCGGGCCGTGCCCGCACCATCCGGCAGCGCCGAGTCCTCTCTGGCCGACCTTCTGCCGACCGGCGACGGGTCCGACCCCGACGGCTTGTTCGACACCTTCGCGGGCTGGGCGGCGTCGCGCGGATTCGAGCTGTACCCGGCCCAGGAGGAGGCGCTCATCGAGGTCGTCACCGGAGCCAACGTCATCCTGAGCACACCGACGGGCTCCGGCAAGTCCCTCGTGGCACTCGGTGCCCACTTCGCCGCCCTGGCCACGAACCGCCGCAGTTACTACACGGCTCCCATCAAGGCCCTGGTGTCGGAGAAGTTCTTCGACCTGTGCCGGGTCTTCGGCGCCGATCGCGTGGGCATGATCACCGGCGACTCGAGCGTGAACCCCCGGGCCCCAATCATCTGCTGCACGGCCGAGATCCTGGCCAACATGGTGCTGCGTCACGGTCCCGATGCCGACGCCGACGTGGTGATCATGGACGAGTTCCACTTCTACTCCGAACCGGGCCGGGGGTGGGCGTGGCAGGTGCCGCTGCTCGACCTGCCCGACGCCCAGTTCCTTCTCATGTCGGCCACTCTCGGCGACGTGTCGAGATTCGAGGTCGACCTCGCCCGCCGCACCGGGCGCCCGACGGCCGTGGTGGCCAACACCTCGCGCCCGGTCCCGCTCCATTACTCGTACCGGGAGACCCCGCTGCACGAGACGCTCGCGGAGATGCTCGGCACCGGCGACCACGGCGTTCGGGCCCGCAGCCAGGCGCCGGTCTACGTCGTGCATTTCACCCAGGCCGCCGCCGCCGAGCGGGCCCAGTCCCTCATGAGCATCAACGTGTGCACCCGTGAGGAGAAGGACGCCATCGCCGAACTGATCGGCGAGTTTCGCTTCACCGCCGGGTTCGGTCGTTCGCTGTCGCGTTTCGTACGCCACGGCATCGGTGTCCATCACGCGGGCATGCTCCCGAAGTATCGCCGCCTGGTGGAGCGCCTGGCCCAGGCCGGGCTGTTGAAGGTCATCTGCGGCACCGACACGCTCGGGGTCGGCATCAACGTTCCCATCCGGACGGTGCTGTTCACCGCCCTCAGCAAGTACGACGGCAGCACCGTGCGCCTGCTCAAGGCCCGTGAGTTCCACCAGATCGCGGGACGGGCGGGACGGGCGGGGTTCGACGACGCCGGCACCGTCGTCGTCCAGGCGCCCGACCATGTCATCGAGAACATCAAGGCACTGGCCAAGGCGGGCGACGACCCCAAGGCCCGACGCAAGGTCGTCCGCCACAAGCCCCCCGACCGGTTCGTGTCGTGGGGTCAACCGACCTTCGACCGTCTCGTGGCCGCCCCGCCCGAGACCCTCACGTCGAGCTTCTCGGTCACCCACTCCATGCTGCTCAACATCCTCGACCGACCGGGCGACGGATGCCTGGCCCTGCGCCGCCTGCTCACCGACAACCACGAGCCGAGGGAGGCCCAGCGGGACCACATCCGCCAGGCCATCGCCATCTACCGGACGCTCGTGGCCGCTGGTGTCGTCGAACGCCTCGACCAGCCGGACGAGGAAGGACGTTTCACCAGGCTCACGGTCGATCTTCAGGAGAACTTCGCCCTGAACCAGCCCCTGGGCCCCTTCGCCCTCGGTGCCTTCGAGCTACTCGATCGGGAGTCGGACTCCTACGCCCTCGACCTGATCTCCATCGTCGAGGCCACCCTCGATGATCCGGGGACGATCCTGCGGGCCCAGGAGTCCAAAGCCCGCACCGAGGCGATAGCCCAGATGAAGGCCGACGGGCTCGAGTACGAGGAACGCATGGCCCGCCTCGACGACGTCACCTACCCCAAGCCCCAGGCCGAGCTTCTCGAAGGGGCCTGGGAGATCTACGGTCGCGGCCATCCCTGGGTAAGTGAGCACCCGGTGCGCCCGAAGTCGGTGGTGCGCGACCTGTGGGAGCGGGCGATGACCTTCGTGGACTTCGTCGGCTTCTACGGCCTGGCCCGCTCCGAGGGGCTGGTGCTGCGCTACCTCACCGACGCCTATCGGGCGCTCATCCAGAGCGTCCCCGACGCCAACAAGACCGAAGAGCTGCGCGACATCACCGAATGGCTGGGTGAGCTCGTCCGCCAGGTCGACAGCTCGCTGCTCGACGAATGGGAGCAGTTGCGCCACCCGACGGCGCCTGCCGTCGAGGTCGCGGCCCAGGCGCCGATCGACGAACGGCCGCCTCCCGTCACCGCCAACCACCGGGCCTTTTCGATCCTTGTGCGCAACGCCATGTTCCGCCACGTCGAGCTGGCCGCCGTGCGCCGGTACGACGACCTGGCCGAGCTCGACGAGACCGGGGGGTGGAACGCCGACCGCTGGCGCGACGCTTTCAACCCGTACTTCGCCGAGCACGACTTCATCGGCACCGGCGCAGACGCCCGGAGCAGCCGCCTGCTCGTGGTCGACGACGGGACTCGGATCTGGAAGGTGCGCCAGATCCTCGACGATCCCGCCGGGCACCACGAGTGGGGCATCGAGGCCTTCGTCGACCTGGACGCGTCTGACGAGGTCGGGATGGCTGTGTGCCGAGTCGATGCGGTGGCCCGGTTGTGACCGCGCCCGAGCCCACTCCCACGACGAGAGTCGACCGTTGGCTCTGGGCCATCCGCCTTTACCGGACCCGCTCGGAGGCGACTGCCGCGTGCCGGGCCGGCCACATCCGGGTCAACGGTGGCACGGCCAAGCCGGGCACGACGGTGAGGATCGGTGACCGCGTCGCCGCCCGCGCCCATGACCGCGACCGGGAGCTCGAGGTCGTACGCGTGATCGACAAGCGCGTGGGTGCCGCCGTTGCCGCCGAGTGCCTGGTCGATAACAGCCCACCGCCGCCATCCCGGGAGGTGCGGGAGACCGGCGTCGTTCGCGACCCGTCCACCGGCCGACCGACCAAGCGGGACCGCCGCCGCCTCGACAGCTTCCGAGGGCGATGACCCGGGTTAGGACGTGGCTGGCTCGCGGACGCAGGGGTCGGCGCAGGCGTGGGAGACGTCGGGCTGGGTGATCGGCGTCACCGCTGCGCTCCGACGAACCGTCACGAAGGCGACGACACCACCGGCGACGCAGAGGCCGGCCGACAGGACCAGCGCCCGGCTCAGGCCGTCGCGGTAGCGCGGGTCGCCGGGGGCCAACCCGCCCAGGCCGGCGGCAAGAGGCAGCACGGCCACCGACAGCAGGGTGCCGACGCGCGCCACCGCGTTGTTCACCGCCGACCCCACGCCCACGTGGCGCTCCTCGACGGCACCCATCACCGCGGCGGTGAGCGGAGGCACAGTGAAGGCCAGTCCCAGGCCGACGACGACAACGCCCGGGAGCACCCCGGACGCGTAGCTGTCACCGGGACGCAGGCGGCTCAACAGGAACAGGCCGCCGGCGATGACCATCGGGCCAAACGTCATCGGCCACCGGGGTCCGATCCGTTGGCCGAGGCGGGCTGTGCGGGCCGACAGGGTGAGCATGATCACCGTGATCGGGAGCAGTGACGACCCCGCGGCAAGGGCCGAGTAGTGCAGCACCTGCTGGAGCTCGAGGACGAGCAGGAACAGGGCCCCGCCGAAGGCCGCGTAGACGGCGAGGGTGGTGGCGTTGGCCCCGCTGAACTGGCGGGAACGGAAGATGTCGAGGGGCACGAGGGGCTGACGCGAGCCTCGCTCCACGAAAGGGAAGGCCACGAGGGCGAGGGTGCCGATCACCCCCGTGACCACGACCGCAACCGACGTTCCGTCGGCCGACCACTGGATGAGGGCGAACACCACGCCGCCGAGCCCGAGGGTGGCGACGAGGGCCCCGGCCAGGTCGGGGGAGCGGACCGCCTCAAGGTCGCGGCTCTCGGGCACATGACGCAGGGTGATCACGATGGCTGCCGCCGCTATCGGCACATTGAGCAGGAACACGAGTCGCCATGACACCCCGTCGACCAGCCAGCCGCCGATGAACGGCCCGATCGCCGCTGCCACTCCTGCGAGGCCCGACCACGCGCCCACCGCCGCGCTGCGGTCGTCGGCTCGGAAGCTGGCGGTGAGGAGGGCGAGGCTGCCGGGAACGAGCATGGCTCCACCCACCCCTTGCAGGGCCCGGGCGGCGATGAGGACCCCCATCGACGGCGCCAACCCGCAGAGGACCGACGCCGCGGTGAACGCCAGCAGGCCGGTGACGAACAGGCGCCGCCGCCCGTAGAGGTCACCGAGGGAGCCACCCAGGAGCAGGAGGGAACCAAGGGTGAGGAGGTAGCCGTTGACCGTCCATTGCAGACCGCCAAGCCCCGCGTGCAGGTCGTGGCCGATCGAGGGGAGGGCCACGTTGACGACCGTGCTGTCGAGGAACGCCATCCCTGAGCCGGCGACGGTGGCGGCGATGACCCAACGCCCGGCGGGAGTGCCGTAGCGGACGTGCGTATCCGCCGGCGGTGGCGAAGCCAACGGGTTGGTCAGCCCGCCGGGGGAGTGAGGTCGAGATCGGGCGGGGGAGCGTCGGGAAGGCGCCAGCGGATGAAGCCCTTGTTGTAGACCCCGTGGTACCGGTTGGCCGATTCGACCATAGGAGCGAAGGCGGCGTCGAACGCCGTCCAGTCGCCGTTCTCGATGGCCTGGCTCAGGGGTTCGATGTCGTCGGACAGGAACGCCGCCATGGTGCTGCGGTACTTGGGGCGGACGAAGGCGCCCAGCTCCAGCAGGGCGACGGCCTCGGCCAGCTCGTAGCGCGCCAACGGCCAGTTGCCGGCTTCGGCCGCGTACCAGAGCTTCCAGATGCGGGCGCCCACCTCCGGCATGAGCCGGCCCATCCCGGCCTGGGTCCGACCCAGCTCGTCGAGGGTGAGCTTGCGCGCCCCGTTGTCGACGACGATTTCCTCGTCGGCCATGTCGGCCCTCCTGTTCGCGGTGCGGCGACGTTACAACGGGGACGGTCGCGCAATGGCGGTTGTGGTGCGCCTGCGCAGTGGCTTGTCTCAATTTCTCGCAGCCTGGACGGCTGCTGACCGCTATACGCCGGTAGAAGCGGAAGGCGGCCAGTTCGTCGGGATCTCCGGCTCGTAGGAGCAGAAGGTCCCGGTGCGCACGGCGTGGCGGAGATGACGGCCCAAGGCCGGGTGGACGTCGTCGATGCGGTCCAGGCTCAGCCGGATGCGGGCGGCCAGGGCGCGCCGGGCCCGTTCCGCGGGATCGGCTCCGGGTTCCAGTTCGTGCAAACCGGTGACGTCAGCCAGTTCGTCGTCGATGAAGTCGCGCTCGGCCCGGGCCAGCGACGCCCGAACCGGATCGGCGGTGGCATCGATAGCGTCCAGCTCGGCCAAACGGGTGCGGTACTCCGAGCGGGCTTGGGCGTCGAAATCCGGTGGGGGTAGCGACGGGTCGCTGCCGGCGGTGCCCGGCGCGGTTCGAGCCCGCTGTCCGGCCTGACCCACACCGCCGGCGAAGACACCTGCAGCCAGGTCGAGCACGTGGAAGCTCCGCCCGGGATTTGCCAGGAAGGCGGCCAGATCGTGCATGCCGAGACTGTCGGGGACCGACGCTTGCGCGCCACCGTAGGAGAGCAACCATCGGTCTCCCTCGGGGCGGAAGGCGTTGCCGGCACCCCCGCGCTCGCTGGCGGCCGGTTCGTGTGACCGGGCCAGGATCTGGCGGGCCTCGTCGGCCAGGCGGTCGACGCCGAGGCGTCGGTAGATCGCCTCGGCCCCTACCAGCAGCTCGAGACCCTGCTCCCAGTCGGTCGAGAGGTCACGCGCCCGTCGGAGGGCCGACCACTGGCTGCGGGTATGGGCCACGAGCAGGGGTGCACCGGCCGACGTGTTTTCCTCGATGGCGTGGCGGAAGTGGGTGTCGGCCTCGTCCCACCGGCCCAGGGCATGCGCCAGGAGCCCGAGGTGACGCGACACCGACCCGTGGCACACCGATCCCATCGCCTCGACGGCGAAGACATGCGCATACGGACATAGCAGGTCGTAGAGGACCGCAGCCTCCGGCCGCCGGTCGAGGGTGGCCGCCAGTTCGGCCAGCACCACCAGGGCCGCGAGCCAACGTTCGTCCTGATCACCGACGGCGCCGAACCGGTCCTCAGCCAGGCGGGCCAGCTCGCCGCACGCGCCACCGTCGCGCCCGAGCAGGCCCAACAGGCAGGCGGTTGTCGCCCCGGAGTCGGCCCTGGCCTCGGGCCGGGCGGCGAGGGCACGGGCAGGCGCCTCGAGCTCGACCAGCCGATCCTGGGCCACGCGCAGGCCGAAGAACTGCACCGTGGCCAGGGCGTCGATCCGGTCGGAGCGAGCCCGATGTCCGAGGGCCGCCACTTCGGAGCTCCTTCGCTCGCACTCGGCGAACCGGCCCTGGAGGAGGGCCCGCATCCCACGCCACAGGGCCACGATCCACGACAGGCGGGGCTGGCCGAGGCGATCGGTGATCGAGGCGAAGGCGGCGATCTCGGCATCGACGGCGTCGACGAGACCGCCTTCGAGCAGGGCCACGACGCGAAGGCGGCGCCCGACGAGCTCGGTCTCGAGGTCACCGGACCGGCCGGCCAGATCGACGATCTCACTGGCGTCGTTCAGGCGCTGGTCGCCGTAGGCGGGACCGGCGAAAGCGTCGCACCGGCTGATCAGGGCGGCGGCCAAGGCAGCCTCGTCGGTGAGCCGCCGGGCCAGACCCACGGCGTCGTCGCTCAGCTCCTGGCGTCGCCGGCGCACCGAACCGAGGGCCATCGAGAGGCGAGCCCCGACGTGAGCCTGAATACCACTCGGGGTCAGGGCGGCCATCGCCTCTTCCAGGAGGGGGAGGGCGGCCGGGTCGGCGGCGGTGGGCTCGAAGCGGCCGAGGCTCGAGCTGAGCCCGAGGGCGGCGCGAGCCAGGTCGTCGGGACGGTCGCGGCGGCGGGCCAGGTCGGCGGCGTCCTCGTAGGCCGATCGGGCTCCGTCGAGGTCGCCGGCCGACAGGAGGGCCTGGCCCCGCGCCCGGAGGAGGCGGGCGCGGTCGTCGTCGTCGGTCGCAGCGCCGGCGAGCGCGTGGCCGTAGTAGGCCGCGGCGTCCTCCCACGCCAGGTCGGCGAGGGCGGCGTTGCCGACCTGTTCGGCCTGGTGCACGGACGCTTCTGGGTCGAGCCTGCCGGCCGGCTGGTCACCCTGGGGTTGCGATCCAGGCAGGGTCAGGACGCGAGCGAGACTCGGGAGTGGCTGCGGGGCCGCCGAGATGGCCACCACCAGCATCGGAGTCTCCGCCAGCTCGGGGGCCAGGAAATCGAGGAAGCGCCATGAGGCGATACCGGCGCCGTCGAAGTCGTCGAGCACGACGACCAGGGGTTGAGCCCGGGCCAGGTGGCCGAGAAGCCGGGCCGTGCCGTCGAACAGCGCCAGCCGATCGGGCGCAGGGTGGCCCCGGAGCTGTTCCGCAGCCGGGATGAGGTCGGGCACCAGCCCCAGCGCCTGAACGGCGGCCACCCCCTCCAGCTGGGCGATCAGGGCGGCCGGGTCGGCGTCGCCGACGGCCGCCCGGACGATCTGTGCCCACGGGTCCAGGGCAGGGGCCGGTCGGTCCGGCGAGGGCCGGCGTCGCGACCAGAGGGCATGGAGGTCGTGGGATCCGGTCCAGGCGCAGAGCTGTTCGGCCAGCCGGGTCCGGCCCGCGCCCGGCGCGCCGGTGAGGAGCACCAGGCCGCCGCGACCGGTCCGGGCCTCGGTAGCCATGGTCTTCAGGTCCTCGAGAAGTAGCTCTAGATCACTCAACGACGGGGGTTCTGCGTTCGTGCGTTCCGCCACCAATCTCTCTGGGAACCGCATGCGGTGGGCCGGAGTCCCAGGTTATCGCCGCCCGCTTCGGGCCCGATCCACGTTTCCCCCCGCCCAGGCCCTGGGTAGGTGAGCGACACACATTCTGGAGGGAGATTCATCATGCCTGTCGTCAACCCGGAAACCGGCGAGCCGATGTCCGACGCTCCCGATCAGGAGGACCAGAGCCTCGCCGGCGGCGAGGGACGAGGTCAGTCCGTCTCGGCCACAGAGACGCCCAAGGAGGGCTCGGGCGTGACCACCGGGCCCAATAATGCGAGGGAAGCACGGCCTCGCCAGTCCGACAGCGGCACCGCCCCCGAAGGTTCCAACGCTGCCGGCGGAGCCTGAACCGCCGCCGCAGTCAGGCTCTGGATTCCACCTGAGCGGCGACGGCCGCAACGAGGTCGGCGAAGGTCAGCAGGTCGCCGACCTCGTTCTCCGGTAGGGAGATGTTGAACTCGTCTTCGAGCACCATGAGGAGCTCCACCGCAGTCAGGGAGTCGATACAGAGGTCCTCGCCGAGGCGACTCTGGCCGGTGAGGCGCCTCGGGTCGACGTCGAGGTGGACGGCGATGAGCTGCCTCATGCGACGTTCGACATCTGGCTGAGCCCGTTCAGAAACTGGCACTCTCGGCTCTCCTGGTTTCCAGTTCGCCGAGCAGGGCTTGGCGAAGTGCCGCCTTGTCGACCTTGCCGGTCCGGTTGCGGGTAATGGTATCCACGACCCTGACGTAGCGGGGCACGGCGAAGTCGGCCATCCGGGCGGCGACCCACTGCCGGACGTCGGGCTCCTCGATACGGCAGCCGGCCGACGGCACCACGTAGGCGGCCACCGCCTCGTACGCCAACATGTCGGGCACGCCGAAGACGGCGGCCTCGGCGATGTCGGGGTGACTGACAAGGAGGTACTCGAGTTCGACCGAGTACACCTTGAAGCCCCCCCTCGTGATCATGTCCTTCTTGCGATCGAGGATGAACACGTAGCCCTCGTCGTCGATGCGCACCAGGTCGCCCGTGTGGAGCCAGCCGTCGGTGATGGCCGTCGCCGTGGCCTCCGGATCGCCGTAGTAGCCGGAGGTGATCATCGGCCCCCGCACCCACAGCTCGCCGGGCTGGCCCGGTTCCACGTCGCGCCCCTCGTCGTCGACCACCCGGGCCTCGGCGCAGGGGACCGGCCGGCCGACCGACCCGGGCTTGCGACGGAACTCGGCATCGAGCAGGACGGTGGCCGGCGAGTGGGTCTCGGTGAGGCCGTAGGCGTCGAAGAGCCGGAGTTGGGGCATGCGCTCCCGGAGGGCGGCGACGGTGGAGATCGGGACAGGCGATCCCCCGAAGGCCCCCACCTGGACGTGGGCCAGGTCGGGCCACCGGAACTCCGCCACCCGCAGGAGGAGCGGCCACAGGGAGGGGACGACCATCAGGTAGGTGATACGGCGCTCACCGATGAGGCGGACGAACTCGGACGGCACCACCTCTCGCACCGGCACCGATGTGCCGCCCACGAGCATCATCGGCGTCACCTGGGCCACGTGGCCGGTGACGTAGGAAAGCGGGAACACGATGGCCGTGCGGTCGTCGCCGGTGAGGCCCAGGATGCGGACGTAGGCGATGGCCGAGTGCATGGTGCCGCGATGCACCAGCTGGCTGGCCTTGGGCCTCCCCGTCGTGCCCGAGGTGTAGATGACGCCGTACACCTGGTCTTCGTCGGGAAAGGGGATGCCGGCCCCTCGCCACGGGCGGCGCCGGCCGGTGAGGTGGTCGTCGACCGGACGGGCGCGATCGGGGCCGAGACCCGCCTCGGCGGCCGCCTCCCGCACTCCGTCGAGGTAGGCGGGGTGACACAGGACGAGCGATGCCCCCGAGTGCTCCAGCATCCACGCCCACTGGGACGGTTGCAGGCGGTTGGACAGGCCGACGAACACGAGGCCGGCCCGGGCACACGCCCAGATGGCGACGATGATGTCGAGCCCGTTGTCGAGGCACACGGCGAGGCGGTCGCCCGGCGCCAAGCCTTCCTCCTGTAGGCGTTCGGCCGCCCCCTCGACCAACTCGGCCAGCTCGGCGTAGGTGACCGCGCCATCGTCGGTTTCCACGGCGATGCGGTCGGCAAAAATGTCCTGGGCCCGGCCGAGCGCCTCGACGATCGTGCGGACCCGGCCCGGGTAGCACCGCACGAGGGTGCCCAGCCACGGTTCGCGGACCAGCTCGCCGGCCGCTACGTCCAACTCAAGCGCCGCATCTGTGGGTTGTTGCTCTAGCAGGGGTCGTCGACCGATGGGGGCAGGTTTTCGACGGCGGCCCCGGTGGCCCCGGCCAGCCTGCCGAGCTTCTGGTAGAGGTCTCTGAACCCGTCGCGGTTGGCTGCGTAACAGATGTAGTGACCCTTGCGCCGGCGGGTGACGAGCCCGGCATCGGCCAGAACGGCGAGGTGGTGGCTGGCCAGCGATGGTTCCATCCCTACCGCCTGGGCCAGGAACCCCGCACTGCGCGCGCCCCGTCGGAGATGGCGCAGTACGAGGAGGCGATGAGGCTCGGCCAGCACCCCCAACTCGTCGGAGAGACGCTCCGCCTCGGACCGAGTGACGGCAGTGACCACGGCGGAACTCTAGCCGTCCGCCGGAGTGTATTTCAATGGATTTTGAGATAACGTCCTGCTCGGCATGGAACTCTTTCTCACCGTCTGCGTGACCAGCCTGGTCCTTGGCCTGCTCTATGCCCTGTTCGCGACCGGGTTGAGCCTGGTTCTCCGCGCGTCCGGCGACCTCAATTTAGCGCACGGTGACTCGCTCATGCTGGCCACCTATGTGGCCGTCGGAACCCTGCACGTCTCCGACCTCCGTGGGATCGCCGTGCTCACCGACGTGGTCGTGGCCGCGGCCATCGGTGTGGTCGTCTACCTCGCTGTGTACGGCCCCGTCGCCAGCCGTCGGCGCGCCGGTGCGAGCAGCCTGGGCTTCCTTCCCGCCCTCGGGCTGGCCCTGATCATCCGGAACGTGGCCGTGCTGGTCAACCCGAGAGGGAGCGAGCCCGTGCCCCCGTTGTTCCCCGGCGGCCGGGTCAACCTCTTCGGTGACTACCAACTGCCCGCCACCGGTTGGTGGGTGCTGGGCGCCGGCATCGTGGTCCCCCTGTTGCTCGCCCTGTTCCTCCGGCGAGGGGTTATGGGCCGGCGGGTGCGGGCCGTGGCCGACGAACCGACGCTCGCCCGCCTGGCCGGGATCCCCGTCGTGCGAACCCTGGCGGCCACCTACGCGGTGGCCGGCGCCATCGGAGGGCTGGCCGGCGCCCTGTTCGCGTCCTTCTTCGGGCAGCTGTCCATCTCCCTCGGCTGGCAGGCCACCCTTACCGGGTTCGTGGCCGCCATCCTCGGAGGCGTCGGCTGGGTGCGGGGAGCAGTGCTGGGGGGCCTTTTGCTCGGGACGGCGCAGAGCTTCGTCTCGGGCTATCTTTCCACCCGCTTCCGCGACGTCGTGACCTTCGGGCTCCTGATCGCCGTCTTGCTCCTGGTCCCGGAGGGGGTGCTCGCCCGAAGCCGACTCCGAACCGTCTGATCACTGGCGCTTGCTATCAATAGCAATCTCTTAATCGAAAGCTTCACAGGGGGACTCATGAAAAAAGTTGCCGTCGTCATTGCCTCACTCGCTCTGGCCGCTGCGTGTTCCAGTAGCGGCTCTGACAAGGCGGCCACCGGTCCGGCCACCACCGGAGGGCCGAAGAAGGTGGTCATCGCCGTCGGCGGCCCCTTCTCCGGGGACGGGAAGCCCGTTGGCGACCAGATCCGGGCCGGGGCCAAGTTGGCCGCCGACCAGATCAACGCCGCCGGGGGGATCACCGGTGGACCGCTCAAGGGCGCCCAGATCGTGATCGACGACGGGTTCGACGACGCCGACGTGCCCCAGAAGGCCGTCGACAACATCCGCAAGGTCGTCGACGACGACAAGTACATCGCCTTCGTGGGCTCGGGGCTCTCCGACGCGTCGGTGGCCGCCGCCCCCGTCGCCAGCCAGGCGGGGCTGTCCTACCTGGCCGCCTATGCCTCGTCGCCAAAGATCCTCGACGCCGCCACCGCCCAGAAGAGCGTCTTCGTCATCCCGCCCACCTTTCCCGCCTACTCCTTCTCGGTGGCCGATCAACTCACCAAGAAGGGGTTCAAGAAGCCGGCGATCATCCACCTGACCGGAACCTACGGTGACGGCATCTCCGACTTCTTCGTGGAGAGCCTGAAAGACAGCGGCATCACGCCCGTGGCCAACGAGTCGTTCAAGTTCGGCGATGCCGAGTTCACCACGCAGCTTGGCAAGATCAAAGACGCCGGACCGGACTCGCTCGTGATGGTGGGCCTTCCCGACTCCGACGCCCTCATCGTGAAGCAGGCCGAACAGCTCGGCCTCAGCGTGCCCGTGTTCGACCCGGGCGGGATCACCAACAGCGACACGTTCCTCAAGGATGCCGGCAACCTGGCCAACGGTGTCGTGGGCAACACGCCGAGCGACGCCCAACGGAACACTCCGGCCGCCGTCGCCCTGCGTGACGCCTACACCGCGGCCACCAAGGAGTCGGTCGTTCCCGACCCGGCCGTCTTCGCCTACGAGGGGGTGCAGGCGGTGGCGGCGGGACTCGCCGACGGAGCCGGCACCCGTCTCGACCTGTCCGACCACTTGCACAAGATCTCCATCGCCGACACGGGCGTCGGGCCCCTCAAGTTCGCCGCTGACGGCTCCCGGGTCGGCGGTCGGCTCTATATCTTCCAGGTGAAGGACGGAACCCCCGTCTTCACCACGGGTTACGAGCAGACCGGCCCCAAGGCGATCAAGGAGATCCCCCTGGAGCGTTGAGCGGCTCCGGAATCGGAACCTTGAGAACCTCCCGACCCTGGCGCGCCGCCCTCTCGTTGCGTTGGGGCGGCCCGGCCCGATCGGTGGGAAGCCTTGCCATCCTGCTGGTCCTGGCCGTGCTTCCCGTCTGGATCGGCGGTCGCCACGGCTACGGGCTGGGAACGACGGCGGTGATCGCGGTGATCACCGCCCTCGGCCTTCAGGTCGTCTTCGGCCTGTCGGGTCAGCTCTCGGTGGCCCAGGCCCCGCTGCAGGGGGTGGGGGCCTATGCCGTCGCCCAGCTCATGGTGACCCACGGCTGGTCGTTCTGGGCCGCGCTCCTGCCCGCCGTAGGTGTCGCCGCGGCGTTCGGTGTGTTCGTCGGGCTCCCGGGCATGCGGGTGCGGGGTGACGTCCTCGCCCTCGCCACCCTCGGGGCCGGCGAGATCCTCCAGTCGCTGTTCCTCAACACCGAGCGGTTCACCGGCGGCTATCAGGGGATCGCGGCCGTCCCCGGTGTGTCGATGTTCGGTACCGTCCTCGACGATCGGGGCCTGTACGCCGTTGCGCTCGGTCTCGGGCTGATCGTGCTGGCCGGGGCCATGGCCTTGAAGGCGTCCCCCCTCGGCCGGGCCTGGATGGCCCTACGCGACGACGAGGTGGCGGCACGCGCCTACGGGATACACCCCGGTCGCCTGCGCCTTCTCGCCTTTGCGGTCGGATCGGGAATGGCGGGCGCCGCCGGCGGTGTCTACGCGGTGCAGAACGGTTTCGTGTCGTCGGTGTCGTTCGGGTTGAACCAGACGGTGATCGTCATCCTGGTGGTGCTGATCGCCGGCGAGGCCCACATGGGCCGTACCGTCGTCGCCGCCGTGGCCATCACCGCTGTCCTCGATCGCCTCTCGGCCTACGGCGACATCTCCGAGGCCGTCACCGGGGTGGTCATCCTGATGGTGGTCGCCTCGCGCCTCGGCCTGGTGAGTGCGGGGTTGGTCCGGCTGCGAACAATGCTGCGCATCCCGGCGCCACCGTTGCCGGCGCCCGGCGAGGTGGCCCCGTGAAGGGGCTGAGTCTCCTCTCCATCTCCCGCGATTTCGTGGGCGTGCATGCCGTGGCCGGAGTGTCGCTGAGCGTCGATCCGGGTGAAGTGCTCGGCGTCATTGGGCCCAACGGCTCGGGCAAGACCACGCTGGTCAACCTGGCCAGTGGAGCAGTGGCACCGTCGGCCGGCAAGGTGGTGGTCGACGGTGTCGACCTCACCGGAGCCTCCAGCACCCGCTTCGCGTCTGCGGGTGTCGTCCGCAGCTACCAGGGCCTGCGCCTGTTCGAGGGCCTCAGCGTGCTCGACAACGTGATGGTGGGGGTACAGCGGGGTGTGCGCCCCTCGCTGATCGGCGCCTGGACGCGCCCGCCCGGGTTCAGGCGCCGTGAGCGGCGGCTGCGCGTCGCGGCCATGGATTGGCTGGGGGAGCTGGGCATGACCGGGTTCGCGGCCCATCCCGTCGGCGCTTTGTCGCACGGTCAGCGGCGGAGGGTGGAACTGGCCCGGGCCTTCGCCGCCGACCCCGCGTACCTGATTCTCGACGAGCCCGGTGCCGGCGTCGATCCTCATCAACTCGAGGGCATGACCGGCATCATCCGCGAACGATGTGGTGCCGGCGTCGGTGTCCTGGTCGTCGAACACGACCATGGGTGGGTCGAGCGGGTCTGCGACCGGGTCCTGGGCGTAGCCGACGGCGTGGTCGTGGCCGAAGGCTCTTTTGCCGTGGTCGCCGCTCATCCGGCGCTGGCACCTCACCTCAGGGCGACCGCCCCGTGATGCTGAGCGTCCGAGGGCTGGAGGTCGGTTGGGACCGGGTGCCGGTGGTGCGGGGGGCCGACCTCGACGTCGAGGGAGGCGAGATCGTGGCCGTGCTCGGCGGCAACGGGTCGGGGAAGTCGTCGTTGCTCTGGGGAATCGCCGGCCTGCTGCGCTCCCGCCGCGGCCGGGTCGTGCTCGACGGGCGACGGGTCGAGGCGATGGCCGTCGAGCGCCGTGCGGGCCTCGGCCTCCGCCTGCTGCCCCAGTCGGTGCGGGTGTTCCCGTCGCTCACCGTCGCCGAGAACCTCGACGTCGTCGACCTTGGTCGGCGGCCACCCGGCCGGGTGGAGTCGCGGGCAGCGCGGGCCGAGTGGCTCGAACGATTCCCGGTGCTCGGGTCAAAGCTCGGGCAACGGGCGGCGTCTTTGTCAGGGGGCGAGCAGCAGCTCCTGGCCATCGGGCGGGTGCTCTGCAGCGTGCCGCGCGTCCTCCTGCTCGACGAACCCTCGGCCGGCCTGTCACCAGATCGCGCCGCCGAGTGCGTCCGGGCGTTCACCGACCTCGCCGCCTCGGGTGCCGCGATGGTGCTCGTGGAGCAGAACGTCGCCCTGGCCCAGAGCGTGGCCACTCGCACCCTCCTCATGCGCGACGGAGCCCCGGCGGCGTCGTAGGAGGAGACGGCGCGACGTCCGGCTCCTCACCTACGGTCTGGCATGCGATTCAAGGTGCCCGTTCCCGTCTCCTGGCCACCCCCCGGGCCCAAGGAGCTCCCGTTCGAGCTGGCCATCAAGACCGGCGTTGGCGCCGGCCTTAGCCTTTACGCCGCCGACGCTCTCGGCCTCGGCTTCCCGGTGTACGCCCTGCTGGCCGTGGCCACCACGGCGGAGCTCGGCGCCTCGTCGTCGTTTCTTCTGGTCTGTTACCGCCTCATCGGTACGGTCCTGGGCGTGACCGCCACCGTCGTGGTGGTGCAGTACTGGACGGTCACGCCTCTGTCCGCCGGCATCGTCATGGGGATGCTGGTCCTGGTGTGCTGGGGCGTGGGCGCACAGCACGCGGCTCGGTTGGCCCCCCTCATCTTCGCCGTCGGCATCACCGAGTACGCCTCGGCGCAAAGCGCCCGGCAGTGGGCCACGGGACGAATCCTTGCCACGATTGTCGGCGCCGTGGTGACCCTGGCCGTGAGCGCCGTCCCGGTTCCGGTCGGACGTCACTCCGCCCGACGACGATCGGGGCCAGAGGTCCACCCGGGTGTCGACGCCCCTCCCGGGTTCCACGCCGGTCAAGAATGAGCTCGGTCCGACCCGAGGTCGTTCGCCGCACGGTCGGTTTCCGCCTGCCCCCCGGGTCGCTGGTGGTCGATGTCGCCTGGCACCCTGGATCGCCGATCGGGTCGTTCGCCGACCGGTACGCCACGATCGCCATCACGGCCGATGGTGCCGGGCCGCCCGCCGCCACGCCGGGGCTTCGGGCTGATCGGCTGTGCCTTCCGTTCGGCGACTCCAGCGTCGACTGCGTCCTGCTGCTCGGCCTCGCCGAAGACGACCTCGGAGACGGGGGAGTCATGACCGAGGCGAGGCGCGTGCTGCGTCCCGGCGGCCTGGCCGCGGTGACGGCGTTGTCCGCCCCGGGCGCGGCCGACGGTGTCGGCGATCGGCTCCTCCGGCGTCGGGCGGCAGCGGCGCGCGTAACCGACGCGCTCGTCGGTCTCGGGCTGGTCCCCGAACAGGTGAACCACATCCAGTTCGTGCTCCACCCCTCGAAACTCGTGGCCACGACCTCGGAACGATTGCCCCTTCTCTGCCGGGTGGCTGCCGCACTGAACCGCGTCGACCCGAGTAGGCGGGACCCGCTGGGGGGGACCCGGGCGGCGGCTGTCCTCGTCCTCGGCCGCAAGCCGTAGAGGTCTCGGCCGCAAGCCGTAGAGGTCTCGGCCGCGCGCTGGGCGCCGTCGGCTCCCGTGCAGATCATCGAATCGGATCTCGTCAACTACCAGACCACCTGAGACCGCTTGGAGATCGGCGGGGCCGGGCGGCGCGACGCGATGTAGGCGCGCACGAGGTTGTCGGGGCGCGCCAGCGTTTCCGGGCGTTGCTCGAGGTTCAGGACCCGCAGGAAGAGGCCGTGCATGTCGGCGTCCCGCAGTGTCGCCCTGGTGTACAGGTCGTTGAGCCGGTGGGTGAACCACAGCCCGCGCGGCCGATCACCCGTCACGTGGGAAAGGCGGAAATCGGCCGACGTGGAAAGTGTCCACACGGAGTTGATCACTGGCCGCAGCCGCCGGAAGTAGCGCGTCGCCGGCTGGTCCGGCGCCGCTCCCGAGGCCAGGTAGTCGTTCAGGGTCGCCGAGTGGAGTGCCGCCGAGGTCATGCCTTGGCCGTAGATGGGATTGAAGCAAGCGACTGAGTCGCCCACCCCCACCAAGCCGCCCGGAAAGCGCCGACAACCGTCGAACTCGCGCCGAACGCTCGCGTGGTAGCGATAGGTGGCGACGTCGCTGAGCGTGTCGTCGCGGTGGGCGAACCGCCGCAAGGCCTGGCACGGGTCGTGCTCGAGGCGGGCGGCGAAGTCGGCCGGGTCGGAGCTCGGCCGATCGTCGTGGTAGCCACCGACCGTCACGAGCCACCGGTCACCCTCGACCGGGAAGGCCACCGTGCCGCGGGCTCGGTGGAGATCCTGGGTGATGGAGATGATCGCTCGGGCGCCGGCGAGCCGTTCGTCCGGAGTCCTCGCGTAGAACCGGGTGGCATACCCGAGGTCGACATTGACCTTCCGCTGCGGTGGGGGGTCGAAGCCGACGGCCGTCAGCCAGGTGTCGATGCGCGTCGACTTGCCGGTGCAGTCGACCACGAGGTCCCCCCGGAGCTGCTCGCCCTCATTGCCCGTGCCGGACAGGGTGACCCCGTCAACACACCCGGCCCCCGTCGTGAGCCCCTCGGCGCGTGCCCGCACCACCTCGACACCCTTCAATGCCGTCAGCCGCCGTCGCAGATGCCACTCCAGGAACGGCCTCGTACAGGTGACACCTTGGCCGACCCCGGAAGGCGGCTTACGCGTTCCGTCGACGTACCAGTGAAGGTCGACACCAGGGTCGGCCGCCTCGGCTCCGTCGTCGACCAGCTCCTGGGTGATCCCGGGGAACAGCGCCTCCATCTGGTCGAGGCCGCGGGCGAGCAGGCCGTGGACGTGGGCACCCTGGGGGACGCCTCGCCTCATGGCGGCCCCGCCGCCAAGATCGTCGCGCTCGACGAGTACCACCTCCGAGGCGTGATCGGTCAACACCCGCGCCGCCAACAGGCCGGCCACGCTGCCACCCAGCACGATCGCGCGTTCCATCATTTACCCTTCAGGGAAACGACGGCTTGCCCGGCGTGTACAGCCAACGCTGGAACAGGTCGTCGAGTTGGCGGCCCGACCACTGCTCGGCCAGGTCCACGAACTTCTGGGTCGTGACGTTCCCGTAGCGGTTGCTGTCGGCCCAATCCCGCATGATGTAGAAGAACGCCCGGCTCCCCACGGTCTTGCGCAGCGCCTGCAGGGTCATGGCGCCCCGGTTGTACACCGTGGGGTGGAACAGGTTTTGGGGACCGGGGTCGCCCGGGGGCACCTGCCAGAAGGAGTCGTCGGCGGCGCGGGCATAGGCCGAGTCGAACTGCTCCTGCACGCTACGGCCCGAGGTCTGTTCGTTCCACAACCACTCGGTGTAGGTGGCAAACCCTTCGTTGAGCCAGACGTCGCGCCATGACGTCGGCGTCACCGAATCTCCGTACCACTGGTGAGACAGCTCGTGGACCACCAGCTGGGTGAACGGAGCAAATGGGTACAGGGGCTTGGTCTGGGCCTCGAGGGCGTAGCCGACGAACCCAGCGTTGTCGACGACACCCCCCGAGGCGTAGAAGGGATAGGGCCCATACTTCGTGGCCTCCCACGTGAGGATGTCAGGTGTCTGGAACACGGGGTTGGTGGGGGCGGTGCCCGTGCTGGGATCGACGAAGATGTAGTTCATCCCGGTCGCCGTGGGGGTCTGGGTCAGGTCGAAGCGCCCGATGGTGGCAGTAGCGGCCCAGCTGGCCATCGGTTCGTTGGAGGTCCACACATAGGTGGTCTGGCCGCCGACCGTGGTCGTGGAGGTCAGGGCGCCGTTGGCCACGGCCGTTGTCCCGTCCGGAACGGTCACCCGGAAGGTGTGGGTCGCCTTGTCACGTGGGTCGTGGTTACCGGGAAACCACGTCATGGTCCCCTGAGGCTCCCCGACGACGTATGCGCCGTCGCTGGTGACGATCCATCCCTCGATCGAGCCGTCGGGGTCGACGATCTGGGTCGGATTGCCGTCGTAGCCCACGTCCGTGGTGAAGCTCTGCCCGCGGGGAAGCCCGGCGGGAGGGGTCACCATCAGCTCCTGGCCTTGGCGGCTGAAGGCGGCATTCGCTCCGTTGACCTTCACGGAACGGACGACTAGCCCGGAGAAGTCCAGGTTGAACCGGCTCAGGTTCTTGGTGGCGACGGCCGTGAGGGAGGTCGAGCCCGCCATGCGCTTGGTACCCGGGTCGTAGGAGAAGTCGATGTTGTAATGCTGGACGTCGTAGCCGCCGTTGCCCAGCAACGGGAAGTACGGGTCGCCACCGTTCCTGCTGCCGGGCGAGAACGAAGCGGTCTGGGCGGTGGCCGGCCCGGTTCCCGCCAGGCCCGCGCTCACCGCAATTGCGACGACCGCGACGCAGACCGACCTCGCCGCTCTGGACATCGCCGCTATCTCCTTCCGGCCGGCGCTGGTTGCCGGTGCCCCCAAGTTTCCCACTCCTGGTTCAGCTCTGCGCCTCGCGGTCAGGGAGCTGCGGCCGTGCGTGAGGCCATGAGGTGCGTGCCGGCCAGTGGAATGAATCGACACCGCAAGAGCCAGTATGATCTGGCTAAATCACCGGCTTTTGCCAGTCAGAATGGTTATGAAGCTTGCAGTTCAGAGGTTCAGCGATATCCTGGACCATGGCCACGCCGACGTTCCGACCAGGGCAGGCCGCCGAGCTGCTCGGCGTCAGTGTCGACACCGTTCGGCGATGGGCCGATGCCGGTCGTCTGCGCACCCGCCGGACCAGCGGCGGCCAGCGGCTCATCGACGGCGCCGACCTGGCCCGCTTTCTCCGCGAGGCGCCCGCGGCTGAACCGGCCGAGGCAGTTGTCGCCCGATCAGCCCGCAACCGGTTCCCGGGCATCGTCACCCGGGTGGTGAAGGACACGGTGATGGCCCAGGTGGAGATCCAGTCGGGACCCCACCGCGTGGTGGCGTTGATGTCGAGGGAGGCGGCCGACGAGTTGCACCTCCGGCCCGGGGTGCTGGCGACGGCCGCAGTGAAGGCCACCAACGTGGTGGTCGAGCTTGCGGCACCGGCATGACGACGATGGCGTCACGGACGCGCTCGGGAACACTGGTGGTGGCCGTCATGATGGCCGTGGCCGCCGCCTGCGGCTCGGGCTCGTCCACCCGCCCGTCGGCGACCTCGCCGCCGGTGACACTCGGAGTCTTCGCAGCATCGTCGCTCACCGAGGCATTCACCGACATTGGTCGACGGTACGCGAAGGCCGTTCCCGGAACGAAGGCCGAGCTCGACTTCGAGTCCTCGTCGGACCTGGCCCGCAAGATCAACGACGGGGCCCCCGCCGACGTCTTCGTGAGCGCCGACGAGCCCAACATGGACAAGGTGGTCAGCGCCGGGAACGCGGCCGCTCCGAAGATCGTCTCTCGCAACCGCCTCCAGCTGCTGGTGGCCAAGGGCAACCCGAAGCACTTCACCGGTCTGGCCGATCTCGAACACCCCGACGTGCTGTTCGTGCTCTGTGCCCCAGAGGTGCCGTGCGGCAGGCTCGGAGCGCGTGCTCTGCGAAAAGCGGGGGTCGTGGCCGAACCGGCATCGCTCGAGGCCAACGTCAAAGCGGTGGTGTCGAAGGTCACGCTAGGGGAGGCCGACGCCGGGATCGTGTACGTGACCGACGTGCTGGCATCGGGCGCGTCGGCCGAAGGCGTCGACATCGCCGACGCCGCCGATGCCGACCTCGAGGCCCTCTATCCCGCGGCCGTGGTCCGCCAATCGACCCACCCCGACGACGCCCACCGGTTCATCGACTTCGTGCTTTCGCCCGAAGGCCAGGGCGTGCTCGCCCGCTTCGGCTTCAGGGGTCCGTGAGGGCCCGGCGGGCTCGACGCCGGCTGTCGGTCGTTGTGGTCGCGCCGGCGGTGCTCGGAGCCACGTTCCTCGTCCTGCCTCTCGTGGGACTGCTCTGGCGGGCCCCCTGGCACAGCCTGGTGGACGACCTCACCTCGCCCGAGGCTCGCACCGCCCTGCGGCTCTCGTTGGTGACGTCGCTCGGAGCCACGCTGGTGGCGGCATGCCTCGGTATTCCGCTCGCCTGGGTCCTGGCCCGGGCCACCTTTCCCGGTCGGCGCCTGGTACGGGCCATGGCCCTGTTGCCGCTCGTGCTCCCACCGGTCGTCGGTGGCGTGGCCCTGCTCCTGGCCTTCGGCCGCCGGGGCCTGCTGGGAGCATGGCTCCTCGACTGGTTCGGGATACGCCTGCCCTTCACCACCGCGGGAGCGATCGTGGCCGAAGCCTTCGTGGCCATGCCGTTCCTGGTGATCACCGCCGAAGCCGCCTTCCGAAACGTCGATCGTCGCTACGAGGACGCCGCCCGCACCCTGGGCGCCCGCCCGGCCACCGTGTTCCGTCGCGTCACCCTGCCCCTGGTGGCGCCCGCCCTCGTTGCCGGCGCGGTGCTGGGGTGGGCCCGGGCCCTGGGCGAGTTCGGCGCGACGATCACCTTCGCCGGCAACGCTCCCGGTCGCACCCAGACCGTGCCCCTCGAGGTGTTCCTCGCCCTGGAATCGGGCCGATCGGGCGTGGCCATCTCCCTCAGTCTCGTGCTGTTGGTGGTGTGCCTCGGGGTGCTCGTCGGACT
Source organism: Acidimicrobiales bacterium (assembly GCA_038238185.1). GTDB lineage: Bacteria > Actinomycetota > Acidimicrobiia > Acidimicrobiales > AC-14 > DATAQC01. Next base: position 39,555 of record JBBRXY010000011.1, read on the forward strand.
CCGCGAGCGGTGGCTGGGCCCGTCGGCCCGGGCGGAGCCCTAGAGACAGTGGCTGGGTCCGTTCAACACACCACGACGGGGTTGACCGCCTCCGTCGTATTGCGGCGGGGCGATCTGCGTCTCGATGTCGACCTGGCGGTTGCGGCGGGGGACGTGACCGCAGTGCTAGGGCCGAACGGCGCCGGCAAGACCACGTTGTTGCGCGCCCTCGCCGGCCTCCAACCGCTCGACGCCGGCCGCATCGTGCTCGACGGCACCGTCCTCGACGACCCAGAGCTGGGCACGTTCGTCCCGCCCGATCGCCGGCCTGTCGGCGTGGTGTTTCAGGACTACCGGCTCTTCCCCCACCAGAGCGTCCTCGACAACGTGGCCTTCGGCCTGCGCAGCCGGGGCTGGTCGCGCCGGCGCGCCCGGCTGGCGGCGACGGGCTGGCTCGAACGGGTGGGGCTGGAGGATCGGGCCGGTGCCCGTACAGCCGAGCTCTCGGGGGGCCAGGCCCAACGCGTCGCCCTGGCCCGGGCCCTGGCCACCGAGCCCCGCCTCCTCCTGCTCGACGAGCCCTTGTCGGCTCTTGACGCATCGTCCCGTGCCACCACGCGTCGGGAGCTGCGCCGTCATCTCGACGCTTGGCCGGGGGTGCGGGTGGTGGTCACCCATGACCCGTTCGAGGCCGCCGCCCTGGCCTCGCACCTGGTGGTGGTCGAGGAGGGCCGGGTGGTGCAGTCCGGCACGCTGAGCGAGATCAGTGCCCGGCCCCGTTCGCCCTGGGTGGCCGACCTGGTCGGGGTCAACCTGCTGCGGGGTCAGGCGGCGGGCGACCGGGTCGTTGTCGAGGGCGGGTTGGTCCTGTCCGTCCCCGGCGCCGGCGCGGCTGCCGCGGGCGGGGCGAGCGTTCCAGGTGGTGGCATCGAGGTGTTCGCCGTGGTCCACCCTCGGGCCGTAGCCCTGCATCGCCAGGCGCCCGAAGGCTCACCTCGCAACGTGTGGGCGGGCACGGCCGCGGCACTGGATCGGGAAGGCGACCGGGTGCGGGTGCAGGTCGGCGGACCGTCGCCGATCGTGGCCGAGGTGACCACGGCCGCCGTCACCGAGCTGGGCCTGGCCGATGGCGGGCCGGTCTGGGTGTCGGTGAAGGCCACCGAGGTCACGGTTCACCCGGTGTGACGCGCGCTGGTTCACCCGTCGGCGAACGACGTCAGGGAGACGGTGTTCATGGTCATGTTCTTCCCGGCTACTGGAGGGCGCTCACGGCCCGGGCGATCACCAGTACCGAGGTGACGAGCGCAGCCATGCACTGGATGCTCATCAGCAGCTTGGCCCGCGTCGAGAGGGGCATGGTGTCGGTGGGGCTGAACGCGGTGGAGTTGGTGACCGACACGTAGAGGTAGTCGACGAGGGTGGGGGCCCAGTCGGCCTTGGCCGACGACGATGCCGCCACCTCGTCGATGGAGTCGTCGTTCTCGTCCTGGGAGAAGCGGAAGTCGGCGTCCGGCAACTCATGGCGGGGGAGCTGCGTGCGCTTCACCGGCCCACCCCGGTCGATCTCCCAGTACGCCAAGCCGAACACGATGATGTTGGTGAGCCGCGACCACGGCCGGCAGCCGGTGCTCGCCCTGACGTCCGTGGCGGGGACCGCCCAACTGTCTCTTCGTGACGGTCGTGACCTTGCTGTCGGGCACCCCGGGCCTCCTCGGCGGCGCTGGGTCGCGCTGCCCTCAGCGCTTTAGGCCATACCCTCCAAGCGCCTTCTCACTCCCGGGTCAGCGATGGGGCCGGAGGCGGCGCCGTCGGCGCTCGGCGATCACCTCCAACTGGTGGTCGAGCCACTGACGCATGATGGCTCGGCCGGCGGGGGATGGTTCAGGTTCCCAGGGAGCGCGCTCCCTCTTCCAGGGTTCGGGTGGTTCGTCATGTTTGTGCATTGGGCTCTCCAAGAGGCGTCGGAACAACCCGCCGATTTCTTGAGGGCATCGCGGGGACACTGGACCCATGGACGGTGACGGGCTGGTGCTCATCGGCCCGACGGTGACCCTGCGCGTGCCGGGGCAGGCCGATGTCGGGCCGCTGTGGGAGGCCGTCGGTGAGTCGATGGAGGAGCTGCGGCGGTGGATGAGCTGGTTCCACGAGGGTTACTCGGAGTCCGACGTCCGCCGGTGGGTGGAAACCTCGCAGCGGGACTTCGAAGCCGACGACGACTTCAACTTCGTGATCACCGAGCGGGGTGCGGGCACCATGCTCGGCGCGTGCGGCCTGAACAAGGTCGACAACGCCAACCGGTTGGCCAACCTGGGCTACTGGGTGCGCGCCACGGCGACGGGGAACGGTACGGCCACCGAGGCCGCCGCTCTCGTCGCCCACTGGGCGCTCGGCGACATCGGTCTGATTCGTCTCGAGGTCGTCGCGGCAACGTCCAACCGGCCCAGCCTGCGGGTGGCCGAGAAACTCGGAGCCAAGCGCGAGGGCCTGGCCCGCAATCGTTTCTGGCTGGGCGGCGCCGTGCACGACGCGGCGGTCTTCTCGCTCGTTCCTGCTGATCTGAGGCTGCCTGTGGCGATCGCCGGCGAGGGTCGGGATGAAGGGGTTTCCTCCCCCGTGTGAACGAGGTCGGCCTTCCGGGAGGGCAATCCCGACCCTCGCCAACGATCCGCTTACAGGCAGTTTCGGCACATTGATCACCCGACTTGAGCACTCAGCGTGACCAAGTCGGACCCGAGCGTGCTCGGCTCCACTCGCCGGCAGCGGGCGTGTAGCGTCGATCGGGCATGGTCGCCGACCAGCTGTTCCTCGGAAACGACCTCCTGGCCTGGCTGATGCTCGCACTCGGAGGCGCTTTGGCGCTGGGAAACGGTCTGGCCCTGGTCCGCCCGCCTCGTGAGGAGCGTGAGGGTGACCTGGCCCGGGCCCCGGTCGGTCGCAGCATCCTCATGGGTAGCGTCGGGCTGATCGCCGCCCTGTGGGCCCTGGCCTCCCTCACCCGGTAGGGATGACATCCGGCTCCGTGCCCGAACGGAGTGCCGGCTCCGTGCCCGAACGGAGTGCCGGCGTGAAGCCCAGCACCCGGCCGTAGAACGACAGCTCCGCCTCGGCCGCCCGGCGGATCGTCTCGGCTTTCCGGAATCCGTGTTGCTCGCCGGCGAAGGTGACGTACTCGACCGCCAGGCCCTTCGCTCGCAGGGCGGCAACCATCATCTCGGCCTGAGCCGGGGGGACAACCTTGTCGTCGAGGCCCTGGAGCAGGATCACCGGGCAGGACAGCTCGGCCACGTGGTGGACCGGCGAGCGCTGGTGGTAGACGTCGGCCGCGTCCGGCCACGTCCCTACCAGGCGGTCGAGATAGCGGGCCTCGAACTTGTGCGTGTCGGTGGCCAGGGTGGCCAGATCGGCGATGCCGTAGAGGCTGGCCCCGGCGGCGAACACGTCGCGAAAGGTGAGGGCGCACAGCGTGGTGAACCCACCGGCGCTGGTGCCGCGGATCACCATCCGGTTGCGGTCGACCCGGCCCTGGTCGGCCAGGTAGGTGGCCGCAGCCACACAGTCGTCGACATCGACGATGCCCCACGCTCCGTCCAGGCTCCGGCGGTAGGCGCGCCCGTAACCGCTGCTGCCGCCGTAGTCGACGTCGACCACGCCGAGCCCGCGCGAGGTCCAGAACTGGATGGCCACGCTCAACGCCGGCGAGGCCGAGGAGGTCGGGCCCCCGTGGCTCATCACCACCAGTGGGGGCAGGGTGCCCGCCGGGCCCTCGTGGTCGGAGCTGGTCGGCGGGTACCAGTAGGCGTGGGCCGACCGGCCACCAGTTGTCGGGAAGGTGATGGCCTCGGCCACCGAGACCCGCGCCTGTTCGGTCTGGGTCGCGGTCGCCCGGCTGCGTCGGAGCACTCGGATGTCGGCGGGTTCGTCGGGGTTCAGGGTGACCACGCTGGCCGCCTCGGTGGCCGACGCCACGAGGGCGACCACCTCCTGGCCGTGGGCCACGACCGTGTCGAACTGGGTGTAGGGGGTGGACACCTCGGTCAGGTCACCCGTGTTGGGGTCGAGGACTCCCAGGTGGTCGATGCCCGCGTCGGACCACGACAGGGCTACCCGGCCGTCGGCCAGGAAGTCGTACGTCGACTGGCCGAAGACCCAATCGGGCCCGCTGAACTCGGCCGGGCGTGGGGCCATTGGCTGTCCGGTTGCCCCGTCGTCGACGTAGAGGTTCCACCAGCCGCTGCGGTCGGACATCCAGTGGAGCCGGCGGCCGGGCTCCGTGCCCGAACGGACTGACTGCCACCGCGGCTGGGAGATCGACTCATCGGGACCACCGGCCAGTCGCCGGGCGGCGCTGATTCTTGGGGGCCCGCCGCCGCGATCGCCGACCAGGTCGGCCACCCACAACTCGGTGCCGTCCCATGGCATGTTCGGGTGGTCCCATGTCAGCCAGGCCAGGCGGGTGCCGTCGGGACTGGGCCGCGGGGCGGAGAAGAAGTCGTGACCGCCGACGAGCGCCACCGGCTCGGTTTCCCCCGACAAGGCCACGCTCACCAGGTCGCTCTCCACGTCTTTGGCGGCCACGCCGTGGTGTCGTTCGCGGACGCACACCAGCCACTCGCGGCCGGGAAGGAGGCGGGTGTCGGCGTAACGCCAGGCCGACGGCTCGGGCGGCACGGGCGTGAGCGGTCGGGGGTCTTGTCCGGGAGCCACCGCCCAGAGGCGTTGGTCGGCGAGCTCGGAGAACACCACGGTGTCGGTGCCCACCACGGTGAACGTCGCCCCGCCGTACTCGTGGACGGTGGTGCGCGTCGAGAAGCCTTCCGGGACGTGGTCGCGGATGACGCCGTCGTCGTCGGCACAGACCACCACCTGTCGGCCGCCGTCATTCGGCCGCCGCTCCACCCACCACACCCGATTCGCGGCCACCGACAGGTCGCTCACCCGCAGCGTCCCCTCGGTGAGCGCTTCAGGACTGATGGGCGAGGCCCACGACCCGAACGGGGCGACAGTCATCAGCGCCGACCCTAATAGGGCTCGACCAACCGGCGTCTTGGCTGCGAATCGTCGGGTTTGGTAGGTCTAATCGCACGCCGGAAGGGCGGTGGCTCGGCCTTGCCGTATGAATGGAACGGAAACTTCATCAGCCTTGCTGTAACGCACGTTCGGCGAAGTGGGGTGGGCCGGGTCCAGAGAGGGCGGTCAGGTCGTCGAGAGTTCACCGTCGGCTAGTTCAACGACGCCCGTCTCCGTGAGCAGCCCGTAGCCGTCGAACACCTCGTCGACCTCACCTCGGGTGTTGCGCTGCCGGCGCCAGAGCAGCCGGAGCACCGGGCGCGAGCCGGCCGCCTCAACGGCTGCGGAGAGCTCTCCTGGCCGGGGCGCGTCCAGGGCCACGGCGATCACGTTGGGACCCGCGACGGCGATGACGAACTCGTCAAGGGTTGCCGACTCGACCAGCTGAACGGGAGTCGCGAGAATTCGCTCGAGCTCGGCGATGCGGCTTCCGCGGCGATGCCCGAGCGGGAGCGGCCCGAGACGCACGACGGTCGCCATGGTTGGTCATTGTGGGCCAGGCGGCCATCCCTTCGGGGACCATCACGCCCGCGGTACCGTTGAGACGTGTCCACAGCGCCGCAGCGCCGACCCGGACGGTACGCCGAACTGGACTCCGGCCAGCTGGCAGACGCGGTCGAGCGAACCTACGAGCGAGACGAGCTGCCGGACTGGGAGCTCGTCTTCGAACTCAGCCGACGAATGCTCGCCGCCGATACCAGCGACACCCGCCAGGGACCTGTCGGAGCCTTCCGGCAGGGCTAGGGCGCGTCGCCGAGCGAACCCCTCCGGAGTCGGCCCCCGTCGCCGTCGCTACCTGCCCGTCGTAGTTGAACGTGTCAATCACGTACGGGAGAGAATCGGCTCCGAGCAGCGACGGGCCGTTCATCAGCTGGAAGTGCATATGCGACCCCGATGAGTCACCGGTATTGCCCAACTTGCCGATGACCTCGCCTCTCTTGACCTTGTCGCCCGGTCTCACGAGCAGTGGGCCCTTGATCATATGGGCGTACATGGCGAACACCCGCCTCCCAGGTCCTGGATGATGTGGTTTCCGTCGAGATTTTCGAGGGTGAGCTTGGGCCCGAGCACGGGATCGTTGGCCGGGAGGACACCCGGCGTGCCGGCCTCCACGTCGTCGAGCGTTCTTACGACCGTGCCGTCAGCCACCGCGTAGATGTCGGATCCGTAGTCCACGGAGCTTTCGTTCTTGGTCTTGTCGCCGGTGTAGAACTCGCCCTGGTCGTTCACCCGCTTCCAATCGAATGCGAACCGCTGGCTGTTGGTGAGCTTGCCGTTGAGCGAGTTGAGCGAGGGGCGATGCGGAAACCCCGGCTGGCAGCAGCCGTTCACCGCGATCCACCACCCGACGACGAAGACGGGGTGGACGAACACGCCCCGAGGATGAGAGCTGACCCGATGACTGCAACGACGATTCGTCGCACGTTGACACCCCCGCTGAAGGTCCGGGCAACACCCGCCCGAACTGGCGAAAGAAAGGACACACCGGAGGGTGTGCCAACCACCGTCCGGACTGTACCCCGGGGCCGTTTGGGCTCGCATGGTGTGTTCGTGGCCGGCTCAGAAGATCTTGGTCCCGACGGAGATCGAGCGCTGATGGATGCGCGGTTCTCGTTCCGAGAGGCGAAAGGCCCTTCGTGTCAACCTCCGGTGAGGGCTTCGACATCTCGACGATCGAGACCGCCGGCCTGGTGGTTCGTTAGGCCATCGCCGCGCAGACCGCCCGGAGGTAAACCTGCCGCAGCAGGCTGAAGGTCCTCGCGTCGGTATCCGGCGTGATCTGCGCGTTTACCGACACGGTCGTCGAGCGTGAGCCATCGGCACTGGCGCCGATGAACTGGGTGTACCCCGCGGTGGTGCCGGTGTGGCCGTACACGGTGCCGCACGTGGTCTCGTAGCGGAAGATCCCCAACCCGGCTGAGTTCCGGCCCGGCCCCGGGGGGTCGGACTCTCCCGGCGTGAACCGGAACTGGGCCTTGCGCGTCGCTGGGTCCGTGGTGCCGCCGGCGGCGTAGCTGCGAACGAAGCGGTCGACGTCGGCCGGCGTGGAGATGATCCCGCCCGAGGCCCACGCCCAACCGGCGGCGAAGAGTTCGCTCACATCCTCGGTCGGGTTCACGTTGTAGCCGTGAATGAACGGATCTGGCATGTCGGCGCCGCGCGGGAGCGAGGTACGGGCCAGGCCGAGCGGTCCGTAGACGCGCTCTTGGAGAACCCGTTCATAGGGCTGACCGGTGGCGGCCTCGATCATGAGACCCACGACGATGTTGTCGGAGTTCGAATACTGGTAACTCGACCCAGGCGGGAACAACAGAGGCTTCGACTCCACGAACGACAAGAGCGTCCGTGGGGGAGGCGCGACCTGAAGCGATGCCAGCAACGCTTGTAGGAAAGCCGGGGTGGCACTGAAGTCGGGGATGCCGCTGGTGTGGTTGAGGAGCTGGCGCAGGGTCACCGGCCACCAGGCTCGGGGCAGGTCCGGCAAGATCTCGCCGATGGTCGTGTCCAGCGACAGCTGACCCCTGCCCACCAGCGAGAGCGCTGCCGCGCCGCTGAACGCCTTGGACACGCTGGCGATGCGCATATGGTCGTTGATGTGGATGGGCTCGCCCGTCGTCACGTCGGCCACACCCGCGCTGTGGAGGTCGCGCTCCGCGCCGCGATGCACCACGACCGCCACCCCAGGGGGGCCGCCCGGCGTGGCCACCAACCGCTCGATCAGGAGATCGAGCACGCGGTCGGCGCTCGCCGGGGCCGGGGTGGCTGCTTGAACACCGGGCGCAATGACTCCGCTCAGAGCGGCAACCGCCAAAGCGAAGACGACGAACCGAGAAACAGACACTTTTCGCTCCATCCGCACAAGCTAGCAAGGCCGTGACGAAGGCCAAGTACCGGCAATCCGATACGGAGCGAAACGACCTGCAATAGTTGAGGCATGCTCAAACGAACCGTCCTGATCGCGCTCGTCCTCAGCATCCTTTCGACCACGGCGTGGGCGTCGTCGGACCTCCCAGGGGCCCGGACCAGCGATTCGGCCCAAGCGGCCGCAACTGGCTGCCCCACAGGCACCACCCAGGCCGATCGCCTCTGCCTTGCGCCCGGCGGCCAGGCCAAACGGGCGGCCGAGGTCGTGCGGTCGTCGTTCCAAGAGGGGTCGATCGAGGCCATCACCGTTGGCGTATGGAAGGACGGCAAGCCTCTCGTGGTGGGAGCACTCGGCGAGTCCACACCGAACGTGGCGGCCACCGCTGACATGCATCACCGTACCGGCAACATCGCCTCGGCGATGCTCACAACGGTGTTGTTGCAACAGGTGGAGGCAGGCAAGCTCTCGCTCACGGACCCGCTTTCGAAGTGGTATCCCGCGCTGCCGTCGGCGGACGCCATCACCGTGGAGATGCTGGCGCGCAGCCAGTCTGGCTACAAGCACTACACCATCGACCCAGCGTTCCAGAAAGCCTTCTACGAAGACCCGTTCAAGACGTTTACTCCCGACGAGATCATCGCCTTCGGCGTCGCCGGCGGCCCCGCCTTCCCGCCGGGCACCAGTCAGTCGTTCTCCGACACCAACCTCGTCATCCTCCAACAGGTGATCGAGAAGGCGACAGGACGACCGATGGGCGCTCTCCTCAAAGAGGGCGTGATCGGCCCGCTGGGACTGAAGGACACCACTCTGCCCACGGCTGCTATGCGCGAGCCGGTGCTGCACTCCTACACCAATGAGCGCGGCGTCTACGAAGAGGCGACGTATTGGAACCCGTCGTGGATCGGCTATGCGGGCGGCCTGGCCTCGAACCAGGAGGATCTCCGACGGTTCATCGAGGCCGAGGGGGCGGGATCCCTTCTCTCGAAGGCAGGACATAGAGCCCAGCTCGCCCCGGTTACGGTCGGACAGGGCCGCAACACCGCCGATGCGTACTATGCGATGGGCACCACAATCGTGGACGGGTGGATCTTCTCCAACCCGGGCCTGCAGGGCATTCAAGCCGGGCTGGGCAACCTGGCCAACAAGAAGCTGACGATCATCGTCTACGTCACGCTTTCGCCAAGTGCCAACTTTGACAAGAGATATGCGCAGCCGGTGCTCGAGTCGCTGAGCACGATCTTCGCGCCAAACCATCCCGTGAAGCTGGGCTAGGGAACGGGAGCAGCGAAACCTTCCATCGCTGCCATGCGATCTGGGCGCTAACGTGATTTCCGACTGGCGGAGAAACGGGGAGAAGCGGGGATGGGCATTGTGAGTGGCCATGATCGGGACCCAAGCCCTGCGCGGGCGGAGGAATCCCCCAAGACGGCCAGCGTCCACTATGCGCGCGGGAGTGCGAACACGTCCGGGCGCGCCTTGGCAGGAGTCACCGCCGCGCTCCTGCTGGCTGGAGCCTGCTCGTCGGGATCCAACGACGCCGCCAAACCGTCCAACTCGTCATCTCCTTCGGCGGAGGTGCTCAGCCCGGGATTGCGGAAGGTGATCGACTCCCCTGACTACAAGGGTGGCAAGTGGGCCCTTCTGGTCGTCGACACCAAGTCGGGAAAGACCATCTACCAGCTCAACACGCAGACGCCGATGGCGTCGGCTTCGACGACAAAGCTCAACTCGGTCTCCGCCGGTCTCGACGGGTTGGGAGCCGATCACCGGTTCCGCACGCCGGTGTTGCGGTCCGGCGAGGTGTCACCCTCGGGCGATCTCGCGGGGAACCTGATCATGGTCGGCCAGGGTGATCTCACGCTGGGGGGTCGCACGAAGCCCGACGGCTCGATCGACGTGGAGAACTTCGACCACACCGACGCCAACGCCATCGTCGGTTTCGCCACCCTCACGCCGGAGGACCCGTTGGCCGGGCTCAACCAGATGGCCACCCAGGTGGCCTCGTCGGGGGTCAAGCGCGTCAAGGGTGACGTATTGCTGGACGAAAGACTCTGGGATCCCGTGACCATCGGGGATGTGCCGATCACCCCCATCTCGGTCAACGACAATCTGATCGACCTCATGATCACGCCCGGCGCTCCCGGCGCGGCGGCAACGGTGACCTCCCGCCCCGAAACGGCTGCGTTCCGCGTCGAGGCGCAGGTCACGACTACCCCCGCCGGCACTGCGCCCGACATCACCACCGACGACGCTGAGTCCGGCGTTGTCAAGGTGACCGGGACGGTCAATGCCGACGCCAAGGCGCCGCTGGTTCACGTGTACCAGGTACCCGACCCGGCGGCGTTCGCCCGCACCCTGTTCATCGAAGCCCTGCAACGAGCGGGCGTCTCGGTGGACGCCCAGCCGCTCGGGCCGAACCCCGCCCCGCAGCTCCCTCCGAGTGCCGACGTCGCCCGCCTCCCCAAGGTTGGCGAGTTGGAGTCTCCTGCCTTTTCGGAGACCGCCAAGCTGATCAACAAGGTGAGCCACAATCTCGGCGCAGCCATGATCCCGCTCCTCTTGGCGGTGAAGAACGGCCAACGTACCAATCAGGCGGGTATGGAGATCGTGAGCTCGTTCGTGCAGAAGGCCGGTGCCGACCCGACCCAGGTCCACCTCGTCGACGGCGAGGGGACGCCGGAGAACCGAATCTCTGCGGATGCGCAGGTCAAAGTTCTCCGGTACTTGGTCGATCGTCCCTACTTCAAGGCCTTCTTCGACTCCACGCCCGTCATCGGCGTCGACGGATCACTGAAGAACGTCGTCCCCCCCGACGACCCGGCTGTCGGGCACGTCTCGGCAAAGACCGGCACGAATGTAGGCGGAGACGCCAACGGTAATATCACCCAGCTTAAGTCCAAGGCGTTGGCGGGGTACGTCGATACCAAAGGGGGTAAACGCCTCGCGTTCGCCCTCTATGTCAACGATGTCCCGATCACGAGCCAAGAGCAAATCCTCAAGGCCAACAACGACCTCGGCGCCATGGCGTCGAGCATCTACTCCGACCAGTAGGGAGCTCCCGTACCGGGTTGAGCGCTCTCACCCAGGTCCGACGTGACGCCTGGAACCGCTGGCGGGCCGCCGGCCGCCGCCCTACCAGGCCTACCGGACGGGCCAGGAAGACCAGCACGGTGCGCTGGGGCTGGTTGTCAACGCCATCGCCCTGTTCAAAACTCGGTACATGGATCGGGCCGTCAACTATGCCCGGGATCGAGGGCGCAGTGTCGACGACCATGATCTCGAACGGCTGTCTCCTTTGGTTCGAGAGCACATTGAGCTACACGGTCGATACTCGGGAAGGCCGGCTCGACGGGCTCAGCTCGGCGGGAACCCGCTTGACGCGTACCAGGCCGAGGCGCCGCGGTGAGCGGCCGGCGACCGGACGGCGGGACCGGCGCCGACTGGCTCTGCGGGCCTCCCCGACCTGGACTGTGGGCGGCTGCCGGACGGAGCGCCCGAAGGCGTGCCGTCGGTGCCGGCCGAGATGCGGGTGACAGTGAAGGCGATCAGGGCCACCCATGCGGCGATGAGCACGGTGAGACCTGAGTAGGCGAGCAACGCCGGCAGGATCGGACCGTCGTGCTGCTCACGCAAGAGCAATGTCGTATTGCGGACGAACGTCACATCGCGCGCGGGGAGGGCGGGGATGGCGGGCGCGCCGATCTCCGGGTCGGCAGGGAGGTAGATCGGCGCTGCCATCACCTGGTCGCCCCGCTCGAGGGTGACCATCGACTTCCAGCTCCCGGACACGGGGACGGGCGTAGTGGTGCGGTAGTGGCCGGGTCCGACCTTGTGCAGGTCGGCGTGAACGGTGCCCCCGCCCTGCCAGGAGGTGACGGTGAACACGATGGCGCCTTCGGCGGCGTCGGCCGGTTGCAGGGTGACGTCGACGAGTGCCCCGCCGTCGGGCGCCGAGGCGGTGGGGGCTCCCCGCTGGAGGGCCACGACACCGTCGACGTGCCCCACCCGGCGGGGCAGCGGCACGGCCAGGGCACCGATGATGACGACCCCCGCCATGGCCAGGGCGGCGATCGGTATGGGCGTCACGGCCGCCCCGGCGTCTTCGTCGTCGACCGACCCGAAGGCCCGGCCCAGGCCGGCGCCGAGGATGCCGCCGGCCGTCCCGGCGAGCACGCTGAGCACCAGGGCTTCGACGATGGTCGCGGGAGGGAGGGTGGCCCGCCAACCGGTGGCGCCGATCCAGATCATCTCCATGACGATCCCGACGCTGCCGACGAGCGCTCCGGTGATGGCGCCGAAGTTGAGACGCCGACGGGTGCCGAGCCATACCGCGGCGGCCTCGACGAGCAGGGCCGACGGCAGGTAGAGCGGGAAGCGGGGGAAGGTGTGACCCAGCGCCTCTCCGACCATGAGCCCGAGGAGGCTGCGCAGCACGAGGTAGGCCACCACCGCCTTCACCGCTCCCCAGCGACCCATGGCCAGGCGGGCCAGGACCAAAATGAAGCCGGCGACGGCGGCGATCAGGATGGGCAGAAAGATCACCTGGAACTGGGGCACGCCGTAGTCGAACTCGCCCTGGAAGATGGTGAGGCCGGTGAGGGCGGCACCGCCGGCCAGGGCGTGGATGCCGTTGCCGAGCGCCGTGGGGCGGGCTGCGGGCAGGGCCTCGGCGATGATCAGCCACACGGCGAGGGTGGCGAGGGCGCCGCCGGCCATGAGCTGGAGATGGGTGGGGCTCCAGAGGGTGACGTCGATGCCGTAGGCATCGTGCCACAGGGCGTCGAGCGGGAAGGCGGCGGCCCCGCCGAAACCGAACAGACCGAGGAGGATGGCGGGCAGTGGGATCCGCACCCACCCGATCTGCACACGCGTCTCGACCTTCTCGACCGAGGCGAACAGCGACGTGATCATGGCTGCGAAGAACAGTCCACCGAGACCCACCAGGATCATCACGTGGGCCGGGGTGAACAGGTCTTTGTCGCGGCCGAGATCGATGTGCCAGGCGACGTCCCAGTAGAAGCCCATCACGGCGATGCCGAGGAACATGAGGCCGGTGAGGGCCCCGGCCATGGCCCAGCCCGGGAAGCCGGTCAGCCGGTGCAGGCTGTCGGAGATCTCCCGGAAGAAGAAGCCCACGAAGTTCTCCGGCTCTTCGTGGCTGTGCCCGGCCACGAACAGCGAGAGGGAGACGCCGCAATAGATGGCGATCGGGACCACCAGCCACAGCCACATCTCCGTCGTCCAACCTCCCGAAACGGTACCGAGCAAGACGTGCGACATAGCGTGGCCTCCCGTTGAACCTGGCCCCATGCTAACATCGATTGATGTAACAGTCAACGGGGGAGACCTCGTTCCGTTTCACCTGGTGGAGGACAGATGACCATCGACGAGCTGGCCCGGGAGGCAGGCGTCACCACCCGTACGATCCGGGCGTACCAGACCGATGGGCTGTTGCCGCATCCACGGCTGTCAGGCCGGGTCGGCCTCTACGACGAGGGCCATCTGGCCCGGCTGCGCTACATCGCCCACCTCCAGTCGCAGGGCTTCTCGCTGGCCGCCATCCGGGCCCTGCTCGACGCCTGGGAGGACGGCCGCAGCCTGTCGCACGTGCTCGGCTTCGAGGAGGCCCTCACCGCACCCTGGACCGACGAGGCTCCTGGGGCCATCGACACGGGCCAGCTCCGTCGCCTCTTCCCCGAGATCGCCGAAGACCCCACCCTGGGGGAGCGGGCCGTGGCCGCGGGCCTGCTCGTGGCCGACGGCGACGGCTGGCGGGTCCCGAGCCCCAGCCTGTTGCGCGCCGGGGCCGACCTGGTCGCCGCCGGCATTCCACTGTCGGCCGTCCTCGACGAGCACTTGTTGATGAGCTCCGACCTGAGACGGATGGCCGAGCGGTTCGTGGTCCTGTTCGAGCGCCACGTTTGGGAGCCGTTCGTGGCCGACTGCATGCCACCCGAGCGCCTCCCCGAGGTCACCGAGGCCCTGTTGCGTGCTCGACCGACAGCCATGAAGGCGGTGGCGGCCGTGCTGGCTCAGGCCATGGAGGCGGCCGTGGCCGCGTCCAGCGCCCGCCAGATGAGCCGCCTCGGAGTGGTGCCCCAAGCCGACGAGCACCGGTAGCCTTTGGCGATGGGCGATGCCGCGACAACCGCGCCGGAGTTGGAAGCCTGGGTACGGGCTGAGCTCGGTCTGCCGGTAGGGGCCAGCGTCGGGATCTCCGAGAAGCCCGGTACCGACCCGCGCTGTTCCCACCTGGTGACCGAGGTCACCATCGCCGTCCCCGGCGACGAGGTCTGGAGTTTCCACATCGAGGCGTCCCTGGCCGAGACCGTCCCCATGGACCTCGTCGCCGCGCTGGCGTTCGGTGGTGGCCACTGAACCACCGATAGTCCGTTCGGACTATCGAGAAAGGTCCGTTCGGGCGATTGTCGGCACGGCAGGTTCGGTGAATCATCACGGGTAACGAAATTTCTCACGTCGGGGCTCGGGAGGGCCCGACGGGGGAAGCAACCCGGAAGGGGCTGTGCATGCCAGCAGGTGCGACCGTGAGCGTCGAACGCATCCCCGATTCGCAACCCGTCACCGACGGCCCAACGATCTGGCGGCCGCTCAGCGAACAAGCTCTCCTCGCCGCAGTGGCCACCTTGGCCGCCATGCCGGCCCGCTGACCATGCTCACCGGCTAGCCGGCCCCTAGGTGGCTGGTGTCGAAC
>JBBRXY010000012.1:0-53920 GCA_038238185.1 Acidimicrobiales bacterium
CGGGCCCTCCGCTTCGCTTCGGTCCTCGACCGTTCCGGCTGGGTCGCTCGGGCCCTCCGCTTCGCTTCGGTCCTCGACCGTTCCGGCTGGGTCGCTCGGGCCCTCCGCTTCGCTTCGGTCCTCGACCGTTCCGGCTGGGTCGCTCGGGCCCTCCGCTTCGCTTCGGTCCTCGCTCATGCGCGCGTCCCCAGCCAGGCGATGAAGCACACCAGGACGCCGACGCCGAACAACAGGCCCACGAGGCCTTCGGTGACGGGACCGAGATGGCCGAGGGGATTGCCCCCGGCGTCGTCGGGATGCTGGAGGTATCGCACGTAGCGGACGATGTCGTTGAGCTCATCGTTGGAGAGCGTCTCGGGGCCGAACACCGGCATGTTCCCCGGACCGATGCGCGGGGCCTCGCCGATCTGGAGGGCGGTGGCCTCGTGCAGGGCGGGGGCGTACGCGCCATAGCTCAGCGCCCCGCCTATGGCGGCGGCGTTGTGGCAGGCGGCGCAGTTGAGCAGGTACAGCTCTGCGCCCCGGCTCAAGGACGCGCTCTGCTGGTTGAGGCTGGGTATCGGGGCCCCGCCGGGGCCGAACGAGGTCACATAGGCGACGATCGAAGCGATCTGGCTGGGGCTGTACGCCGGTGGCTTGCGGACCGCCTGGGGGTCGTTGGTGTTGGCCAGGGGCATGCGTCCGGTGGACATGTAGAAGTCGACGTCGGCCGCACCGACTCCGATCAGCGACGGTGCCTTCACGCCGCCCGAGAGGGTCGACCCCTCGCCCCCGGGTCCGTGGCAGCTGGTGCACGACTGGTTGTAGAGATCGGCTCCCTCCGCCAGCTGCTGGGGCGCTACTGGCCTGACGATCGACCGGGCGGCGGTGGCCGAGCCGCTTCCCAGGGTCATCGCGACAGCAATCCCAACCGTAGAGAGGACAACTGGTACGACGCCTTTCCGCATTCGAGTCCGATGTTCTACTGAAGGAGGAAGATGATCGCGAACAGAGCCAACCACACCACGTCGACGAAGTGCCAGTAAAAGGTGATGACCTCGGCGGCCGGGCCATCGCCCGGGTCGGGGCCTGGGCCGATGATCCGGCCGAGCAGCGCCACCATGACCACCAGCCCGAGAGCGACGTGCAGCCCGTGGAAGCCGGTCATGGAGAAGAACAGTGACCCGTAGGCGTTGGTGGTGGCAGTGAAGTCGAGGGTGAACCACTCCACGGCCTGGTTCCCCAGGAACGCCATTCCCAGGACGAGGGTGAGGATGATCCAGCGACGAGCGAGCCGACGGTTGCCGTGCTCGAGGTGGCGTGCCCCCAACTGCATGGTGAAGCTGGACGAGACCAGGACGAGGGTGAAGATGCCGTCGCGCAGAACGTCGAGATGGACCCCCGGGGGTGGCCACGCCGGTGTCTGGGCACGGATGGTGAAGTAGGAGGCGAAGAGGCCGCCGAAGAACATGAGCTCGGAGGCCAGCCAGACCATGGTTCCGACTGCGAGCGGCGACGGGCGCCGTACCTCCGACCGAGTGAGTAGCGCCCCGCCCGTCACGGTTCGGGATAGTAACAGGGCGTGTCTCAAGAAGTACCTTGTCGCGGTGGCCCCGTTCGCGGTCCTCGCGGCCGGTTCTCCGACGCTTCGCGAATTGTTCCTAGGGTGGTCGATCTCGCCACTGCCCCTGGTGGGCGTGGCGCTCATGGTCTTCGCCTACCTGGTGGGAATTCGCCGGCTCCGCCATATGGGCCGGCACTGGCCCCGGGCCCGGACGGCGTCGTTCATGGCCGGGTGTGGGGTGGTGATCGTCGCCCTCGAATCGGGCCTGGCCGCATACGACGAGAACTACTTCACCTTCCACGTCGGCCAGCACCTGCTGCTGTCGATGCTCGGACCGCCGTTGTTGGCGCTCGGCGCCCCAATAACCCTGGCCCTCCAGGCCGGCTCGCGCCAGACGCAGCGCCGCCTGCTACGCGTATTGCACTGCCTTCCGGTGAAGGTGATCACCCATCCCGTTGTGGCATGGGTTCTGTTCGCCGGCTCGATGTTCGCCCTCTACTTCAGCAGCCTGTACGCACTGTCGCTGCGCAACCCGGCGGTCCACGAGCTTGTCCACGCCCACTTCCTGGTCGTGGGCATGCTGTTCTTCTGGCCGGTCGTCGGACTCGACCCGACCGTGTGGCGTCTCAATCACGGTGTTCGCCTGCTCTACGTGTTCGTGGCCCTTCCGTTCCACGCCTTTCTGGGTATCGCTCTGCTCAGCGGGAAGGAGCCGCTGTTCGCCGCCCACAGCCTCGGCGATCAGCACGCCGGCGCGGGCATCCTGTGGGCCGTGGGAGATCTCCTGAGCCTGGCCACGGTGGCCGTCGTGTTGACCCAGTGGAAGGCCCACGAGGACAGGGAGGCGTTGCGGGAGGATCGCCGCCTCGACGCCGCCCGACTGGCCGGAAGCCCCGGCCCGGCGTGAAGCGTTTGGCGCGTCCAATGGTGCTATCCTCCACACATTCGAATGCACATTGAGATTGACGAAGATGTGGTCCATCGGATCGACGGCGTCGCCGGAAAACGGCATCGAAGCCAGTTCGTCCGCGATGCGGTCGCAGCTGCCCTCGAGCATCGGACCCGAGCCGCCCTAATCCGTTCGGCTCGCGGCGTGATCACCGACCACAGCCACGAGTGGGATGAGGATCCGGCTGCATGGGTCCGAAGACAACGCGAGACCGATGATCGACGAGTGGGTTGATCCTCGTTCTCGACTCGACGGTACTGATCGACTACCTACGAGGTCGGCCGGCCGCCGATCGCCTGGATGCTCATCTCCGCGATGGAGACAGTGCCGCCACGACGGGGATCAACGTTGAAGAGGTCGTGCGAGGCCTACGGGTCCGAGAGCAGTCGGCGGCTGAGGCGCTCTTCGGAGGGCTGGTGATCCTTGCCATCGGCAGTCCGGAAGGTTGGCGTGCCGGCGCATGGCGTCGCGACTTTGCGTTGCGGGGCATAACCCTGAGCCAGGCCGACTGCCTGATCGCAGCGGCTGCCTATTCAGCGGGGGGTCGGCTCGCCACTGGGAACCCTCGGGACTTTCCTATGCCCGGTCTCGCCGTGGAGCACTGGCCGGTGGGTTGACCGAACGGAAAGAATGAGACAGTGGCTCTGATCGCTGCCTTCGGGGACCCGCCGCCACCGGCTGCTGTCGCCAAGGCCGCCCGGGTCCTGTCCGACGGCTGGCCCGTCGGGATCCCGACCGACACGGTGTACGGGCTGGCCGTCGACCCGTTCCAGCCCGGGGCCACCGATCGGGTCTTCGATGCCAAGCGCCGGTCCCGCGACCTGATCCTGCCGGTGCTGGTCGCCGGGATCGACCAGGTGGGCAGGCTGGCCGACATGCTGCCCGAGGGGGCCCTCGCCCTCATGGGCCAGTTCTGGCCCGGACCGCTGACCATCGTCGTTCGCAAACGTCCGGGATCCACCGCCGACCTGGGCGATGCCGACGGCACCGTCGGCGTCCGCTGCCCGGCCCATCCCGTGGCCCGAGCCGTCTGTGCCGTGGCTGGGCCACTGGCTACCACGAGTGCCAACCTCCACGGTGGGGCTCCCCTCGTCACGGCCGGCGAGGTTGCATCCACGTTCGGAGCCGTGGTTCCGGTCGTGCTCGACGCTGGACCATGCACCGGCCAACCGTCGACCGTCGTCGACTGCACGACCCCGGTACCCCGGCTCCTGCGCCAAGGCCAGGTGGCATGGGACGAGGTGATCGCAGCCTGGCGCTCCTAGCTGCCCGGTCAGGGCTGGTGCTACGCGCGGGCAGTACAATGCGTGGTCTTGCCGCTCGCGCGTTGACCGTCCATTTTGGATTAAGGAGAGGGTATGGCTTCCGCTCTCGCGGCGGCGGACCCCCGAGGAGCCCGGTTCAACGAAGCGGTGGCTGCCGGGCTGCTCCTCGTCGCCTTCGTGATCAATCAGCCTCTCGTCGTTCCCGCAGTGGCGACCGTGCTTCTTGCCAGCGCGCTCTTCGGGCCCGGTCTGGCTCCTTTCCTCGCCCTTTACGCTAGGGTCATCGGGCCTCGCTTGGAGCCGCCCGCGGAGCTCGAAGATCCTCGTCCGATGCGTTTCGCGGACGCGTTTGCAGCACTTCTCCTTGCTGTATCCACTGCGACGTTCGTTGGCGGAAACATCGATGTCGCCTGGAGTTTGGCTTTGTTCACGGCCGTCGTGACGGCCCTGTCGGCCACAACGAGCATCTGCGTGGGCTGCGCGGTCTACCACGTCGCGAGAAGGCGGGGTGGTGTCGGGCGCTTGGACAACAACGGGCCACACTCGTCGTATCCGGTGCTGCCACGCGGCGATGTGCCCACCCCGGCCGGACCGGCCGCCCGCCCGTGGCGGGCTCGCTGGATCGGCCTGCGGACACTGCGACGTTGGGTGAAGGTCGTCGATCGGACCTCGGATGGCGCGTTGATCGTACGCGCCGGGTCAGATCGGCTGGTTTTTCCGCAGGGTGGAAAGACATTTTGGCCAGTTGCCATCTGCCGCAGCTGTCAGAAGGAGATAACGTCTTTGGATGTCTCCCGCCGCCAGAGGCGGCCGCTGTGCGATGACTGCTCAGCGTGGTCCCAGTGAACCATCGCGATGTTTCCATCGCTCGGGTGGGGGCCTAGTCAGCCGTTCCGAATATCGTCGCTCCCGAGGATTCGGGCCATTTCTGCGTCCTTGGGTAGGGGTCCGACTCGTTCGCCTACGGCTGATGGATGTCCTGAAATCCCATCTCGTGCTTGCTGAATGAGGAACTCGACCGATGATATTCGGTCGATCATCTGTTGTGAAAGCGAACGCAAGTGCTCGTACTCCCGCCGACCCTCGGTGACTATTGTCTCGATCTTGGCACGAGCAACCCGGTCTGCTCGAGCTGCTCTTTCTTTCGTTTCTTGCTCGACTTGAGCGGCCTGACTGTGAGCCTGGGCTACGATCTCATCAGCATCGGCTTCGGCTATTGCCCGCAGATTGTATACCTCTTGCTCGGCCTTCGCCCTTAGGTCTTGCGCCTCCGTCATTTCTGCGACGGCAGCTTGGTTCAGCTCGGCGGCTTGTTCTTCGGCGACCTTTCGGATCGCGTCGCTATCTTGCTCGGCCTCGGCCCTTAACGTCTCGGCAGCCTGTGATGCTGTTGCCAAGATTGTCGCGACCTGGGAGCCGACATTTTCAAACGACGGGCTGTTGGAAGCCGCGGCTGCGGCAGCCGCAGACCTGGCTGCATCCTTGGCCGTCTGAACGGCCTGGCGATATTCAGCCTGAGTCCGTCGGTATTCCGCGGCAATTGACGTCAAAAATGCGTCAACATCCGCCCTATCATAGCCTCGGCGACTGATAGGAAACGTTCGCAATTCGATCTCGTCAATGTCCAAGTCGGTCCTCCTCGGAAAGGATCGTATCACCGGACTCCTGACGGAAGCTGGAACACCAGTCCGGTCGGGAAGTTCGAGAATCTGGACAGATCGGGAGGCCAACGGGTTTCAGCCGGGGGTGATTGGCCCACGACGTAGGCTCCTGTCCGTGGCTGTGGATCCCGTAGAACGGTGATGAGCCCAGGTGGGTGGCGGGCGCGTTGGATCGCCCTTCGAACACTGGGGTCGTTCGTTCGCGTCGCCGGTGAGACGTCCCTGGGTGAGCCGATCGTCACCACTGGTTCGGACCGGCTGGTGCTGCGCCGAGGCACGGACAGCTTCTGGGTAGCCGGGAGATGCAAGAAGTGCGGTGTCGAGACAGCGAGCATCGACTTGGGTGCTCACGCACTGGGGTGCCGAGGGCCCGTGCAGCCCGAGCGCCGCGAGGCTCGGCGACAACCGGCCCAGCCCGCCCCCCAACCCCGCCGGGCACCGGTGAGCAGCCCCCCACCGGTTCAGCCGCAGCGGCTACCGGCAGCTCAGCCCCACTGGGAACTCCCCGTGCGGCCTACCGCCGCTGGCCCGGCTGCGTCGCCGAAGCATCGAGCGCCACGCCGATCCCGCCGGTCCACGATGTCGGCGAACTCGAGACGGCTTGCGTTGGTCTATGCCTACGCCTTCTCTGTGTTGATAGCGGCGCTCATCATTGTCCTGGCCGTCGTCGTGATCCTCGACTGGGTGGATCGATCGACTCCCCAGGGGCTTCACTGAGTCAGTCAGCGGGTTCGGCCTGAGCCAGATGGGCTACCGACCGGTGGACAGCGCTCAGGTTTTCGAGGCCCGACCGGTCGATCTCTTGGCGGCCGAAGGTTGCCTGGTCGACTGAGGCCTGGTCCTGGGCCGCTTGGCGACGGCGGTCTTCGTGGCGCTCGCCTTGGCGGCCTTCGTGGCCGTGGCTCTTGATGCCCGTGGGTTGGCCGGTCGCTTGGTCGTCGCCGGGGTAGACCGCTTCTTCGGCTCCGCCTTGACCGCCTTGGCCGATCGTGTCGACTTCGCAGCCTTCACCACCTTGGCAGGAGCCGACCGCGACGTCGTGGGTCGTGGCTGTGCCTTGCCGATCGCCTTCGACGCCTTGGCGGGCCGGGTGGCTACCCTCGCCGCGGACCGGCCGGACGCCGCCGTGGTTCTGCCCCTGGCCGAAGCCTTGGGGGCCGATTCGTTCACTTCGGCGGTGGCAGCCCGGGCACCGACCCGCATGGCCCGGGTCAGGAGCTTGTCCAGTCGTTGGGCCATCTCGTCCATTCGGGCGTCCGAGCCGGCCAAAGCCTGGTTCAGCGCCTTCGGGAGTTGCTCGGCCAGCTCCGTCCGCATGGCTCGTGTTGCCGCCTCCGTGGAGATGGGGGTCGCGCCGAGGTTGGCCTCGGCCAGCTTGGTGTCGAGCGTGGACGCGATGGCGGCCACGGTTCGTTCCCGGTTGGCCCTGACCTCGTGGGCGACAGCATCGCTGACGAACTGGGGCAGTGCTTCGGCCGCCTCGGCCAGCCGGAAGTCGGCATCCCGG
The DNA here is from genome assembly GCA_038238185.1 of Acidimicrobiales bacterium. Taxonomy (GTDB): domain Bacteria; phylum Actinomycetota; class Acidimicrobiia; order Acidimicrobiales; family AC-14; genus DATAQC01. Next base: position 6,926 of record JBBRXY010000012.1, read on the forward strand.
GCTTCGAGCAGTTCCGAGAGGAGGGCCTGCTGCTGGGTGACACCGCTGACCAGTTCGGCCATGGTGGCTTGTTGCTGGTTCAGGTGGCCGCGCAGCGACTGAAGCTCGGCGCGAAGCCCGGCGAACGCGCCCTCCAGCCAGCGAAGAGCGGCGGCACTGGCCGGCGCCTGCGAGGTCGGCGAGCGCAACGTGGCCTGCGCCGTTGGCACCGGCTCGGGCGTGGTCACGGGCTGCGACACGGGGGTGTCATCGGGCACCGTGGCCTCGATCGCCGGCGGCGCGGGCGCCGACGCCTTCGAAGTCTCGACGGGCGCCTTGGCCGCGTCCGCCACCGGGGGCGCCGACGCCTTTGCCGTAAGCTCCGACGCCTTTGCTTTAGGCGCCGCCTTTGCCGGGGTCGCCGATACGGTCGCCGCCTTTGCTGTAGGCGCCGCCTTTGCTGTAGGCGCCGGCTTTGCTGTAGGCGACGCCTTTGCCGGGAGCGCCGCCTTTGCCGGGGGCGCCGACACGGTCGCCGCCTTTGCCGGGGGCGCCGGCGGGGGTTCGGCTGCCGTCGGCTTCCGCGCAGTCGCCTCCACGCGCGTCGCCAGCGCCTTGGGTCGCGCCGTCGGGGGAATGGCGACTCCGTTGGCGTTCCTGGTCAACGGGGGGGCGGGCTGTTCGTCGCTGTTGAGCGTCAGCGTCACCGGTTGGGGCCCTCGGGCCCAGACGTCGGGGCACCCGGCAAACCGGCCGCCGCACACCACCCGGCACTCCGCGCAGGAACACGAACTCTTGCCCGCCACCATGGCGTGTCCGCAGCCGTCACGGATCTGGAGGCCAAACTCATGGCACCGACCCATACGACAATGTTAGACGCTGTCGAGCGATCGGCTGTTTCAAGGCCGTGGAGGGGGACCCGCTACGGTTCACGGAGATGAATGTGCTCGTCACCGGCGGCGCCGGGTTCATCGGCTCCCACGTGACCCAGGCCCTGGTGGCTGCGGGGCATGCCACCCGTGTCCTCGATGACCTTTCGGCCGGCTTCGTCGACAACGTCGACCCCGGGGCCGAGTTGATCGTGGCCGATGTGGCCGACGCCAAGGCGGTCGCCGACGCCGTCGTCGACGTCGAGGTGGTGTTCCACCTGGCCGCCCATCGGGCCGTGAGCAAATCGGTCGAGGATCCACTCGCCACCGACACGGCCAACACCCACGGCACGTTGACCGTGTTGAAGATGGCGTCCGACGCCGGAGTTCGCCGAGTCGTGTGCTCGTCGTCGAGCAGCGTCTACGGTGGCGCTGCGCCACTCCCCACTACCGAGACGGCCCCCGTGCTCCCCCGCTCGCCGTATGCCGTGAGCAAGGTGGCCGGAGAGAACTACTGCCGGGTGGCGTCGGAGCTGTACGGGCTGGAGACGGTGGCGCTGCGCTACTTCAACGTGTTCGGGCCTCGCCAGCGTCCCGGATCCCCCTATTCGGCCGTGATTCCTCTGTTCATCGACGCCCTGCGCACCGGCGAGCCGCCCACGGTCCACGGCGACGGCCATCAGAGCCGGTCGTTCGTCTATGTCACCGACGCCGTGGCGGCGAACCTGGCGGCCGCCGCCGCGCCGTCCGTGGCCTGTCAGGGACAGCCTTACAACATTGCCGGCACCCGGCGGGTCGACCTGCTCGAGCTCCTCTCCATCCTCGGCCCGATTCTCGGGGTCGGTTACCGCCCGAACCACGTCGACCCCAGGCCGGGAGACGTCCGCCACAGCGAGGGCGACATCAGCCTGGCCGGCCGTGAACTCGGGTGGACGACCGAAGTCTCCTTGGAGGACGGCCTGGCCAGGACGGTGGAGTGGTTTACCTCGCCGGTCGCCAACCAGCCCGGAGGCACCGCAGCCGCCCCGTCAGCACGCGCCGTGGCGCCGTAACACCGCTGCGACGGTCTTCGCCAGGATGACCGCGTCCAGCGCCGGCGACCAGTTCTCGACGTAGTACAAGTCGAGGCGCACGGCCTCGTCCCAGGGTAGCTGGGCTCGGCCGCTCACCTGCCACAGACCGGTCAGGCCCGGCTTCACGAGAAGCCGCCTCCGGACGTTGTCGTCGTAACGTTCGACCTCGTTGGGAAGTGGCGGGCGAGGGCCCACGATGGACATGTCGCCCCGGACCACGTTCCAGAGCTGGGGCAGCTCGTCGACGGACCACCGCCGGAGTACTCGGCCCAGGCGCGTCGTACGTGGGTCGTCGGTGATCTTGAACAGGACTCCATCGTGCTCGTTTAGGTGCAACAGGTCGGCGAGGCGCTCCTCGGCGTCGACGGTCATGGTGCGGAACTTCCACAGGACGAAGTGTCGTCCGCCCACGCCGACCCGGACCTGGCGGAACAGCGCCGGTCCCCGGCTGGTCAGACGCACGGCCACACCGATGGCCACGAGGACGGGCAGGAGGGCTATCAGCCACACCGCGGCGACCGAGCGGTCGAAGACGGTCTTGGCCAGTCGACGGATGCCGCTCAGCTCGGGCTCCTCGACGTACATCAGGGGCAGGCCGGCGACGGGACGGATGTTGATACGGGGGCCCGCCACATCGGTGGTGGCCGGCGCCACGAGCAGCTCGATCCCGGTTCCTTCGATCTGCCAGGCCAGCGCCGGCAAACCGTCGTCGGGCATCGCACCGTCGGCGACGACGATCGCATCGGCACCGCTGCGATAGGCGGCGTCGAGGACCTCGCCGGTGGAAGCGATGACACTGACGGTCTCGCCGTCGATATCGATCGTGCCGTTGCCCTGGGGGGTGCATAAGGCGATGGCCGCGTAGCCGACGAAGGGGGCGTCGCGAAGGGCGCGGACGAGGATCGCCACGGTGTCGTTCGAGCCCACCACGAGCGTTCTCTTCATGCACGACCCCAGCCGGCCCCGCCGCCGGTGTAGCCAGTGGCGGGCCGCGTAGCGGCCGCCGAGCGCCATCACGGTGGCGACGGGCACAGCCACGGCGATGAAGCCTCGGGCGACATCGACCTTGAACACGAGGGCGAACGTGGCCAGAACGCCGATGAACCGGAGCGCGGCGGCGAACACCCGCCGGTATTCCTCGGTGCCGACTTCGAGGTGCCGGCGCCCGTAGGTGCCACACAGCGCCATGGTCAACAACCAAGCCGGTATGAGGCCATTGGCGATGGTCGTGTAGGACATGTGCTGGGGGAGGGAATCGACTGTGTTCAGGTTCCCGAATCGCAGCACCTGGCCGGCGAGGATGCCGGCGACGATGGCGAGCGTGTCCAGGCCGACGAGGACAGCCGTGTATCCCCACCACCACCACGATGAGGCGCGCGGAAGCCGGTCGCCGCCGGTACCGACTTCGGACTCATTGGTCTGTACCACCAGGCTGCTCGTCGGACCCTCCTAGCCTGCCGAATGCTCCTCCGCCAGACGCACGCACCGATCACCGACGGCTCGATGCTAGCTGGCCTGTCGGTTCCGGCGGGGCGAAGCGGCGGGGGCGGGCTTCAGCCGGGGAGCGAGGTCTCCTCGGCGACGATGGTGATGGCTAACTAACCCGGTGAGACTTCGGCGACGACCGAACGGAGCCGGGCGATGAAGCGGGACTCGGAGAACTGGTCGGCATGGGATCGGATACGGGCTTGTTCCCATGGCTCGGTCGCCATGCGCCGCACAGCGGTGGTGATGGCCGCAGGCGTCGGGGTGTCGAAAAACAGCCCCGTTGTCCCTTCGACGACCGTGTCGAGGTAGCCGCCCCAGCGGAGGACGGCCGCAGGTTTCCCGAACGCGGCGCCTTCGAGAGGGGTGAGCCCGTAGTCCTCATGGGCGGCGGCCACCACGCCCAAGCTTGCGGAGTAGAGCCACCGCAGCTCCTCGTCGGACCTCACGCCGATGAAACTGACATTGGGTGCAGCTGCAGCCTTGAGCCGTTGTCGTTCCGGTCCGTCGCCGACGACGACCAGGCGCAGGTCGCCGAGCCCTCGGAATGCCTCGATGAGCGGCGCCACGTTCTTGTAGGGGAGGAGGCGGGCCACGCACACGACGAACCCGGGCTCCAGACCATGGATCGACGTGCATCGAGCGTCGGGTCGGATGGTGTGGGGCGGAGGGATCACCTCGGCCTCGACCCCGTAGGTGGACCAGAGACGGTCCTGGACGATCCGGGAGAGGGTGAGGTAGCGACACGCCGTCGCTGCCGCACGTCGATCCCATCGTAGGAGCCAAGGGCGCAGGGCACCGAGGATCGGTCTGGCCGACGACCTGAACTCGCCAAGGTAGCGAGCGCCGTCGTACAGCCACCTAGCCGGCGTGTAGCAGTAGACGATCTTGGGCGCGTCCGTCGTGATCCCGTGGGCCCATCCGCTCGAACTGCACAGGACCACGTCCGCCTCCACCCGCTGGTGGGAGAACGCCGGGGCGAGGATGGGAAGCGCCAGCCGATGGTGGCGGCGAACGCCAGGGATCCGGTTGATGGGAAAGACCTGGACGGGCTGATCGGCGAACTCCGGGAAGGTGGCAGGGGGGTCGTAGAGCGAGGTGTACAAGGGTGCGTCCGGAAAGGCCGCCCGCATCGAGAGCACCACCCGCTCGGCTCCGCCACGCTGGGTCAGGTAGTCGTGAACCAAAGCGACTCTCACGGCGTGCGTTCGTCTCCCAGTCGCTTCCCGAGGGTACTGCGGTAGACCGCCATCACTTGGCGGGCGATGCGCTCGGCGGTGAAGTCCTGCGCCCGCTCTCGGGCATTATCTCCCAGGCCTGCGCGGAGCGCCGGGTCGGCCGCCAATCGCCGTAACGCGTCGGCAAGTGCGTCTGCATCGCCTGGGGGGCACAGCAGGCCGTCGACTCCATCGGTGATCACTTCAGCCGGACCTCCGGCATTGGCAGCCACGACCGCCAGGCCGACCGCCATCCCTTCCACCACGACCTGGCCGAAGGGCTCGGGGATGACGGAGGCATGAACCAGAACATCGAGCCCGCGAAGCTCGTCTTCGATATCGTGACGGAAGCCGCGGAATTCCACCCGGTCCTCGATCGCCAGCGCGGCGACCTGACGCTTCAACTCCGACTCGTAGCCGGTGTCTCCGAATATTGGTGCGCCGATGATGACGGCCCTTTCGGATCCATCGGGGAAGGCCTTGGCGAAAGCATCGAGGAAGATGTGTTGGCCTTTCCAACGGTCGAGCCTCCCGACGATCCCCACCCTGAAGGGGTACTGTCCGGAGGGCCGTGCCGTGATCGAGGGGGGAAACCCAAGGGGGCTGGCGATCGCAGAACCACCCACCCCGGCGGGCCCGAGCGTATCGAGGGTGGCTTGGGAGTTGGCGATGACGGCAGCGGGAAGGATGCGAGCCGCAGCGCGGACGAGGCGCCGGGCGGACACCGGTAGGTAGTCGTCGCTGATTCGGTCGCGCACGTGCCAGACGACCGGAACCGATGCCAGACGGGCGGAGGCTCCGCCGTACAGGGCGGCCTTGAGCGAGTTGGTGTGGACGAGGTCAGGCTCGAGCTGTCGCAGTCGGGCTGCGAGGCGACCCACGTACACGGCGCTGTGGGCGAGCGCCGACACCGGGAGTCGGCTGGGTCGCACCAGCTCGCGACCGATCGACCCCGCGGATTCGGCAATGGGCATGACCTCGGTCGAGACGCCTGCCTTCCTGAGTTCGTCTACGAGCGGTCCGGTCTCCCCCAAGATCACGTGGGCGTCGACGTTCAACGAAGGCAGGAGCCGGAGCAGTGCCAGCTCGCCTCCCGAGAGGCGGGCGCAATGATCCAGATAGACGACTCGTATCCGCGTCGAAGCCGGCTGAGCCGCTCTCGAATAGATGGCCCGATGGCGCTCGGCGACCACCGGCCAGGTGAAGGACTCGGCGTGGGCGCGGCATCGATCTTCATCCGGAAGCGGTTGGGTACCGTCGAAGGCGGCGCGGATCCTGCGGGTGAGGGCGCCGGCGTCGCCCGCAGGCACGATCAGGGAAGGATCGAGCGGGCCCAGCACCTCGGGCAGCCCACCGGTGTCGGTGACGACCACGGGCGTTCCACAGGCCAGCGACTCGATGACCACGAGCCCGAACCCCTCCAGGGCCAGCGTCGGCACCACCGAAAGGTCGGCCGCCTGGTAACAGCGGACCAGCGTCTCCTCGTCGACCTTGCCGAGGAAACGGACCGAACCCCCCACGCCCGAGCGAGCTGCGTGCTGTTCCAGGTTCCTGCGGTCGGGGCCGTCGCCGACCACCAGCAAGACCGAGCCGGGATCGTCCGGCTGTAGTTGTGCCCACGCGTCGATGAGGACGTCGAGGCCCATTCGGGGCACCAGCCGGCGCACGGCTGTGAGCACCCGGACGCCCGCGGGCAGGCCCAGCCGGCTCCGGGCGTCGACCCGGTTGCCCGGAGCGAAGTGGTGCAGATCGATGCCGGGCGGCACCACGTGGATCAGCTGCGGCGCGATCCCGTAGCCGTGGACCAGTAGTTCCTTGAATGCGTTTGAAAGAACCACGATCGCCCGAGCTCGACGATAGACCGACATCTCGATCTTCCTCTTCGCCGACAGGCGCCAGCCTGACGGATCACCCGATGCTTTGCTTTCCTGGGCCCATGGGCCGTGAAAGTGCACGACGAGCGGGAGATCCCTGAGCCGGCCCATCACGACCGGGTACACGGCGTAGAAAGCAAAGTGGGCGTCGATCACCGTAACCCCGGTCAAGGCCGACCGGTCGAGTGCGCGCGTGTAGGCCCACAACCGGAGGGGAAAGGGGCGAGCGAAGTGGCCGCCCGCCACTACGCCGAACGGTGCCGATGCCGCCGGACCGGAGACGACAGCCCGGGGATGGAGCCCGACCCGGCGCAGGGCCGTGAACAGGTCGGCCACGTACCGGTGGAGTCCTCCCGGATCGTCCTCGTACCAGTGCGCCCCGAGGACCAGGGGTACGACCAGGTCGGTCTGAGCGCCATCCGGGAGCGTCGGGTTCACGAGGAGAGGACCGGGGTGGCTCGGCGGGCGTGCTGATCGAGCCACATGCCCAGAACGGCCAGGCTCCACGCCGGCCGCCATCCGACCCGTCCGCCGAGGTAGCCGTGCCACAGGTTCGTGAGCTCCCGACGGTCGAAGCCGAGCGGGGAGTCGGACAGGCTTGCGACAGCATCCTCGGCCATGTCCCTCACGCGACCACGCATCCAGTCGTCGATGGGAAGGGTGAAGGTCTTCTTGGGTCTGTCGGCCAGATAGCGCAGGCTCGGGTCGACGGCGTCGATGAGGCGGTTCTTGTCCCACGTCCCCGAGGCCGATCGTTGTCCCCGGAGGGCGACGTCGACGACGGAATCGTCCAAGAGGGGCACTCGGACTTCGAGGGCGTGGGCCATGCTCATGCAGTCAGTGTCGCGGAGCAACTGGAACGGAAGGTAGTTGTGGATCTCCAGGTCGCCCACCTGGGCTGTCGTGCTTCGGCCGGGCTCCAGGGGCGCGGCGACCAACTCGCGGTCGACGAACTCCCGGCTGGCCGGCCAGATGCGGGCCAGCTCGCCGGCGCTGAAGAGACCCCGCACCGAGCCGTAGGCGTCCCCTGGGTGACCGTCGACCATCGCCTCGAGCGCCCGCCGCCCACGCGAATGGCCGAGTCGCTCCGACCATCCCATCGCTCCGACGAGGCCATTCGCCAACGGGGGAGCCAACCGAGCGATCCGGCCGGCGCGCACGAGGCGCGGCACGTGGCGAAAAGTGGAGTAACCGCCGAACAACTCGTCACCTCCGAGGCCGGACAGGGCGACGACCAGGCCGGCGTCGCGCACGGCCCGGGAGATGATCCACGAGTTCAGGCCGTCGACCGTCGGCTGGTCCATGTCGTCGACGAACCGGTGAAGGGCGGCAAGCGCGTCCGCTTCACCGACCCGCACCACGGTGTGCTCGAGCCCGAGACCCGCGGCGATCCGGGCTGCGTCACCGGACTCGTCGCTGGCGTGGTTGAAGGCCACCGTGTAGGTCCGCAGGCCGGGGAACACGCGGCCGGCGAGGCGGGCGAGCACGACCGAGTCGACCCCCGACGAAAGGAACAGTCCGATGGGGACGTCGGCGACCAGGTGGCGCTGCATGGAATCGAGGAGCGCGGCACCCAGCTCATCGGCCTCGGGTGGGTCGTCGTCGATGCCGGGCTCCGGCATCGGCCAGTACCTGGAGATGGTGGCGCGACTCCGCTCCCACACGAGTATGTGGCCGGGAGGCAGTTCCGAGACGCCGGACCGGATCGACCCAGGCCCCGGGATCCATCCGAGGCGGAGGAAGCCATGGATCGCGGCGGCGTCGATCTCCGCGGTCGGTTCCACCAACGCCCGGACCTCGGAGGCAAACGAAAGCCGTTCCCCGTCGATCCTGTAGTACAGCGGCTTGATCCCCAGCCGGTCCCGGCACAGAACGAGGCGCTGGCGGGGATCGTCCCAGATGGCGAATGCGAACATGCCGCGCAGGTGGCGGGCCAGACCGGGGCCGTATTCTTCGTAGAGGTGGACCAGAACCTCCGTGTCCGTCTCCGACCGGAACTGATGGCCGGTTCGGCGCAACGCCGACCGAAGCTCGGCGAAGTTGTAGATCTCGCCGTTGAACACGGTCCAGACGGAGTCGTCCTCGTTGGCGAGCGGCTGGTCGGCCAGCGGACTGAGGTCGATGATGCGAAGCCGCGAGTGACCCAGCGAGCACCGCCCGAAGGTCCGGGTGCCGTCGGCATCGGGACCGCGATGGCGCAGGCGTCCGACCATGTCGACCACGCCGACGCTGCCCACGAGCGCGGCGCGATCCAGCCCGGCCAGTCCGGCGATGCCACACATGTCAGGGAGCGGGGTACATCGTCGAGGCGGGCGGCCTCAGCCTGCCGGGCCACTTGGACTCAAGACTGCGGCAAGTTGAACATGAATCTTGCGGCTGACGGGGGCGGGGACCCGTCGTCCGAGCCGTTCGAGCGCCCAGACGGCAGCCTCGGGCAGTCGCCCCAGGATCACGTTGGTCCTCAGGTAGCCGGCGGTGAGAGGGTTGGTGAAGAGCTCGATCCTCTCCACGTCGAGCCCGGCCGCGTTGGCCAAGGTTCGGACCTCGTCGAGGTAGAGAAGGAAAATGTGACCGTCAGCGTCGGGCTTGAATTGTCCCGACTCGAACTGCGACGGGTCGGCGCAGTCGGAGAATCGTGGCAGCGGGTTGCGAAAGTACTCGCCATTCGGCGTGGTGAGGACGATGTGCCCACCGGGGGCGACCAGCGAAGCTGCCTTTCGAAGCAGTTCGTCGGGGTGGGCCACGTGCTCGATGACTTCGGCCAGCAGCACGATGTCGAAGGTACGCGACGAGTCGAGATCAAAGATGTTCCCGGGGCAGTAGTCGATCGTCCCATATTCGTACTTCAAGGCCACATAGTCACTGAGGTCTGAGCGAAGGTCGTTCCAGGTGACGTGGTAACCGCGTTCCGCCAGTTGCAGGCTGATGTTTCCTTGACCAGCGGCGACGTCCAACACTGACGCAGGGGGTGAGGCGACCGACTCGACGAACCCCAACGTCGTGGTGATCCGGCTGCGGTACGCGTACGCATAGCCGAGGTTGGACTCGTCTCCGTAGAGCTCCAACAAGTCGTACTTGTAGCTGTACTGCCAGCTGCTCGGCCATGTCGCATCGAGCTCGACCCGCCTCATCGACTCAGCCACCCTCCTTGAAGGCGTGGAAGACGGCACGACCCTGCCGGACCGCGGTGAGGGCCGACCTGCCCTGGTAGCGGTGCTTCGCCGCTCGCGCCAGACGCGTCGTCCAGGGCGAGACGAAGGCCACCTCGACCCGGGAGAAGCCGACGGCTCGGAGCATGCCCATTGCTCCCGACAGGTTCGGCCCCCACCAGTTGGAGGTGTCCCCCTGGAGCTCATCGTCGGGGTAGAAGGCGGCGGCAGGCCGCCGCATCCCCAGGAGGTCGACGTGGGTCTCCATGATGAGCTGCCGGCGGGTGACGCTCGCGACCCGCTCGAGAGCGAGGAGCGGGTTCGGGAGATGGTACAGGACCCCGAGAAACAGAACGAGGTCGAACGTGCCCACCGTCTCGGGCGATAGCTCGAGCACGTCGACTTCGCGATCGTCGACCGACGACTTCAGCACCGTCTTGGCCAGGTCGAAGCCGGCCCTGCCGATGTGCGGGTTACGCCACACCGCGGTGTCGGTGGCCGTGACCCGGCCACCTCGTCGCTCCGCCTCGAAGGCGTAGAATCCGTCGAAGGTCCCGATGTCGAGCACGGATAAACGGTCGAGCGAGGCCGGCATCTGGATGCCCTTCAGCCGGCGCGCCGAACGGTCGACGCCCGGCGTGACCACGCCGTTTCCGAGGTCGATCGAATGGAACCAGGTGATCTTGTTCACCTGGCGCTTCAGCTCATCGACGTCCATGGTCACCTCGGCCGTCTCCGGCAATCGTCTCGACTGTGGTCAACTGCCACATGGAACTTGAGGTCACTTCACCAGCAGGATGTCGGTGTACGTCTCGCCCGCGTAGCGCTCCGCCAGGATAGCGACCTCGGCCGCCGGCAGTTCCGCCGATCCCACGCCTTCCATCGACGCTCGAATGTCGACGACCTTCCGGTAGTTCGTGGCGATGATGTCGTGCAGCATCTTCAGGCCGTCGGCCCGCTTCAGGCCATAGGGCCAGTACTCGATGGACAGAGGGACATCGCTGGCCAGGAGCGACGATGCCCCAGCCAGGACGTGACCCTCGTGACCCTGCACGTCCATCCACACGATTCCGACCTGGCTCAGGTCGATGGGCAGCTCACGAGCGATGTCGTCGAACCGGGTGAGCGACACCGCATGGGTCGGCCGGCTCGATTCACCGAACGTCCCGTCGGGCAGACCGTCGTTCATTCGGATCCGGTGGTCGCCCCAACTGCCCTCGGCCCATTCCATCGTGCCCGTACCCGTCGTGTCCGAGAGTGCGACCTGAAGGGTGCGCACACGGTCCTCGAGCCCGTTGGCGATCAGGTTGCACCGCAGGAACTTGTTGTTCTCGGCGTCGGGCTCGATCGAGACTGCCTCGGCGGCACCGAACTCCTTGAGCGCAGGAATCGTCGACGTGCCGATGTTGGCGCCGATATCGACAAAGATCCGCCCTTCCAGAAGCGGCGTCCGCCCGACGTGTTCGCCAGCGAGTCTCAGGGTGTGCGCCATGACGTCTTGCTCGTAAGACCCTTGGCCAAATACGATTCGACTCAGACCATAATCGTGGGTACTGACGTAATACCAGATGCCGTCACTCTCACGGGCTATCGCCGGGGTGAACGGGCGAACCAGGTCGAAGATCTCCTGGCGCAGTAGGGTGTCACGTGTTCCCCGGTAATTGATCGCCATCTTCACGACCTGGCGCAGGTGGTGCTTGCTCTCGGCTAGGAACTTCATGTAGAAGACTAAACCTCAGTTATGAGAGATGAATATCGTCATACGACTGTCACAAAAGGCGTAAAGCAAGGAGACCGAACGTGCCCAGTAGCCGGCGCGCATCGAAGCGGGAAACCTTATCATGCACGAGCCGGGGGGCCGCTGGCTCCTCGCGTCTATCGCCGCCGATGCGAATCTTATGACGGAATCTGATCCGCTGACCACAGCGATGACCAGTGGGGCCGCCCCGACGAGAGGGCGATGCCGGACCGACCCGTCGTCGGACTTGGTTGCGCCGCGGAAGGCTGGGCTATCATCCTGCGCGCTGTCGGATGAAGGTTCGGCGCCTAGTTGGAGGTCGTCGCCCTGAAGACGCTGGTTCTGTGCGGGGGCAAAGGGACGCGCGCCTACCCGCACACGGTCGATCTGCCCAAGCCCCTGTTGGAGGTGGCGGGGCGGCCGGTCCTGCGTCACCTCTTGGAGATCTATGCCGACCAGGGCCTGACCGACTTCGTCCTCGCCGCCGGCTATCGAGCGGACCTGCTCGAGCGATTCGTCGTCGATCTCCCGGAGGCGTGGGCCGTCGAGCTCGTCGACACCGGCGAGGACACCAACACGGCCGGGCGCGTCGAGCAGTGTCGGGACCTGCTCGGGGAGACGTTCTTCGTCACCTACGCCGACGGTCTCGGCGACGTCGATCTCGCCCGGCTCGCTGCCTTCCACGGGCGCCATCGTGGTGCGGCCACGGTCACCACCGTGCCCCTGCCGTCTCCCTACGGGACGCTCACCCTCGACGGAGACGGCCGGGTGCACCGGTTCCGCGAGAAGCCCCGGCTGCCCGACCACCTGATCAACGCCGGTTTCTTCGTCTTTGATCAACGGGTCTTCGAACACTGGGGGGGCGACGACCTCGAGCGCCAGGTGCTGCCGGTTCTGGCTCGAGCGGGCGAGTTGTACGGCTACGTCCATGGGGGGTTCTGGCAGTCGATGGACACCTACAAGGACGCCCTGGCCCTGACCGCACTGTGCGAGGAGGGCGAAGGACCGTGGGCGCGGTCGCGAACGGTACCGCCCGACGTTTCCTAGCCGGTCTCCCTGTCCACGTAGGAGCGGTACCAGTCGACGGTGGCCGCAAGCCCCTCGTCGAGCGTGAACCGTGGCGACCATCCGAGGAGATCGCGTGCCTTGGTCGACGACAGGAACTGGCGATCGATCTCGTAACTGGCCTCGGCGCGGATGTCAGGTTCGAGCTTCGTCCCGACTGCCTTCTGGATCCGGTCCACCAGTTCGAGCACGGCCAGTGGCTGTTCGAGGGAGAGGTTGAACGCCTCGCCCGTGACCGCCAGACCGGCGGCCATGGCCTCGACGAGCTGCAGGTACGCCAACGCACCGTCGACGACGTAGAGGTAGTCACGGACCATCGTTCCGTCGGATCGGATGACGGGACGCTCGCCGAGCAGGAGGGAGCGGATCGTGCCGGGGACGAGGCGGTTCCAGTTCAGGTCCCCGGGCCCGAAGAAGTTCCCGCAACGGGTGATGGCGACCGGAACCGAGAACGTGCGGTGATAGCTCTGGGCGATGAGGTCGGCGCACGCCTTGGAGGCGTCGTAGGGGTTCACTCCGGCCAGCGGAGTCTCTTCGGTGTAGGGCAGCGACTTTTGGCCTCCGTAGGCCTTGTCGCTGCTGGCGGTCACGACCTGTTCCACGCCGGCGGAGCGACGAACGGCTTCGAGCAGCGCCCAGGTGCCTCGGACGTTGGACTCGAAGGTGCCGATGGGGTTGCGGTTGGCCACGCCCACCTGGGACTGAGCAGCGAGGTGGATGACCGTCTTGACCCCGTACTCGCCGAGCAGCCGCTCCAGCACGGCTTGGTCCTGGACGTCGCCCGAGACCTGCACGACCCGGTCGAGGTTCAGGCCGGCGGGCGGGGTCTCGCCATGCGAAACCACCGGCAGATGGTCGCGGACCAGGGTGATCACCGAGGCGTCGAGATCGACGAGCATGGCGGTCAGATGGGAGCCGACGAAGCCCGTCGCGCCGGTGATCGCCACCGGCCGGTTCCGCCAGAAGATCGGTTCCGGTGCCCACGCCCGGTCGTCGGCACCGAGTCGCCCGTCGCCGATGCCGGTTGTCATGCCACTGCGGACTTGCGGTCCGCCACGTCACCCGGGGCCGGACGGACGGTCATCTTCCGGCCCCTGAGGTAGGCCCTCCATCCCAGGACGTAGCCCCGGGCCGGCGCAGATGAACGGACCCGGCCCGACTCGATCACGGTGCGAGGGAGGCCCAGGCCGACTGCGAGCCACCGTCGCCACCCCCGCAGGACGAGCAGGTCGAACAGCCAGCGGTTCTTGTAGATGCGCTCGCGGTACTCGACCAGGTGGTCGGACACGCTTCGCAGGGCGATCCCCGAGGCGTCGGTTCCGTGGACGAAGTGCGTGATGGTCGCGTCAGGGACCATCACGACCCGGGCGCCGACCTCGGCGAGGGCGAAACCGAAGGCAGCATCCTCGTAGCAGTTGGGCTGGTAGCGCTCGTCGAAGCCACCCGCCTCCCAGTACAGGCTCCTGGTGAGCAGCATGCATGCCGCCACCGGATAGACGGCGTCGGCAACCGGCTCCGGATGGTTCACCAGCTTGAGGTCACCCCAGTGCCACTCGGTGGTCACCGAGTTCTGGAGGGCGCCGCGGAGGTCGCGTACCAATGGGATGACGCAGTTCCGGGGGTCTCGGGCGGACCACAGAGACTGGAGGCTCGCAACGGTGAGCTCGACATCGTCGTCGCACAGCAACAGCCACCGGCCTCTCGCGGCCCGGGCCGCAGCGTTGCGCGCACCGGAGGATCCCCGGTTGGGGTTGAGCGTGAGCACCCGCGCCGAGGGAACGGATGCTCTCGCCGTTGCTGCGGTCCCGTCCGTGGATCCGTTGTCCACGAACACGATCTCGCTCGTGAGCTCCACGCCCTCAAGCGCGGTCGCGATGCAGGGAAGGAACCGGCCGACCTTGGGCTCGCCGTTGAAACAGATCATCAACACCGACAACTCGACGTCGTCGGATGAGTTGTCGGCCGATCGGGTGGTCACCCGTCTGATCGTAGCGGCGGGGCCGCTCGGGCTGGCAGGAACACCGCGTCGGCGAACTCGGTGTTCACCTCGACCGGCCGCCATGGCTCCAGCGTGCCATCCGGGAGGCAGCGATGGGCCCCGAATCCGGCGACGCTCAGGTGCTCCACGAGGGCGGCCACGGACGATCCGGCCCGGGTCAACGCGTCCGGATTGAGCTCGATGACGAGCGCGTCGCAACGGCTGCCGGTGAGCAGGTCGGCGCCGCCGGCAAGCACACCCAGCTCCCCCCCTTCCACGTCGATCTTCAGCAGTCGCAGTCGTTCGTGCGGGAAGTGCCCGTCGAGGGAGGCCGTGGGCACGATGGCGCGGTCCCGAAGTCCGGGGGCAGGGTGGAGCGAGTTCCGATACGACTGGTGAGCCCAGTCGCCGTCGGCGGTGAAGAAGGTCGCCTCCCCTTCGGCAGAAGCGACCGCGGCGCCGACGACCTCCACGTGCGGGAACCGGCTTGTGTCGAATGCCGCCCGCAGCTTGGCGTACGTCTCCGGAGAGGGTTCGAACGCGACAACCCTGCCGGTGCGCGTGACCGCGTCGGCGGCGAGCGCCGACAGGTAACCGATATGCGCGCCGACGTCGACGTAGACGTCACCCGGCCGCAACCACCTCCTCATCCAGGTCTCGAGGGCCAGGTCCATCCACCCCCGGTAGTAGATGACTCGAGACAGGTGGTCACGGAGATCGCACTGGAGTCGGGCGCCGCCGGGCTCCTCCGAGACGTAGATGATCCCTGTGGGCGGGCGGAGCCTGGTCCAGGCCTGGGCGACGCGGATACCTCGCCCGCGAGGAGGCACGTGGCGGATGCCGGCCCGGATGCCGACGGGCACCAGCTGCTCGAGGCGGCTCATGAGTCGTCTGGTCATCCCTCGTGCTCGGCCCTCGAAGGTCGCCCGATCAGGACCGGGCCCGGTCCTGAAGACCCGGAGCCAGGCCGCCGGGCGACGGCCCACACCACGATTGGGAAGAGCTCCTCGTTCTCCATCGACTGCCAGGGCCGGCGGGCCACCCAGTGGTGGAAGTTGGCGCGCGCGCACGCCCGGTTACCCCAGCTCTTGAGCGTCACCACGTCGAGGTGGGCCTTCTCCAACAGCAGCCGCAGGCCAGGGACGGTGAAGCGCCAGAAGTCGTCCGGCTCGTTGTGCACCTTGATCAGGAACGGCGTGCTCACGATCACGTGGCCACCGGGGCGACAGAGGTCGTGAAGGGTTCGGGCCCCGACCCAGGGATCGGGGATGTGCTCCAGGACCTGTTCGCAAATGACCACGTCGAATGTGCTCTCGGCCACCGAAGCGCAAAGGTCGAACTCCGGATACGCGAGGCGGGTGTACGAGCGCCAAGGCTGGTCACCATGGCGGTCGCCGCTGATCTCGACGGCGTCGCAGCCACCCGGAGCGAGGGAGGCGATCACCGCGGCGATGTCCTCGTTCATCTCCAACCGGCACCACTGGCGATCGACGGTGGCGTGGGGGCGGAAGACCCTGTCGAACAGGCGACGGGCCGGGCGATCGAGCTGCAGGGGCACCTTCATGTTCTATTCCTCGAACCCCGGCGACGATGGAGCCAGGTCGATTACGGTCGCCGGTCCGGCGGCCGGTCCCGGATGGCTACGAAGCGCACCTCGCTGGACGAGAAAGGCGACCTGGGAGATCCACGCGACCGAGGTCACCGCCGCCGAACCCTCGATTCCGTAGCGGGGGGCGAAGGCGACGAGACCGATCACGGTCAGCACCGCTCCCACCAGTGCGGCCCAGGACGCTTCGCCGGGCCGGCCCTCGCTGAAGAGCTTGGTCGTGATCACTCCCAGGACGTCGAATGCGACTGCGCCGGGGAGCAGGAGTCGCAGGGCGGTGGTGGCCGACTCGAAGGCGGTGCCGAAAGCGATCCTGAGAAGTATGGGGGCAACGATCCCCAGCCCGAGGGCGACGGTGCTCGACACGAGGAGGGTGACCTTCAGCGACTTCTGGAAGCGGGCCAGGGCACGGGTCTCGGAGGTCTCGCCCCGCAGGTGTCCGAACAGCGCGGACGACAGGCCCGATGTCAGGGGGTTCGTCACCGAGGCGACCATCACCGCAACCGCGTACAGCCCGAGCTGGGCGGGCGACACCAGCCCGACGAGTACCACCTGGTCGAGCCGGTTCGTCAGTGACATCGCCGTCCCCAACGACGCCGTGCGCCAGGCATAGGGAAGGAGGTGGCGCAGCGTCGCCATGGAAGGCGCGACCAATGGACGTTGCCGCCTCAAACGGGAGCCGAGTAGGATGAGCGGTAGCACCGAGCCGATGGCGTAGGAGGCCAGCACCAGCGACAGCGTCAGCCGGCCGGCGAGAGCGAGCAGGATCGTCGCCAGGGCGGGGACGAGCAGCGGAAGGCTGCGCCAGACGTTCCAGCCCACGCCGGGGTTCATTCGCCGCCGGACCTCCAAGGCGGCGGCCATGCCCACCGACAGAGGTATGACCACCAGCATGATCCGACCCCACATGAGCGCGACTGCCGAGTGCCCTGCCAGATACGCGGGCGCGAGAAACCACAAGGCGGCGCATACCGGCGTCCCCCCGACGATGCCGAACGCGGTGATCGTGATGAGCAACCGCTCCTCGGGTACCTCGTCCACAAAGTAGGCGGCCGCGGTCGGGAACCCGAAGCACAGGATGAGTACCAAGAGGGTGGCCGGCGCTATCACGGCGGCGATGTCGCCACGGCCTGTCGGGCCCAGAGCCCTCGCGACGATCGGCCCCGTGATCAGTCCGGCGCCGTACAGACCCACGCTCGTCATAGAGGTGACGAGGGCGTGGCGGCGGTACGCGGACGTGGGTACCAGACGATCCCTCATCCGCTGCACGAGACGGCCGACCGGCGAGCGCCGGAGTCCGTTGGAGTCGTGCATGCGGTCGCCCGTAACGGGTGGAGCGGAGGGAATCAGACTGTCGCCACGAGCGACGCGCGCCAATGGCCCCGTTCCTCGCCCCGGCAGGCGAGGGCGTAGACCAGGCGGAGCTCGACCGTGGCGAAGCCGGCGTCGATGACCATCTGACCCAGGGTCTCCAGCGAAGGCAACCACCACGGAACGTCGGTCCATGCCCCCATGTACCGGACGGTTCCGGACTCCAACTTCGGGTCGAAGCAGTCGGCGATGAGCGCCCTTCCCCTCGTGACACTACGGATCGCCCGCAGCGCAGTCAACGGGCGCTCCAGGTGGATGAGCAGATCGGCGACATGAACGAGGTCGAACGTCCCGACATCAGCGGGATCAAGGTCGTAGATGCTTCGTTCAATGTGGGCGACCTTCGAGTCCAACGCCTCGTGGGCCAGGCGGAAGCCCGGGCCCGTGTCGCGGTCGAGGCCCTGTTCGATCAAGGCGTGCCGGACCGGTGGCGGGAAGTCGCACTGGGAGAACCGGCTGATGTCCGCAGCGACGACGGCAGCTCCCCGCCGCTCGAACTCGAACGCCCAGAAGCCGTCGAAGGTGGCGACGTCGAGAACTCGCTGTCCACCCAGGTCGGCATCGAGGCCGTAGTGCGGCACCAGCGGCCGGTGGTCATAGAGCCCGGGCGTCACCACGCCTCCGGGCAGCTCGATGGTGTGGTACCAGAACAGTCGGGCCACGGCACCGGCGAGGTCATCGGCGGCACCCTCCTGCGCACTGCTGTCGCCTTGGGCGCCTCGAAAGAATGCCGTTGCTGCGAGCGGGTCCCGCGGGATGACGCGGAGCTCGGGCAGCTTGTTGGCGATGGTCAGTGCGCCGGGATCACCTTCGGGCCCGGTGGCCACGCGACGTACACGGTTGCGCACCTGATGGAGCTGGCGGGCCAGCCCGTCGGGGACGTCCGCGCTCAGGCTCAGGCGCTTGCTGCTGACGCTCAGGCGGGGCATGGGTCAGGACACTGCCGGGCTCGTCACCGGCGAAAGCGCGCGGCAGGACGAGGCTCGGTGGCGGCGCTTCACGGGGCCAAGTCTAACAACCCCCCGCCGGGCGCCTTCCGTGCATGCGTCAGGGCCAACGCCGAGTCGGGGTCGGATCTCGTCGGCATCGGCGAGGACGAAACAGCTAAACGACCCAGCGCCGCGACACGTCAGTCGGTACTCTCCAAGCGGTCGAGCAGGAGACGTAGGATGGCGGAGGACGCACGGGTGAGTGCCTTGACCTGGGCCGCGGTCTGGGCGACTGTCGGGTTGGCGATGGCCAGGAAGGCCCGGTTCGCGTCGAGTACGGCTTCGGCGCGCTTGGATAGGGCTTCTGCGTTGGCGGCCCGTTCACGGGCCGGCAGCTCGTTCTCGACGTCGACGTCGACCTCGCCGGAGCCGTCGGGCGACGTAATTCGACGTTTCGTCACAGCGCCCACCGGCGCCTGGCGTAGAGGCCAAGAGCGTCCAGGTCGGCGGCCGGCAACGCTCGATCCCATACCGCGACCTCGACCACGTCACAGGCCAGCGTGAAGGCACCGACCGTGCTCACGAGCTGCTTTCCGCCGCCGATGACCAGATCGACGGCACCGAGCGTCCCGGTGGATGGCACTCCCGCCGATGGGGCTCCATTGGTCAACTGGTGCCTGTTGAGAACTCCGTCGTAGGTCACGAACAAAGCGAAGGGGACTCCATCCGTGATCGAGGACGAGGTAAGAGTCGCTAATCGGTAGCTCGTGAGTGTGTTGGCCGCGGAGTGGTACACGAGACACGAGGCCGAGTTGTTGAAATCAGTGCTCTTGTTGTTTGTCAGCGCGAAAAGACGCCCGACACCACCAGCGGCCACTTCCACTCGGCCGACCCACATGACGGTGAGGCCGGTGCCCGACACGGCTGACGAGGCGACAAGTGCGCGGTTTGCTCCGCCATCGAAGTGGGCAAAGCGGCTGCCGCCGAAAACCGAAGGGTTGGTCGCCGGTTCGGGATCGAGAGTGCCGTAACGATGGTCGGTGGTCCGGCCCTTACCGGAGAGGTCGGAGACTGCGGAGTATTTCGACGCCTCGGAGAGGTCATACCAGTTCTGCAGACCATAGAGCGTGCCCGGAAGACGTCGTTCTCGGGTTGATATCGCCGCCGAAACGACATCAAGCTCCGACTGAGTGATGAGCTGAACCCAGGTATAGGCGCCACCTGGCGCCTGGACGCACTCGTAGAGTCGATCGCCGGTCGAGGCCGGTGCGCTGGTAAGCCGCAGCAGTTGGCCGCGATAAGCGGGTGACGGAGTAGGAAGGGCGTTGACGGCTCCCGGTGCCAGGCCGCCGCGAAGCCTGGTGACACCGTTGACGTTGATCCACACGGTGTCGGGGGCGTTGTCGCTGATGTCGCCGCCCCCGTTGGCGACGGTGGAGACGTTGGTGAGCACGATGCCAGATGCCGCAGCATCGACAAGGATCGTGTTCACCGGGACGTGATTCAGATCGACGGTGTAGGGCTCGACGCGAACGTCGCGCAGGGATACCCGGCGACACGCCCCCCCGATCTTCACGCCATAGCCGGACCCGTCGTTCACGGGCACGTATACCAACGTGTTCGAGATCGTCACATCATCGGCGCGCTCGACTCGGACGGTGGCGGGGACAACCGTCTGACCCAGGCGCGCCACCTCGTCGATCACACAACCGTCGATCGTTACCGAAAGGGGCCAGCCCGTGGTCGGCGCCATCAAGATGTTGTGCAGCGCCGCAGTCGATGCGGCAGAGCCGGTCTCGTTTGGGACGGTCAACTTGCAGGCAAGCACCCGGACGTTGGAACACCCGCCCAGGAGAGCGAGATTGGAACGCACCGCATTGCCCATCCGGACATTGGCCAGGAAAGCGGTGTCGGTGTCGACGAGTGCCACGTTCACCGTGAACCCGGTGAGGACGCAATCGGCGATGTGGAGACCACCGGCCTGAGACTGCGAGTAGTACCCGACCGATGGGAACCCTTCGATGTCCGTGACCGCAGCCGCCTCACCGGCGACCCAGAGGTTCCGGAGCGTGACCCCGTAGCCGCCTTGGCCCGCACCACTTGCCGACTGCAGCCCTCGTGCGTAGTTCAAGGTGGAGAAGTCGAGCTTGACCACCGGATCGCCAGCCAAACCAACCCCTTCCCCTTCGAGCACCGAGCCCGTCTTCAGGCTGAGGGTCGCCGTGCACTTGTAGGTGCCGGCCGGGAAGTAGACCCGTCTGGACGTGTTGATCGCGGTTTGGATCGCCGCAGTGTCGTCAGTGGTGCCATCTCCCACTGCGCCGTAGAATTTGACCGAGGTTTCTCCGGGCGCCGGAGTCAGAGCGTCGGCCCGGTCGGGCGCAAGCGATCCACTCGCCGCGGCAACGGCTGCCGCGGCCCCGCCGAGGCGGAAGAACTGGGCCCGGCTCATGCCGCGACCAGGCGCGACCCCACTCATCGACTCGCCGGTCTCCCTACCTGGCGCCGTGCCGCTCGCATCAGCGTCTGTCACGTCGGCACGACCGTCTCACGGCTGCTTCTGGAACAGAAAGCCGGCATGAACGGTGGGGAGCGGGGCGTGGACCGATGCCAGCAACGGGTCGATCACCGAGTCTACGAGGCCCGCGGACAGCAGCGTGGCCCGCCGGAGTGTCGCCGGAAGGGACGTCTTCGTCTCGTTGAGATGCTGCTCGGGCCGGTTGGGCTCCTCGGCCACCGGATCACGCCTTCGAACGATCTGGCTGCCTTTGGCATACGCCCGGAGCGCCGGGCTGTAGTCGTAAGGCTCGACCCGTAGCGAGTTGAACCCGACGTCGCCGAACAGATGCACCCATCCGGGGATCGGGCGCGCGAAGACGTGGGCATCGTGATCGGCGATGTTCTCCAGGATCAGGAGATGCGCACCTTCTACTGCGCTCTCCGAGATTCTCTGGGCGGCCGCGGACTGTTCGGAATAGGGGAGATGTTGCAGCACGGTGACCGACGATATGAGTTGAAACGGCTCGGCGCTGTGGAAGTCCTGAATCCGACAGCATTCGTACCAATTCTTCGGATCCCTTAACCGGTTTGCTTCGACCAAGTCGTCCTGGACGTCGATACCCGTCACCGCGTACCCCTGGCGCGAGAGCATCCTGGTCCAGCGAGCAGCTCCACACCCGACATCAAGGGCACGGTCGCCGGTGCGTGTCGGGACGGAAGCGAGCAGAGACTCGTAGACCCGTCTCTGGCCCCGAGCGTAGAAGCGATTGACGAACTTGGGGAAACCGGGATGGCACACGTTGTTCAACCCATCAGGGTCGTGGCCGGGGTCATAGTGGCCTCGCTCGGCATTGTGCGTCTTCCAGTACCGAACCATCTCGGGTCCGCTGAATGGAGTTCTTCTTTCCATCGTGCCGCTCGTTTCAGGATAGCTCGGTCGGCCGGAGTATGGCAGATGCTACCGGAGCGGGAGATCGAGCAGTTGCTGTGCCTGCCCGATGCGCGACCGGGGAACAAAGAGGTAGTTGTGGCAGCTCCCGATCTGGTTCCCGACGAGCCGTTCAACGAAACGGGGACCGGCCGAGGAGAGCAAATAGAAGAGGTAGTCCGCAGATGCCATCATAGCCGTCAGCTCCTCAGCCGTATCTCCGGCTTCTAGGACCTCGCAAAAAACGAACGGCTTGGACGACCGGATTGTCTTCGTCGCGCCAGCGAGCACGGTGTTTTCCGTACCTTCAGTATCGATCTTGATGATGTCGACGCTGGCCAGGTGCCGGTCAGCCATGAACTGATCGAGAGTGCATGCCTGAACGTCTATCAGGTCCGAGCCCGGTCGCCATTCCGGTAACAGGGATGCCATGACGGGAATGTCGTCGTCAGGTACGTACATCGGTACCACGCCATCACAATCGGACAGAGCCAGGCGGTGACTGGTGATGTTCGACAAACCGTTCCGGGCGACATTGGCCTGAAGACGGTCGTACACGCGGGGAACGGGCTCGACGGCGTGGACCGAAACAGTCGGCGATCGTCGGGCCGCGAGGAGGGAGAAGACGCCGGTGTTAGCGCCGACGTCGACCACGGTCATGCCCTCGGACACGAGCCCCAGGAAGACCGGCAGCGTCTCCGGTTCCCAGCCCGACAGTCCGTGCCAGTAGAGCATCGACGCGATCGGGTCCACGCCGCCGGCGTCGAGCCACACCGGTGTAGGGCAGAGTGGGGAGGAGACCTCCACGATCCGTGCCACCGGAACGCGAAGCAGGATGCCGGGAGAAATCCTCGGTGCCCACAGTTTGATCACCGCGGTCACCGCCCGACTCACGTGAGGTCGGGCGAGCAATCGACGGATGGCTCGCTTCGATCGTCGTACGAAGCTCCCGGGACCGGTTGGCACGGGCGCCACGCTCTGGAGGGATCGCTCGGCCGCTGTGCTCATGACGCTCACGGCATGGTAGCAACCGGTGCGCCGGGCGAACCTCCGTACACTGCTCGGCGTGAGACTGGCCATGTTGCAGGCGTCGCTGCCCCCCTCCCCTCAGGCGGGTGGCGTCGGCTATCAGGTGGACCTTCTCGCCCGCGCACTTACGCGCCGCGGCCATCACGTGACCGTGTTCGTCGTTGACGATCCGCCGTCGGGCACCCCGTACGAGTGCTCACGGGTCGATGGAGGCCAAGGCCGGGGGCGGCACTTCATCGGGGTCGGTCGGGCCTTTGCCGGGCTCGACCTCTCCGGTTTCGATGCTGTCCACGCCCATGGCGACGATTGGCTCTTCGGGAGACGCCGCCGGGTGCGTACATTTTACGGAAGCGCGCTCATGGAGGCGCGGACAGCGACGCGGTGGTTGCGGCGAGGGTCACAACTCTATTACTACGGCCTCGAGTGGATCTCGTCGTCGACCAATCGTCACTGCGTCGCCATCTCTGAGACGACGCGCCGGTACCTCCCTCTCGTGCGCACCTGCATACCTTGCGGATACGACCCCGCCGTCTTCTTTCCGGGCGGTGAACGTACGCCATATCCATCGATGTTGTTCGTGTCCGGAACTCTGGAAGGGCGAAAGCGCGGCGACCTGCTTCTCGCGACGTTTGCCAGGATTCGGCAAGAGTTTCCGGAGGCACGGCTCACCATCGTCTCGCCCGATAGAGCCGATGGCCCGGGCATCACGTGTCTCAGTAACCTTGATGCCGGCGAGCTCGGGCGTCTGTACCGTTCTCACTGGATGTTGTGTTCGACGAGCTCCTACGAGGGATTCGGCGTCCCCTACGTCGAAGCGCTGGCCAGCGGCTTGCCGATCGTGACGACACTGAACCATGGGGCCGCTGAGGTTTTGCGCGACGGGCAACTCGGGGTGCTGTCTCCTCCTGGCCAGCTGTGGCGGGCTCTCGAGGACCTGATCGGTGATGCGTCACGGCGCCGGGCTTTGACCGAGACGGGTATTCAGGCCGCGCAGAGCTATTCCATAGACGTGGTGGCCGAACGCTACGAGAGCATGTACGAGGAGTTCCTTCCCGTGCCACCCGCGCCGGGACGAGCGACGGGCCAGCGTTGTGACTGCTAAGTCGAGCGCGTAGTGGACACCCTCCTCGTGGTGTTTCCGGTCGCCGAGGCCGGAGGCGCCGAGAACCTGCTGGTCGATGTCTTGACTGGGTTGCAGGAAACCGGCATGAAGGTTGCCGCTTCGATCCTGGGGGAGGGTCCCCTGAGGGAGCTCTGTTCCGCACGCGGCATCCCGGCGTCGGTCGGTCCCGCGCTTTCGTTCCGGCGCCCCGGTTCGGTGGTGAAGTCGGCGAGAGCGGTCCGCCGTGCGGTGAAGGCTCACAAACCCGACATCGTGCTCGCCAGCCACCCGAAGGGACAGGTGATCAGCAGGCTTGCATGCGTCGGCCATCGCTCGATCGCCCATGTCACCCAGCTCTATGACCCCCCGTCGCGAACGAGCGTTTCCACCCAGGTCGCGGCGCGGCTGCCTGGACTTCGTCTGGCGATCACCGAGGAGACCGCGGCGGCCTACCGAGCCCTGAACCAGAAGTTGAACCCCATCGTGATCCTGGCGGGCACCGACTGCGGTCGCCTTCGCTCGGACGCCGCACGCGGCGACGGTGACCGGGTCTGGGCCGAGGCCGGCGTCGGTGGAGACGGTCCCCGGTTGGTGATGGTCGGCCGGTTGCAACGGTTCAAGGGCCCGTTCGACTTCCTCGATGTCGCCACCGAGGTCTCCCGTGCGCGATCGGATGCACGGTTCCTGATCATCGGCCCGGACAGCCCGATCGAGCCTGGACTGCGCCGGGAGTTGGAGGCGGCGATCGAGGCGCGGGGCCTGCGATCGACGGTTTCCCTCGCAGGGAGACTCTCCGGTGTCGACCTGGCGGCCACGGTCCGGGGCGCGACTCTGGTCATCCACCCGGCTCACCGGGAGCCGTTCGGTCTGGCCGTCGTGGAAGCCCTTGCCCTCGGGACCCCAGTGGTCGCCTACGAGACCGCGGGACCGTCGGCCATCCTCGCCGGCGGCGGCGGCGCGGTGGTCCCCGTGGGTGACGCAGCGTCACTGGGAAAGGTGGTGCTCGCGGCATTGGACGATGCCGACCAGATGGAGGCATGGATCGGCGAGGCGCCCGGGACCGCCGCCCGGTTCGACGTCTCCGCCAACGTGCAGCGGTATCGCCAGGTGCTGCTACAGGCCGCCTCGCCGGCGCCGGAGGAGGCCGAGTCCCCCATCACGACGGTCGTTGTCGCGCCGCATGGGCCGTCCGGTGTCCGCGACTACGGGCGCATCCTCAATCAGGAGTTGCGGCGCAGGGGGCTGACCATCGACGAGCATTGGCTCGAGAACACTGGCGACGTCGCGTCGGACGCCTTGCGGGTTTCGGCACAGTTGCTCTGGCTCGGCGTGAGCCTGCCGAGCGGACGCCCGGTGGTCTGGCACTACAGCCCGGTGGCCTACGGATTTCGGGGTCTGCCGGCGGTCGGGGTGCTCATGGCGAGCATCCTTCGGATGCGCGGCTGCCCGGTCGTCACCGTTCTCCACGAGTTGGCCTACACCTACCGACCGGGTTCCGACGGGCCACGAGGGCGATTCATGGCGCTGGTCCAGGGCGTGGCACTCCGGGTCGTGCTGGCCGGGTCGCAGAACGTGATCGTCAGCACCGAGCAACGCCGGGCCGCGGTCGAACATCGCCGTGGAGGCCGGAGTCGAGGTGTCCATGTCATCCCCGTCTTTCCCACGATCCCGTGTCACGGTCGAATCGTCAAGCCTCGCCACGAAGGGCCGCTCATACTCGGGGTGCCCGCCTACGCCGGCGATGGGGTGCGTCCGGATCTGCTCATCGCCGCCCTGCCGCTCCTCGGCGGGCCGGCAGACGCCCGCGTCGTCCTGCTCGGCGCTCCGGGTTGCGAGTCACCGGACGGTCGGCGGTGGGCACGCCTGGCGTCGGAGCAAGGCATGCTCGAGCGTCTGGAGTTCACCGGGGTGGTGGAGCCCGACGAGTTGAGCCGGCGATTCTCGGCTTGCGACGTCATCGTCCTGATGAACGAGGAAGGGCCCAGCAGTCGAAAGACCTCGCTGGCCGGCTCGCTCGCGCTCGGCATGCCGGTGGTGTCACTCGACGGGTTCAACCGTTGGGACGCCCCGGTGGAGGCCGGCGCCGTCCTATTGGTACGCAACGATCCGGTTTCCCTTGCCGCTGCTCTCGTGGAGCTTCGGGACTCACCGGCCCAGCGTGCCGACCTGTCCGCCCGGGCCATTGCGTTCGCTACCCGACACATGAGCGTGGCGGCGGCGGCCGAATCCCTCGTGGCGTTGCTGACCAGTGATACCGGGTCGTGCCGGGGCGATCAGCGCCGGTTCGTCGCTGAGACCTCGGAGGGATCGGAATCGGAGGGTTCGGAATCAGAGTGGTCCAGCCAGCCCAGCAGGAGCCATGGCAGCGGGGCCACCGCGTAGTTGCCGCCGCTGAGCCACTGGAACAGTGTCACGAGCGCGACTCCGAGCACCGCCAGAGTCAAGAAATCGGATCGGCGACGTGCACGGCTGAAAGCGAGTCGGAAAGCGAGCACCACGACTGATCCGTAGACGAGAAGGCCGGGAATGCCCATGGCCAGGGCGACATTCGAGGGATCGACGTCAGTCGACACGTTTGCCTCGCCAAACTTTTCTCCTGCCACGGTGACCACGCCGAGACCATTGCCCACCGGGTTGGCGATCCCTGCCGTCAGTCCGGAGACAAGGAATTCGACGTGAAGCGGCAGGGTCGACTGCTCGGGGTTGAACGGGTCGGAAAGACCGGTCACCTGACGGGAGATGAGCGCGGATGATCGCCCGGTGCCGGCTGCTTGGAACTGCGAGACCGCCAGGCCCAGGACGAAGAGAGCAGCGATCCCGGCCAGAGCGGTCCGGGCCAGGCCGAACCCCTTCGACGTGGCGAAGGTCATTCCCAGCGTGATGGGGACGACAACCAGAGCGCCCCGGACGGAGGCCTCGATCAGCGCCCAGACGAGGATGATCAAGGCCAGCGTGGCCGGGATCGTGCGACTGGCCCTTCGCATACGGAGAGCCCAGAGAACCGTCCCGATAGCCAGCAGCCCCACGTATTCCGAGGAGGATGAGAACGAGGCGAAGGGCCTCACGGCGGTTCCTATCCGCAGAGCCGCGTAGCCCTTGGCTTCGATCCAGCTCTGGTCCCACGAAGGGAAACCGCGGTAGACCTGAAACAGCCCGTAGACAGCCGCAGCCAGCGAGACCAGCGAGACGACCCTGAGGATCCGGGTCAGCACCGAGTCGTCGACCAGCGCGCGACCGACCCAGAACCAGACCATCGGCACCAGCACGAAGAGAAGGCCGGCGGCGCCTACCGCGATGCCACCCTGTAGGGGGTTGAGCGCGGCGAGCAGGACGAGGCCGGTCAGCAGCAGCACCCACTTGCTCAGGCGCGTCAGGTTGGTGAAAGCGCCACGCCGTGCGGCAACCACGACCAGTAGGCCTACCACCACCGGCGCCACCAGCAACAACGGGTCGTTGCTTCGGCTCGTGGCCGGATCGAGAAGCAGGCGACGGACCGTGCCGAGGACGGCCAACCACACCAAAAGAACCACCACGGCCCGCCGAGGCGACGTCAGGCAGATCGCCAGCAGGAGAGCTGACGCAGACAGGGCGGCTGCCACTTGAACCAACCCGGCAGAGGTCGCCGCCGCGCCCATCACCATTGTTGCGAGAACGATGACGGCGACGGAGGCCCACTGGCGAGTGGGACGCCTGACGCGTGCTTCCAGCGCCTTCGGCTGCGGGCTCAGGATCTCCATACCTCCGACGGTAACGGGCTCGGGGTCGACCCCGGCTTCAGCGGCCCGTCTTGCGTACGACCACGACCTGGAAGTAGCTCAGTGGGGCGCATCGGGGAGATCGACCGATCATGTCGTCGATCCGGCCCATCGCCGAGCTGACCGGGGGGTAGCGGTAGCGCAGGACCTGACGGTCGAAGAGCCGGAGGAAGTGCATCTCGGCGCAGTCGACGCGGAGCTCGCCGAACGCACCACGGAGGGCGGCCACGTCGGCCGGGCCCAACGGACACTCGTCGATCGTGCCGAGTCTGGGGACACCGAAGCGACCGGTGACGTTCGCCCGGGCGACGCGAAGAACCGGATTGGTCGAAAAGGTCTCGACGAACGCACCGCGTCCGCCGACGTGAACTCGCTGAGCCAGCAACGATGCCACCTCGGCCACGTTCGTGTGGTGGAGGGCATAGCGTCCCACGATGGCGTCGAAGGGCCCGTGGTCGTCGGCTTCTTCGAGGGTCGCAACGAAGGTGGCCTCCAGGCCGAGGGCGGCGTGGACCTCTCGGGCTCGCGTCAGCGAGTCCGGGCTGAGGTCGACCCCCACGACGTTTGCTCCCCGACTGGCCAGCCACGCGCTCGTGACGCCGCCACCGCACGCGAAGTCTAATACCCGAGCGCCCTCAACGGGCTCGACGGCGCTGAGCATCGCCTCCGTGTTCGGGTCGGGTCCGGCCCGGAACTCCGCGACACAGGCGTCAAGACCCGGGATGTGGTGACCCCAGAAATCGCGCTCGCGGTTGCCCCGGTCGGCGGGCTCGCCGTCCTCCGAGAGGTGGAGCTGATCGGGGGGCCCTTGCACCCGAGCAGGATAGGTCACCGGAACAGCGTGGCCATTCCCTGCATCGTCGCCGCCGGCTCCACGTCGAGGACGTTGGCGAGCAGCGAGGGACCGACATCGAGGATGTCCACCGGCTTGCGGCTGTCGTCGGCGGTGACCCCCGTCCCGTAGGCGAGGAGGATTCCCTCAGGGATGTGGTAGGCCGTGTTGCCACCCCCGGTACGGCTGCGGAGAGCGATTCCCAACCGCTCGGGCGTTTCGTGCCGGGTGTCGCCTTGCCGAGGAACGAAGCTGAGGGTCTCCTCCATACCCGAGCCGATTTGGTCGTAGTTGATCTCGAATGACACGGTGCGACCGTTCACCATGAAGTCGCGGAACATCTCACCGCAGCCTGGACCCACGACGGAGCGGAGTGGCGCCATACTTTCTGTCGACTCCTCGTCGGTGTCGAACTGAAATGAGATGCGGGGGTACATCGCCAAACCTGGCTCGGCCTGGCTCAGCCCGAGAGCGCCGAGAAGCGTCGGCGGCGAGTCGAGCACGAACGTGTGGTCGAGATGACGGTAGGGGATCGGGCCCTGGCCCATGCTGCCGGCGACGACGAGGACCGTCCCGGGATTTGCGTCGACGTATCGGCGGATTCTCCCGAGCTGCTGGTCGGCCATCTCCATCGCGTCGGGCACGAAACGACCGAAGATGGGATCGGGAGCGTATCTTTCGTCCTCGGCGTACTCGGGTACCCAGTCTCCCCAGTAACGGTGCATCATTCCGGCAACATGGTTGGTGAAGAAGATGCTGAGGTGGGGTCGGTGCTGATGGTGGAGACGCCAGTAGAGGTCGAAGCCGGGCAGGACCTGCATGCTGGGGCGACGGCCCCGGTACCTGGGGTCCCGTCGTTCGTTGACGAGTTGGGTTGTCAGGGCGAGCATCGACGCCGGTGTGAGTCCCCGCCGGACCAGGTCCAACCCCGTCGCGACGATCTGACGCACATCGGGATCGGCGTCCGACGAAAAGGTGTTCTCCTTGGTCATGGTGATGTTGAACTGCTGAAACCGTCGGAGCCCGGTGGGGAACGTGTCGGCGTTCCGGCTGAAAGTGTCCGGGACGAAGAACCCACCCCGGGCGAAGGCGCGGGCAGGCCAGCTCTGAAGAGGCCCGAACAAACCGACTGACCGCCCCGCGGACTCGGCGACGTCCCAGATCGTCGTGCCTCGGAAGGTCGCCGGGTCCTGGCCGAGGTCGAACGAGTTGTGGTCGTCGGTGTGCATCGACGCGTGAAAGGTGGGCCAGGTGCGCCAGGGCTGCAGCGGGACGGGGTCGTGGTTCTCGGTCGTGAGCGATTGGCCCGTTCCGAGCACGGCGGCGAGGTTCGACTCCGGCCGTTCCCCGACGTACAAATCGACCACCTGCCAGGGCACCTCGTTCAGCTCGTAGAGAATGACGCGCCTCTCGTTCACCGCCGATCCGGCTCGGCGGGCGGCGTGGGCCCGCATCTGATGGACGCGATCACAGGGCGGGTTCTCAGGATTCCTCCCAACTCGTAGTTCGTAGGTGCCTATTGGCCTGCTGGCTGCGTATCGCTCTCACCGTAGGCGCATCCGCGACCAGCATGAACCCGGGTACGATTCACCGGTGTCACGCCCCGAGACCGGCTCCGACCTCGACCTGCGTGAGTACGTGCGGGTTGTCTGGCGGCGCAAGGGAGTCATCGCCCTGGCCGTTGCCGTGGTGGTGGCCGCAAGTCTCGCAGCGTCGTTTCTGCAGACTCCCGTGTACTCGGCCACCAGCGAAGTCCTCCTCCAGCCCCGAGTCGGAGACACCCTCTTCGACCCCAACTCGGGCCAGTACGTCGACCCCACCCGCGCCATTGCCACCGAGATCCGGATCCTGACGAGTCAACCCGTCCGGGATGCGGTGCGGGCCAAGATCGGACGCGTCCCTGCCATCTCGGCCGCCTCCGCCGGCACGACGAACGTGATCGACGTCACTGCCCAGAGCACGATCGCCAAGCAGGCGGCCGACGTGGCCAACGCCTATTCCACCTCGTACATCGACGTCCGGCGCAAGCAACAGGTCGACGACCTTCTCTCAGCCAGCAAAGAGGTCCAGGCGAAGATCGACGATCTTCAGAAGCAGGCCGATGCTGCCAACGGCCCCCAGAGAGACACCCTGATAGGTCAGCAGGCGCTGTACAAGCAGAAGCTCGACCAGCTCCAGGTCGATGCCTCTCTGAAGACCGGGGGGGCCCAACTCGTCACGCCGGCATCGGTGCCCACCGTCCCGGTAAAGCCGACGCCGGTGAAGAGCGCGATTATCGCCCTGGCCGCCGGCCTGCTCTTCGGGATTGCCCTTGCCTTCCTCGTCGATTACCTCGACGACTCGGTGAAGACCAAGGACGACCTCAACAAGGTGGTACCCGACAAGCCCGTCATCGGCCTGATACCGCTTGTCGAGGGCTGGGGGGCCGACGAGGGACCCAAGCTCATCTCCATCGACGAGCCGACCTCGGCGGCGGCCGAGGCCTATCGCACGCTGCGGACCTCCATCCAGTTCCTCGCCCTCGATCGTCCGGTCCGCACCCTCCACGTCACGAGTCCAGGGCCCCAGGAGGGCAAGTCCACTACCCTGGCCAACCTGGGTGTGGCCCTGGCCCGGGCCGGCCAGCGGGTGATCATCGTCTGCTGCGACCTCCGGCGCCCCCGGATCCACGAGTTCTTCGGCCTCAACAACGACACCGGCTTCACCTCGGTCCTCCTTGGCAAAGTGCCGATGACCGCTGCCCTGCAAAAGGTTCCCGGCCAGGCTCGGCTCTCGGTCATGGCCTCCGGCCCTCTTCCCCCGAACCCGTCGGAGCTGCTCTCGTCGAAGCGCACCGTCGAGGTGATCACGTCGTTGCAGGCGGAGGCCGACATCGTGCTCATCGACTCGCCTCCCGTCCTGCCCGTGACCGACGCCCTCGTGTTGTCCGGGCGGGTGGATGCCACCATCCTCGTGTGCGTGTCGGGTGCCACCACCCGCAAGGATGCCGCTCGGGCCGTGGAACTGCTCGTGCAGGTCGACGCCCCACTCGTCGGGACGGTGTTGAACGGCGTGAGCGCCGCCAACACCTACGGCTACGGCGGCCAGTACTACCGCTACAAGTCCGACGACCAGGCCGAGCCGGCAACGACTTCGCGGCTGCGCCGCAGCGAGCGCGGACGGAAGCGCTGGCGCGCCGAACAACAGCCCGCTGAGCAAGCGTAGGAGCCTCCGGCGCGTCCGGCGCCGGTTGAACCCGAGCTGGCGACGTCGTCATCGGGCGCGCCTGCGCCGCGAGCGATTGTGGGCCAGTGCCGCACCGGAGGACAAGCACAAAGGCGGACGGAGGGTCCGAGGTCCCGTGTTGGCCGTGCTCTGCGTCCTGGGCCTGGGCCTGGTCGTGGTGGCCGCCCTCGGCTACAACGATCTCCGACAGGTCAGGTCCAACCTCTCGGGGGCCCGAGACACCCTTCAACAATCGATAGACGACCCCAGGTTGTTGCGAACATCCGATGGACGGGCCCAGGTTCGCACCCAGATCGACGCCGCCATCGCCTCGTTGGGATCGGCCCGCCACCGGGTCCACCATTCCCTGCCGCTGTCGGTGGTCCAGGTCGTTCCGGGGCTGAAGACGCAGCGGGCGGGGCTGCTGACGCTCGTCGACGACGCCGGCACGGCGGCGGCGGGCGCAAGCGACCTGCTCGATCAGATCGATTCACTGGTCTCCCGATCGCAGCTTCGCGACGGCGAGGTACCTGTCGACGGCGTCCGGGAGCTGAACCGCGACTTGGTGCTCGTCGCTGACCGGATCAGGCCGCTCGTGCGACCGACGAGCGGTCTCTGGGGCCCGGTAGGCGACGCCCGCCGGAAATTCGACGAGGTGGCCACGTCGAGCGTGCGCCGCCTCGACCAGGGCGCCGAGGCGGTGAAGGCAGCGACCACCTTTCTCGGCGCCGACGGCGACCGTCGGTACCTCATCGCCGTCGAGAACAACGCCGAGATGCGCGACCAGGGTTCGGTGTTGCAGTACGTAGTGGTGCGGTTTTCCGGTCGGCGCCTGGTGTTCGAGCGCAACGGGTCCGTCGCCGACCTTGCCCTCACGACGCCGGCCCCGACCCCGCTCCCCCCCGGCACCGAGCAGGTCTTCGGTCCGATCCAACCGACGCTGCTCTGGCAGTCGGTGAACGCCTCGGCCGACTTCCCCCTGAGCGGCCGGGTCATGTCCGACATGTACCGCCAAACCACGGGACAGGGCGTCGATGGGGTCATCGCCGTCGATGTTCCCGGATTGGCCGCCCTTCTCCGGGTCGTGGGACCGGTGGCCACACCGGGCCACGCCGAGCTGGTGTCCGCCGACAACGTGGGCCAGATCCTGCTTCACGATCAGTACGAGGGTGTTGCTGTCGACGCTCCCCAGAGTGCTCGCCGGGAGCGGCTGGGCGATGTCACCCGAGGGGTGATCGATCGTCTCACCGGTGGCAGCTTCGACGCCGTGGCCCTGGGCCGGGAGTTGGGGGACGCGGCCCAGGGTGGCCATCTCCGACTCTGGAGCCAGGACGCCTCCGAGCAGGACGTGTTCGTGCGCACCGGCCTCGGGGGCGCCCCGGCAGCATCGAACCCGGACCGCACCTTCCACATGGCCGTCGAGAACGGCACCGCCACCAAGCTCGACTACTACGTCAAACCGTCGGTTCGCCAGGAAGTGGAGCTCACCGCCCAGGGCGCCGCGGTGGTACGCACGACGGTCTCCGTCGACAACCGGGCGCCCGTCGATGCCCCGCCGTCCTACGCGTTCGGGCCTGACGGCGTGACGCAGGCCAAGCCCGGCGACTATGTGGCCTGGATGTTGCTGTGGGGCCCGGCCGGGTCGACCCAGCAGGGATCGGTGGGTGAATCGGGGCTGGAGCTTTCCCAGCACTTCGTGCCGGTGGCTGCGGGCCAGCACCGTGAGCTGACCTTCGAGACCGTCATCCCCCACGCCGTGAGGGATGGTCACCTCGAACTCCGCCTCGTCCCCCAGGCCCGGGCCGAGCCCGTCGATCTGCAGGTCCACCTGAAGGCGCCCGGATGGCACATCGGGGGCCAGCCCACCACGTGGCAGGGGCCCTGGACCAAGATATTCAGCCTTCGATGGAGCGCGTCACGGTGATCGTCCGGCCCCGGCCGATCGGTCGGCGGAGCGACTTGCGACATTTGCTATCGACCGGGGCGCGAAGCGGTTAGTATTCGTGGAAGCCGACAAAAGGACGTATGTCATGAGGCGGACATTTTCCGTAGCGGCGTTGGTGGCGTTCGTGGGGAGTGCTGCGTTACTGCTCGCCCCCCCAGCGATGGCACAGACGCCGGGGTACCCCCCGACCTGCAACGTGGCCGACATTCCCCAGGATGCTGGGACCCACAATGTGGGCGACACCTTCCAGGTGCAGTTGGCCCCGCCGTGTATCTTCACGCCCGGAAGCACGGTTGCCGTCTCGGTGAATGGCACGAGCGTCGGTAACAAGACTGCCAACGCGAGCGGATTCGTGACCGTGACCGTTCGGGCCGTCTCCGCCACTCAGTTCGAGATCGACGACCCGATCAGCGTGGTCGCCCGGTGTGGGACTAACTCTGCCGTGGGCACCGGACCGTCTGCTGCGGCCGGCAGGAGCGTCACCCAGACCGCCAACTTCAGGTTGGTATGCCCGGGCGCTGGCCCTGGCGGTGGCGGTGCTGCCACCCCCGTGAAGGGTTCGGTTGCGTTCACTGGTGCCAACATCGCCAAGTGGGCCGCTGTGGCACTTGCGCTCATCGGGGTCGGCGCCGTGTTGGTGGTCGCCGACCGCCGCCGGGGTCGCTCGAAGGCCTGATCGTCGATTCCCAGACCTTCCGCCACCGCAGCGCCTTCGGGCCAGGTGGTGGGAGGTACCGGGACGACTGACTAGAGCGACTCCACGTTGTCGGAGGCGCTGAGGCGGTGGCGGGTGTCCAGTACCAGGCGGGAACAGCCGATGACGGAGTCGTAGTCGAACTCGTCGTGGTCGGTGAGGAGCACGACGATGTCGGCGGCCGCCAGTTCCTCTGCGGTGGCCTCGACCCGCTCCGCCTGGCAGGCGCACGATCCCTCCACGTGAGGATCGGCAGCGCGCACCTGGGCGCCCAGGATGGCGAGGCGGTCCGCCACGGCGAGTGCCGGGGACTCCCGGGCATCGCCGGTGTTTCGCTTGTAGGCCAGGCCCAGGAGGAGGACGCGGCTCCCGTTGACCGCCTGGCGCCGGCGGTTGAGGGCCATGGTGACCCGCCGGACGACGTAGTCGGGCATGTGGTCGTTGATGTCGTTGGCCAGCTCGACGAACCGGAACGGCTGGCCCAACGTCCGGCGGACCCGCCAGGAGAGGTAGCTCGGGTCGATGGGGAGGCAGTGACCGCCCACGCCCGGTCCGGGGGTGAAGGCCATGAAGCCGAAGGGCTTGGTGGAGGCGGCGCCGACAGCCTCCCAGATGTCGATCCCCATCTCGCCGGCGAACATGGCCATCTCGTTGACCAGCGCCACGTTCACGTGGCGGAACGTGTTCTCCAGGAGCTTGACCAGCTCGGCCACCTTGGCGTCGGACACGGGCACCGTGCGGTCGATGAGGCTGTCGTAGAAGCCCTGCACGGCCTCGAGCGACGCGGCGTCGATGCCTGACACCACCTTCGGGGTGTTGACCAGGCCCCATTCGGGATTTCCCGGGTCAATGCGCTCAGGGCTGTACCCGAGGTGGAAGTCGTCGCCGGGGACCAGACCCGAGCTCTCCTCGAGGGCGGGACCCACCAGCTCCTCGGTCGTGCCGGGGTAGGTGGTCGACTCGAGGACGACGGTGGCGCCGGGGCGCAGGTGCGGCCCGAGGGTGGCTGCGGCCTGGTGGATGAAGGACAGGTCGGGGTTGCCTTCACGCAGTGGTGTCGGCACGGTGATGACAGCCACGTCGAAGTCGGCCAGGGCCGCCGTGTCGGCGGTGGGGCGGTACCGGCCGGAGTCGAGGGCTGCGGCGAGGACGCGGTTCGGGATGTCCTCCACGTAGGACTCGGCTGCCTGCAGGCGCTTGGCCCGCCCGCCGTCGGTCTCGAAGCCGACCACGTGGTAGCCGACCTCCACCGCTCGCATGGCCAGCGGGAGACCCACATAACCCTGGCCGACAACGGCGACGTTCTGTCGGGAAAGTTCGCTCATGGGCGCCAGTCTTGCCTACTGCGGTCGATGCTCGTTGGTGGCGGCGCGACCGTCGGTAGACTCCGGGCATCAACGTCCTGTTTCTCTGCACCGGCAACATCTGCCGCTCGCCGGTTGCCGAGGTTCTCCTCCGCCAGCGACTGGCCGATCTGGGCGTACCTGCCAGGGTGCGTTCGGCCGGGCTCCTCCGCGCCAACCAGCCGGCCAACGAAATGGGCCAGGAGATCCTGGCGGCTCGGGGTCTCGACCTCTCCGTGCACCGGAGCCGCACCGTGAGTCGGGAGATCCTGCTGGGCGCCGACTTGGTCATAGGTATGGCCCGCCAACACGTACGCGAGGCCGTGGTCGCCGCGCCCGAGGCCTGGCCCCGTACCTTCACGTTGAAAGAGCTCGTTCGTCGGGGTGAGACGTCGGGTCCGCGCTCCGCCGAAGAATCGTTGTCGGCCTGGCTCAACAGGCTGAGTGGCGACCGTACGACCGCCGACATGATGGGATCGTCCGACGACGACGACATTGCCGACCCCATCGGCGGACCCAGGGCAGGTTTCGAGCACATGGTGGTCGAGGTCGACGACCAGCTCGAGCGCCTGGTCTCGCTCGCCTGGGGTCTGACGGTGTCGTTCCGGCCGGTGACGGCCGATGTGGCCGTGTCCGCCGAGGCGGCCGCCACGTCAGCGGCGGCCGCGTCTTCCCCCGAGCCAGCCGTGCGCCCGAGCCCACCACCCACGCCGGAGCCGGTCCACCGGACTCCGCCGATGGTGACGCATGCGGTGGCGGGGATGGGCGCCTTCGGTGCCGGCAGCTCCGATACCGGGTCGTTCCGACCCCCGGCCGGTCGATTCGCCGCGGAGGCGGAGCCGCCTGCCGTCGAGCCCCTTTCCGTGGAGCCCGAGCCCGCTGTCGCGGACCCCGAGCTCGAGCCCGTCGCCGTCGAGCCCCTTCCCGTGGAGCCCGAGCCCGTCACGCGTATTG
The DNA here is from genome assembly GCA_038238185.1 of Acidimicrobiales bacterium. Lineage (GTDB taxonomy): Bacteria > Actinomycetota > Acidimicrobiia > Acidimicrobiales > AC-14 > DATAQC01. Next base: position 43,544 of record JBBRXY010000012.1, read on the forward strand.
CCGTGGGGTCTGACCACGCCGGTCTGGAACTCAAGGCCCACCTGGTCGACCATCTGCGTGCGCGTGGGCACGAGGTCATAGACCTCGGGACCCACACCGCCGACTCGGTCGATTATCCCGACTTCGGCGCCCGGGTGGCCCGTTCGGTGGTGGCGGGCGACGCCGAGGTCGGTCTTTGCGTGTGCGGGACGGGTATCGGTATCGGTATCGCCGCCAACAAGGTGGCCGGCGTGCGGGCGGCGATCGTGCACGACGTCACCTCGGCCCAGATGGCCAGGCGTCACAACAACGCCAACGTGATCTGCGTGGGAGCCCGGCTGCTCGGGACCCAGGTCGCCTCCGACACCGTCGACGCCTTCCTGGCCACCACCTTCGAGGGCGGACGCCACCAGCGCCGGATCGACCAGATCTCGACCCTCGACCGCCCGGCCCCGGGCGCCTCGTTCGACGACGCCGAGGTGTTCGACATCATCGCCCGCGAGGAGGATCGCCAGAACACCACGCTGCAGCTGATCGCCTCGGAGAACTTCACCTCGCCCGAGGTCATGGCCGCCCAGGGCTCGGTTCTCACCAACAAGTACTCCGAGGGGTACCCAGGCAAGCGCTACTACGGCGGCAATGCAGTGGTCGACGAGGCCGAGAACCTGGCTCGCGACCGGGTGAAGGCCCTGTTCGGCGCCGAGCACGCCAACGTCCAGCCGCACTCCGGCGCCAATGCCAACATGGCCGTCTACCTGGGGCTCCTCGAGCCTGGCGACACCGTGCTCGGCATGCGTCTCGACCAGGGCGGTCACCTCACCCACGGGTCGCCGGTGAACTTCAGCGGGCGCCTCTACCGCTTTGTCTCCTACGGCGTCACCGAGAGCGACGAGCGCCTCGACTACGACCAGATCCGCGACCTGGCCCGCCAGGAACGCCCGAAGGCCATCGTCGCCGGGGCCACCGCCTACCCCCGCATCATCGACCCGGCGCCGCTGCGCGCCATTTGCGACGAGGTCGGCGCCCTGCTCATCTTCGACGCCGCCCACATCGCCGGCCTCATCGCCGGAGGTGCCCACCCCAACCCGGTGGGGTTCGCCGACGTGGTCACCTTCACCACCCACAAGACGCTCAGGGGACCCCGTTCGGGGTGCATCCTGTCGACCGAGGCCCACGCCAAGGCCATCGACAAAGCGGTGTTCCCCGGCCTCCAGGGCGGCCCACTGATGCACGTGATCGCCGCCAAGGCAGTGGCGTTCCGGGAAGCCTCCCTGCCCTCCTTCCGGGAGTACGCGGCCCGGATCGTGACCAATGCCCAGGTCCTGGCCCGGTCCCTGGCCGGCGAGGGCTTCCGTCTGGTGTCGGGTGGCACCGACAACCACCTCATGCTCGTCGACCTCCGCCCCTTCGACGCCGAGCTCACCGGCAAGGAGGCCCAGAACACCCTCGACCGGGCGGGAATCACCCTCAACAAGAACCAGATCCCCGGCGATCCCCGTTCGCCGTTCGTCACCAGCGGCCTCCGCATCGGCACACCCGCGGTGACCACGGCGGGAATGGGCGACGCCGAGATGGCCCAGATCGCCACCCTGATCGGCCACGCCTTGCGGCATCGGGCCGACGACGGTGCCATCACCGAGGTCCGGGAGGCAGTCACCACCCTCTGCTCGAAGTTCACGCCCTACCCCCACCTCGCCGGACCCCACTGAACCGTGCTGAGCTACGGCCTGGTCTTCGGCGTGGCTGCTCTGGTCACCTACCTGATCACGCCGGCCACCTGCCGGCTGGCCGTCACCGTCGGGGCGGTGGTGAAGCCCGACGAACGCCGGGTGCACACCCGGCCCACCCCCACGCTCGGCGGGGTAGGGATGCTGTTCGCCTTCCTGGTGGCCATGGGCGTGGCCGCCCTGCTGCCGCAGTTCCGGAGCATCTTCACCGCGTCCTCCGAGCCTCTCGGCCTGGTGATGGCCGCCGTGGTGATCCTCGCCGTCGGTGCCCTCGACGATCTGCGTGACGTCTCCGCTCCGGCCAAGGTGGCCGGTCAGGTGTTCGGTGGCTCGGTGCTCGCTCTGGCCGGCGTCACCATGTTCTTCTTCCGGATCCCCTTCGCCGACTTCGTGGTGCTGTCACCGGACCTGGCCTTCCTCGTCACCGTCCTGTGGGTGGTCGGCATGGCGAACGCGGTCAACCTCATCGACGGTCTCGACGGTCTGGCCGCCGGCGTGGTGGGCATCGCCGCTCTCGCCCTGTTCATCTACGCCAACCGCCTCTCCGGCGCAGGCCTGCTGGAGCCCGAGAACATGGCCTCGCTCACCATGGCCATCACCTGCGGCGTGTGCGTGGGCTTCCTCCCCCACAACTTCTCGCCGGCCAAGGTGTTCATGGGTGACGGCGGGGCCATGCTGCTCGGGCTGCTGATGGCCGCCGCCACCATCTCCGTCGGCGGCCGCACCGCCGACCAGTTCAGCGGGCAGACCTACTTCTTCTTCGCCCCCCTCTTCATCCCCTTCTTCATCCTGGGGGTGCCCATCGCCGACACCGGTTTCGCCATCCTGCGCCGGGCGGTCCGGCGGGCCTCGGTGTCGGAGGCCGACAAGGCCCACCTGCATCACCGTCTCATGGAGATGGGACACGGTCCTCGCCGCTCGGTGCTGATCCTGTGGGCGTGGACGGCCCTGCTCTCGGGGGTGGTGCTTGTGCCCACCTTCACCAACCAGGGCAACGCCATCGTCCCTGTCATCGTGGCCGGCCTCGGCATTCTCCTCTACACGTTCTTCCACCCCATGGTGCGCAGGCATCCTCCCGCGGGCGTCTTCGACCAGGAGGCACCCTGGACCCCGCCCCCCGTCGAGCGGCGCCACCGCCGTCCCGTCGTCGGGGGTCGCCATCCCCCACCCCCGGCTCCCCCACCCCCGGCTCCCCCACCCCCGGCTCCCCCGCCGGCGGCCTCTGGAAGCCCGGGTTTGCGGCCTCCGCGTGCTGTCCCGTAAGTTGCGCCCGGATTCACAAAACGCTGGTGCCGAGGCAAACCTGTCGAGTGGCGCCCACGCAGTGTTGCCAGGAGCAATCGGTTGGAGCTTTGCGAAGAGAAGTCCGGACGGAGGCGCTGGGCCACGCTGTCCCAGGACGGCCAGCCCGAGGATCCCGAGCTTTTGGCGCGCCGGCTGACCTATCAGGGGTTCGGCAACGCCCTCGCCATGGCTTTCGAGATGGTCATGACCCCTCTGCTCTTCGGCCTCGGAGGCTACGGGCTTGACCGCTGGTTGGGGATGTCGCCCCTGTTCACGCTGGCTCTGAGCCTGCTCGCCATCGTCGGCATGTCGGCCAAGATGTGGTACGCCTACGAGGCCAAGATGCAGGCCCACGACGCTGCCGGCCCGTGGGCCCCGACCCCGACCCCGAGCGCGACCGCCAGCGCCAGCGCCCCCACCGTCACCCCGTCCGCCGCTGAGGTCCCATCGGAGCGCGCGGGATGAACCCCACTGAGGCCCACGCGGGGACGAGCGTCAACGCGACCCTCCTCGAGACGCCGCCTGTGGAGCGCGAGGTGGCGCTCGACATGATCCGGCGGGGTGCACCCTTCCTTCCCCTCGTGGTCCTCGTTGCCGGTCTCATCTGGGGCGTCCACGGTGCGCTGTCGGCGACCCTCGCCGTCGGCATCGTGCTCGTCAACTTCGTCATCTCGGCGCTGCTCATGGGATGGGCGGCTCGGGTGTCGCCGGCAGTCCTGATGGCCACCGCGCTGTTCGGCTTCCTGGCCCGGATGCTCCTGCTGACCGCGGTGGTCGTCGCCGTGAAAGACCTGGACTGGGTCAACCTGACGTCGCTGGCCATCAGCCTCCTCGTCACCCACCTCGGGCTGTTGACGTGGGAGACCCGCCACGTGTCGGCCAGCCTGGCGTTCCCTTCCCTGACCCCCAAGCGAGAGGGCTAACCGTGCTCACCCCCCTCTTCGCCCTCGAGTTCCCACCGGTCAGCCGGCTGGTGGAGTGGCAGCCGCTCTTCTTCGAGGGCACGCCCTTCGAGGTCAACAAGGTCGTGCTGCTCATGTGGCTGGCCGTGTTCATCGTCCTCGGTCTCTTCTTCGCCGCCGGTCGCAAGGCCAGGACCAGCCTGGTGCCCACCGGCGTGCAGAACGTGATCGAGACGGGTGTCGAGTTCGTCCGGACCGACGTCATCCTGCAGACCATCGGGCCCGAGGGCATGGGCTTCACGCCGTTCCTCGTCACCGTGTTCTTCTTCGTCTTCGTCTGCAACGTCTTCGAGGTCGTACCGGGGATCCAGATGCCCGTGAACGCCCGCATGGCTATTCCCGCCTTCCTGGCCATCATCGTCTGGGTGCTGTTCAACTACATCGGCATCAAGAGCCAGGGCCTCGGCGGCTACTTCAAGTCGATGCTCTTCCCCCCCGGAGTGCCCAAGTTCCTATTGCCGCTGGTAGCCCTGATCGAGCTCGTGTCCACGATCTTCGTGCGCCCCTTCTCCCTTGCCGTGCGGCTCTTCGCCAACATGCTGGCCGGCCACCTCCTTCTGGTGAGCTTCGCGGTGCTCACCGAGGCGCTGTTCGCGGCCACCATCATCGGATTCGTCGTCCCGTTCGCCCTGCTGGTGGCTCTCACCGGCTTCGAGGTGCTCGTGGCGGGTCTCCAGGCGTTCATCTTCGTCATCCTCACCGCCGTGTACATCGGCGGGGCCATGCATCCCGAGCATTAGGAGGCACCTTGCTTGACATAGTCCCGAACATCCTCGCCCAAGCGGCCGGAGGCAATCCCGATATCACCCCCGGACTCAAGGTCATCGGCGCCGGCATCGTCTACGGCGGCGCCGCCATCGGACCGGGCATCGGCATCGGCATCGTGGTCGGCAACGCCATCACCGCCATGGCCCGCCAGCCCGAGGCCGCCGGTATGGTCCGCACGACCATGTTCCTGGGCATCGCCTTCACCGAGGCCTTGGCCCTGTTCGGCTTCGTGCTCACGTTCCTCCTCAAGGGTTAGTCGGTTGGCGACCGTGGGCTCCCGGAGAACTTTCATGTCGCGGGTCCTCGCCGGGTTCGTGCTCGCCGGCGCGCTCGGGATCGGCCTGGCCGGGCCGGTCCATGCCGCGACGAAGACCGAGGAGGACAAGTGCCTCGAGGAAGCTCTGAGCGCGGGCACGGACACCGCCACGTGCCTGCAGAGCCCGAACCCCATCCTGCCGGCGACGAGCGAGCTCATCTGGGGTTCCCTCGCCTTCATCGTCCTCTTCGGGGTGATGGCGAAGTTCGCCTACCCGGGAGTCAAGAAGGGTATGGACGCGCGGGCCAACAAGATCAGGTCCAGCCTCGACGAGGCCGAGAGCACGCGCTCGGAGGCCCAGCAGATCCTCGACGACTACCGCCGGCAGCTCGCCGACGCCAAGAGCGAGGGGGCCCGCATCATCGAGGAGGCCCGCCAGGCCGCCGACAAGCTCCGCCAGGACCTCAAGCACCAGGCCGAGGCCGAGGTGGCCGATGTCAAGGCCCGGGCCCAGGAGGACATCGCCGCCCAGGTCGAGCGAGCCAAGGCCGACCTCCAGTCGCGGGTCGCCACGCTGTCGGTCGACCTGGCCGAGAAGGTCGTGGAGCGCAGCCTCGACCGCCAGACCAATCTGGCCCTGATCGAGACCTTCATCCGCCAGACCGAGTCAGCGAATTGAGCGACGGGGTCGTCGAGGGGTACGCCAGCGCCATCTTCGAGGTGGCCCAGGCCGAGGGCGTCCTCGACGAGGTCGAGGATCAGCTCTTCCGTTTCGCCCGGGTGCTGGAAGGCTCGGACCAGCTGCGGACGACCATCACCGACGCCGGGCTGCCCCCCGAGCGGCGCCAGGGCATGGTCGAAGACCTCCTCGGGGGGCGGGCCCTGCCTCTCACCGCCAGCCTGGTGGGCTTCGTCGTGGCTGCCGGCCGGGCACGTGAGCTGCCGGCCATCATCGATCTGGTGGTGGAGCGAGCGGCCGCTGCCCGCCGCCACGTAGTCGCCGAGGTGCGCTCCGCCATTCCCCTCGACGACGACCAGCGTCGCCGCCTGGCTCATGCCCTTTCCTCGAACCTGGGCAAGCAGGTCGAGGTCAAGGTTGTCGTCGACCCCACCGTGCTCGGTGGCCTTTCCGCCCGGGTGGGCGACACCGTGATCGACGGCACCGTCCGCCACCGCCTCGAACTGCTGCGCGAGAGCCTGTAGCCCCGCTAGGGAGACCCATGACCGACCAGATGACCATCTCGTCCGACGACATCGCTGCGGTTCTGCGCAAGCGGCTCGACGGCTTCGCCCCGAGCCTGGAGAAGCAGCAGGTCGGGCGCATCACCGAGGTCGGCGATGGCATCGCTCGTATCTCCGGTTTGCCCAACACCGCGGTCAACGAGTTGCTGGAGTTCGAGGGCGGCACCCTCGGACTGGCGCTCAACCTCGACGAGGGCTCGATCGGCGCGGTGGTGCTGGGCAGCGTCGAGCACATCGAAGAGGGGCAGTCGGCCACGGCCACCGGGCGCATCCTGTCGGTGCCGGTTGGCGACGCCCTGCTCGGCCGGGTGGTCGACTCCCTGGGCCAGCCCATCGACGGTAGGGGCCCGATCAACACCAGCGAGAGCCGCCGCCTCGAGGTGCAGGCACCCGGCATCATCCAGCGCCAGCCCGTGAAGCAGCCCCTCCAGACCGGCATCAAGTCGATCGACGCCATGACGCCCATCGGTCGGGGCCAGCGTGAGCTGATCATCGGCGACCGCAAGACGGGCAAGACCGCCGTGGCCGTCGACACCATCATCAACCAGAAGGGCCAGGGGGTGAAGTGCATCTACGTCGCCATCGGCCAGAAGGGTTCCACCGTGGCCGAGGTGGTGGCCACCCTCGAAGAGGCCGGGGCCATGGACTACACCGTCGTCGTCAGCGCCCCCGCCGCCGACCCCGCCCCCTTCAAGTACCTGGCGCCCTACTCGGGCTCGGCGATGGGCACCCACTGGATGGAGAACGGCGAGCACGCCCTCATCGTCTACGACGACCTGTCCAAGCAGGCCGAGGCCTATCGCCAGCTCTCCCTCCTCCTGCGCCGGCCCCCGGGCCGTGAGGCCTACCCCGGTGACGTCTTCTACCTCCACAGCCGGCTCCTCGAGCGCTCGGCCAAGCTGTCCGATGAGCTCGGCGGGGGATCGCTCACCGCTCTGCCCGTGATCGAGACCAAAGAGGGCGACGTGTCGGCCTACATCCCGACCAACGTCATCTCCATCACCGACGGCCAGATCTACCTCCAGACCGACCTGTTCCGCTCCGGGGTCCGTCCCGCCATCGACGTGGGCATCTCCGTGTCCCGGGTGGGCGGTAGCGCCCAGATCAAGGCCATGAAGGCGGTGGCGGGCACGCTCAAGCTCGACCTGGCCCAGTTCCGGGAGCTGGAGTCGTTCGCCAGCTTCGGCTCCGAGCTCGACAAGACGTCCCAGGCCCAGCTCGATCGCGGGTACAAGCTCACCGAGCTGCTCAAGCAGGGGCTGCACTCCCCGATGCCGGTCGAGGAGCAGGTCGTGTCCATCTTCGCCGGCACCAAAGGCTTCCTCGACGACATCCAGACCGAGGATGTCGCCCGCTTCGAGTCCGAGCTGCTCGAGGAGTTCCGCAGTCGCTACAGCGACCTTCTGAGTGAGATCTCCAAGAGCGGCAAGCTGCCCGAGGAGCAGAAGCTGAGGGAAGCAATCGATGGCTTCATCGAGCGCTTCGCGCCCTCCGGCTCCGACACCGACAAGAAGGACGCGAAGGGCGAGGACAAGAGCTGATGCGCCTGCCGTGCCGAGGGCGACATGGCTAGCGGGCAGGAGCGCCAGCTCCGGCGCCGCATCAAGAGCGTTCAGTCGACCAAGAAGATCACCGGGGCCATGGAGATGATCGCGGCCAGCCGTATCGTCAAGGCCCAGCAGCGGGTGGCTGCCGCTCGCCCCTACTCCGAGCAGATCACCGAGGTGCTGCGCCAACTGGCTGCGTCGGGCGTGGGTCTCGACCATCCTCTGCTCAAAGAGCGCGAGGTCCAGACGGTGGGCTACATCGTCCTCGCTGCCGATCGAGGCCTGGCCGGGGCGTACAACACCACGGTCCTGCGTACCGCCGACCGGGCCCTCCAGGCCGATCAGAAGAACGGCCAGGAGTACTCGCTGTCTCTGTCCGGCCGCAAGGCCGAGGGGTACTTCCGCTACCGCGGGTACCGCATCGACGAGGCCAACTCGGGTTTCACCGAGCAGCCCACCTACGAAGACGCCCGCAAGGTGGCCGGCGGCCTGATCGAGCGCTACAGCGAGGGTGAGGTCGACCAGGTACAGGTCGTCTACACCCGGTTCCTCTCGGCCGGGTCACAGAAGGTGACCAACGCCCGGCTCCTGCCCCTCGAGAAGGGCGAGATCGAGGACCTGGCTGCCGACGGGCCCAAGGCCGACTACGAGTTCGAGCCGTCGGCCGAGGGCATCCTCGAGCTTCTCCTGCCCCGGTACGTGGAGTCCCGGGTCTTCGCGGCCATGCTTGATGCGTCGGCCAGCGAACAGGCCGCCCGCCAGCGAGCCATGAAATCGGCCACCGACAACGCCGAGGACATGATCAAGACGCTCGGCGTGCAGGCCAACAAGATTCGCCAGGCGGGCATCACCACCGAGATCATGGAAGTCGTCGGCGGAGCCGAGGCGCTCCGCCAGTGAAGGAGTCCCAGCGATGAGCGATACGACACCCCCCGTCATCACCAGTCCGGCCACCGACGCCCCCGTGGGTCAGGCGGCCCCCGGTCCGGCCGCCCAGTCCGCGAGCGGTGGTGGCTCGCCGGCCGCCAAGGACGGGCGCATCATGGCAATCGCCGGGCCCGTGGTCGACGTGGAGTTCCCCCCCGACGCCCTCCCCGAGATCAACGGCGCCCTGTCGATGTCGGTGGAGCTGGAGGGCAACAAGGTCGAGATCATGGCCGAGGTGGCCCAGCACATCGGTGAGAACCGGGTCCGGGCCATCTGCATGAAGCCCACCGACGGCTTGCAGCGCGGCACGCCCGTGCGCAACCTGGGCCATGGCATCACCGTTCCCGTCGGCCCCGGCGTGCTGGGTCACGTGTTCAACGTGATCGGCGAGCCCCTCGACACCGGCGGTAAGGCGGTCGACGGTATCAAGGACTACTGGGACATCCACCGTCCGCCCCCGCCGTTCTCCGAGCTGGAGCCCCGGTCGGAGATGTTCGAGACGGGGATCAAGGTGATCGACCTGCTGGCCCCCTACGTGAAGGGCGGCAAGATCGGCCTGTTCGGCGGAGCGGGTGTGGGCAAGACCGTCATCATCCAGGAGATGATCCACCGGGTGGCCGAGGAGCACGGTGGCGTGTCGGTGTTCGCCGGCGTGGGCGAGCGCACCCGCGAGGGCAACGACCTCTGGCTGGAGATGCAGGAGTCGGGCGTCATGGCGAAGGCCGCCCTGGTCTTCGGGCAGATGGACGAGCCGCCGGGCGTCCGCCTTCGTGTGGCCCTGTCCGCCCTCACCATGGCCGAGTACTTCCGTGACGAGGAGAACCAGGACGTCCTCCTGTTCGTCGACAACATCTTCCGCTTCGTCCAGGCCGGCTCCGAGGTGTCCACCCTGCTGGGCCGCATGCCCTCCGCTGTGGGGTACCAGCCCACCCTGGCCGACGAGATGGGCGAGCTGCAGGAGCGCATCACGTCCACCAAGGGCCGGTCGATCACCTCGGTCCAGGCCGTGTACGTGCCCGCCGACGACTACACCGACCCCGCTCCGTTCACCACGTTCACCCACCTCGACGCCACCACCGAGCTGTCCCGTGACATCGCCTCCCGGGGCATCTACCCGGCCGTGGACCCGCTGGCGTCCACGTCCCGCATCCTCGCCCCCGAGGTGGTCGGCGAGCACCACTACCAGGTGGCCCGCCGGGTGCAAGAAACCCTCCAGCGCTACAGCGAGCTCCAGGACATCATCGCCATCCTCGGAGTCGACGAGCTCTCCGAGGAGGACAAGCTCACCGTGCAGCGGGCCCGCAAGGTGGAGAAGTTCCTCTCCCAGCCCTTCTTCGTGGGTGAGCAGTTCACCGGCATCCCCGGCGTCACCGTGTCGGTGGAGGAGACGGTGGCGTCGTTCGAGGCCCTGGTCGACGGCGAGCTCGACGACCTGCCCGAGCAGGCGTTCTTCAACGTCGGCGGGGTCGACAGCGTGCGGGAGAAGGCCAAGACGCTGTCCAAGGAGGACAAGGACGACGACGAGGACGAGGCCGCCTGAGCATGGCCATGAACGTCGAGCTGGTCTCGCCCGAGCGCATCCTCTACTCCGGTGACGCCGAGATGGTCGTGTGCCGAACCATGGGCGGCGGCGACGTGGCCTTCCTGGCCGGCGACGCCCCGTTTCTCGGGGCCCTGGAGATCCA
>JBBRXY010000013.1:0-53754 GCA_038238185.1 Acidimicrobiales bacterium
CCGCCCATCTCCCAGTCGCGGGTCTCGCTGTCCGAGCCACTCCCGCAGTCGGGCTCGTTCTCGGTCTCCAGGTGCTCGGTGTGGAAGTACTCCTCGGCCAGGCGCCCGGGCGACCAGCCCAGCTCCTGGGGGACGACCCGGCTGTCGGGCAGGCGCAAGCCGGTGCCGATGAGGTCGTCGTTGATCTCGGCGTCGGCGGCCAGAGCCCAGTCCTTGGAGTTGTGGCGCGACACGCCCAGGTTGCGGGCCCGCCCGGCGTGGTCGCGCACCAGGTGGCCGGCGTGGTGGACGAGCAGGCTGCCCAGGATCTCCACGCTCCACTGGGCCACCAGGTCGGGGTCGACGTAAAGGCGCCACGACTCGTCGACCGCCACCTTGCCCAGTCCCGGCGCGGCGATGACCGGCGAGGCGAAGATCGCCGCGGCCAGGTACGGGTGCCGCCCCACCGCCCACAGCCGGGCCAGCACCAACTTCGCACTGTCGACCTCGACGGCCATCAGCGGGCGAGCCTCACACCCAGCCGGCGCCTTTGAAGAGGGGGGCGAAGAGCTTGGCCTCGGGCGGGGCGGGAGCGCCCTTGGGGCGACACTGGGCGAGCACACGCGCCGGCACTGCGGCCACGTCGGGTGCGTCCTCGCCCGCCTTGCCCAGCACCCGCCAGCCCGCCAGCCAGCGGTCGACGGTGGGGTTGGAGGACACCGCCGCGGCCACCGACGACAGGACGGCGTAGGCGCGGTCGCCTCGCTCGGGCACCTGGAACGAGTCGGGGTCGGCCAGCACCTCCTCCGGATCGGGGAGGTCCATCTCCATCTCCCACATCAACAGCTCGATACCGGCGCCGTCGCCCACCGCACCGGTGATGAGGGCGGTCTCGGCCTCGGTGGAGGCCTCGGCGGCCCGGGCCGCCGTCCACAGCCGGGCCACCATGTCCCAGGTGCGGGGGCTGGGCCAGCCCCGCCCGGACCGGGCGGCATCGGTGGGCAGGTCGAGGGCCAGGCCTGGCCGCACGGTGATGAACGCCGAGATCACGCCCCGGGTGGCCGAGACACCCGCCTCCCACCCGTCGGGCAGGTTGGGCACCTCGGGCGCTTCCCATCCTCCGGCCAGGCCCTGGGCCAGGGCCGAGGGATCGACGACCCAGTCGAGGTGGCAGAACCGGTTGGCCAGGGGAGCGGCCAGGTCCCATCCGTCGGCGGCCTGCTCGGGCGGGTTGGCGGCGGCGACCACCACGACATCGTCGGGCAGGGCCAGATCGCCCACGACCCGCTCGAGCACGACCCTGAGCAGGGCGGCCTGGACGGCGGGCGGGGCGGTGGAGATCTCGTCGAGGAAGAGCAGGCCCCGGCCGGCGACGGCCAGGCGCTGGGCCCAGCGGGGGGGAGCCATCTCCACCTCGGCCTCGCGCACGATGGGCAGGCCGGCGAAGTCGGAGGGTTCCCGGATGGCGGCGATCACTGTCTCGATGGGCCATCCCATGGCGTCGGCCATGGCAGTGATGGCCGACGTCTTGCCGGTTCCGGGGGCTCCCCACAACAAAACGGGCACCTTGGCCGCCACCGCCAGCGTGAGTGCCTCGACGGTGCTTCCCTGGCTCATCTTCTCGGGTCCCTCATGCCTTGACCGTAGCCCCGGCTACCGGGAGTCGGGCCCCGGCCCGGTTACCATCGGATCATGGATCTCACGCCCAAGGGGCTGCTCACTTGGGCGCGCGCCCCCGAGGGCAAGAAGTTCGTCCGCTACAGCATGGTTTCGGTGGTCTCGGTGATCGTCTACGAGATCCTGTTGTTCGTCACTCTCGGGCTGCTCCACTGGCAGACGGCGCGCAGCGCCAACATTTTCGCCGTGGGCGTGTCCGCCATCCCGTCCTACTACCTCAACCGGAAGTGGGCCTGGGGCAAGAGCGGTCGGTCGCATTTCATGAAGGAGGTGGTGCCCTTCTGGGGCATGGCCCTGCTCGGCCTGATTTTCTCCACCTGGGCCACCGACTTCGCCAAGACGATCGCCGACGAGGTCACCGAGATCCATCTCCTGCGCACCTTCATCGTCATGATGGCCGGGCTGGCTGCGTTCGGTGTGCTGTGGGTGGCCAAATTCGTGGTGCTCAACAAGGTGCTGTTCGCCCACAAGCCCGAGGCCCTGCCCCCGGCGCTCGACGGCCGCACCGGCCTCCCAACCTGAGCGGGTCCCCGTGAGCACAACTCGATTCGACGAGGCCGTCGCGGCCATCGCCCCTCTCGACCAGGCCGCCGGCGCCGAGGCTGCGGCTCATCACCGCCGCCTCACCAAGCCAAGGGGTTCGCTGGGACGCCTGGAGGACGCCGGGATCCTCTTGGCGGCCATGGCCGGTGTGTCGCCGCCGCCGCTGCCCGAGCCGGCCACCGTCGTCGTCTTCGCCGCCGACCACGGGGTGTTGGCCGAGGGCGTGTCGCCCTGGCCCCAGGAGGTCACTGCCCAGATGGTGGCCAATTTCTGTGCCGGGGGAGCGGCCATCAACGTCTTGGCCCGCCAGGCCGGCGCCACCGTGGTCGTGGTCGACGTCGGTGTCGCCAGCCCACTCGAGTGTGCGCCGGGACTCGTCGATCGCAAGGTGCGGGCGGGCACGGCCAATCTGGCCGTGGAACCCGCAATGTCGGTGGCCGAGGCTCGTCGCGCTCTCGACGTGGGGGTGGAGGCGGCCGCCGATGCAGTTGCCGGGGGAGCCCGGTGCCTGCTCACCGGCGACATGGGTATCGCCAACACCACGCCGTCAGCCGCCCTTATCTCGGTGTTCACCGGTCTGGCGCCGCTCGAGGTCACCGGTCGGGGCACCGGCGTCGACGACGCCACACTGGCCCGCAAGATCGCAGTGGTGGAGGCGGGGTTGGCCCGAGCCCGATCCGACGGCACCCTCGCCCCTGGCCCGAGCGGGGTGGCGGGCCCGGGCGGGGTGACCGATCCGCTGGCCGTGCTGGCGTCGATCGGCGGGCTGGAGATCGCCGCCCTGGCCGGGTTCGTCGTAGGGGCAGCTGCGGCCAGGGTCCCGCTGGTGGTCGACGGTGTGATCGCCCTGGCCGGGGTTCTGGTGGCCGCGGCCCTTGCTCCGGGGGCCGTGTCCTACTGCGTGGCCGGCCATCGCTCCACCGAACCTGGCGCCACTGCCGCACTGGCCCATCTGGGTTTCGAGCCGCTGCTCGACCTGGGCCTGCGCCTGGGCGAGGGCACCGGCGCCTGCCTGGCTCTCCCCCTGCTCCAGGCGTCGGCCCGGGTGCTGCGGGAGATGGCCACCTTCGACGCCGCCGGCGTCATTGACAAGGCCTGAATCCGGTGAGCTGGTCGCCGCCAGCCGACACCTGCGACGACGTCTCGTCGGTGGCCGGCGATGTCCGGGGGTTCATGCCCGACGACGAGGCCGCCGCCCTCTTCGAGGCGGCCCGGATCGGTGCGGCGGTAGGCCCCGTCGTGGAGATCGGTTCGTACTGCGGGAAGTCCACCGTCTGGTTGGGCGCCGCCGCCCGGGAGGCGTCGACGGTGTGCTTCACCGTCGACCATCATCGGGGGTCCGAGGAGCTGCAACCGGGCTGGGACCACCACGACCCGGCCGTGGTCGACCCGGCGACCGGCCGCACCGACACTCTCCCGTTTCTTCGGCGCACGATCGAGCGCGCCGGCCTCGAGGACAGCGTCGTGCTGGTGGTAGGTGAGTCGGCGCTGGTCGCCGCTCATTGGCGGACCGATCTCGGGATGGTCTTCATCGACGGCGGCCACGGGGCCGGGCCCGCCCACGCCGACTACGAGGGGTGGGCGCCGCGCGTGGCCGAGGGCGGCCTGCTGGCCATCCACGACGTGTTCGCCGATCCCACCGACGGTGGCCCGGCGCCGTACGAGATCTTGGGCCGGGCCCTTGCCTCGGGCGCCTTCGTCGAGGTACCCGAGCTCGGGCGGGGTTCGCTGCGCGTCCTCCGGCGGACTGCGGCGGGCTGGTGAGCCGACGGGGTACCCGTGCCGCCGTCGTGGTTGTGACTGTGGCTCTGGCCCTGGTCGCGTCGGCCTGTAGTGGCAGCGGTGGCTCGCGCCCGGCAGGCAAGGCGCCCCACAGCACCACCTCGACCGTCGGGGTGCCGCCGCTGGTGCTGGCCGTCGAGGGCCTCTGTCTGGCCCGGTCCCAGGCCGACACCGACCCCAAGTCGGTGCGTGCCACCTTCTACGATCGGCCCCACGAAGCCCTGCACACTCTCGCCCGGACGTTGGAGTCTCTCGATCGCGGCCTCGCTGCGCGCCTGCTCGAGGCCAAAGAAGCAGTCGAGGCGGACGTGAACGCCCAAACCCTTGCGGCCACCTTGGCCGCCGACCTCGATCACCTCATCGACGTGACCCACCAGGTCCTGGAACGGTTGGCCATTCCTGCGATCCCCTGCCCGTGAGATCGCCCACGACTCGCGCGGCCCGGCACCGGCGTTCCGGCCACAACCGGTTGGCCACCGTGATGCTGGGTGCCGTGCTCCTGGGTGGAGCGGTGGCCGCCTGCTCGTCGGGCGGGTCGAAGGGGTCCGCCGCCGGCGGGAAGGATTCGCTTGACGTCCAGGTGGCGAGTTACGACCTGGCGGTTGGACCACCGGCGCGGTTCATCGCCGGGGTCCTCACCGCCGACCAGCAGCTGGTGGGCTTCGGCACCGTCACCATGCGGTTCGACTTTCTCGGCACCGGTAAGGCGCCCGGGAACCCGACGCCCGTCGGCGGTCCGGCCATGGCCACGTTCCTGCCCATCCCCGGCACGACCGTGCCCTCGCCGCCACCGGCTGATCCCCGCGTCGTCGCCGGCGTCGACCGCGGGGTCTATGCCACCCAGGTCGGGTTCGACCGTCCCGGCTTCTGGCAGGTGGGGATCTCGGCCCGCATCGCCGGCAAGGAGCGGCGGGGGGTGGGTGCTTTCCCGGTCGCGGACCACCACCACTTGGCCGCCCCCGGCGACGCCGCCCTCGACACCACCAACCTCACCATGGCCTCCACCGACGTGCCCAAAGCGGCCATCGACTCCCGGGCCGGAACGAGTGGCGAAGTCCCCGATCCCGAGCTGCACAGCACCACGATCGCTGCCGCCCTGGCGGCCAAGCGTCCCGCCGTCGTCGTGTTCGCCACGCCTGTCTACTGCGTGAGTCGCTTCTGCGGGCCCGTCACCGACCTGGTCGAGGGCTTGGCCAAAGCCAACGCCGACCGGGCCAGCTTCATCCACGTGGAGATCTTCAAGAACTTCGAGGCCGAGAACATCGCCGACCGGCTGAACACGGCGGCGGCCGACTGGCTCTATCGCGACGACGACCTGAGCGAGCCGTGGGTGTTCGTCATCGGGGCCGACGGCAAGATTGTCGCCCGGTTCGACAATGTGGTCACCGCCGCCGAGCTCGAGCCGCTCATCCAGGGTTTCCCGGTGATCGGCCCCGCCGGCTGATCCTTCTCGGCGTTCCCGGCGCGCTCATCGACGCCATGAGGTGATGAGGGCGCCAAGAAGCGGCGGTTCAAGCCAAGCCGTACTGAATCACCACATGGTCGAGCAAGCCACGGCAGGCTGGTTCGACCAGGTCGTACACGGTGGCGAAGCCGTTGACACCACCGATGTAGGGATCGGGCACGTCGAGCTGTCTCCGTTCCCCGGTGTTCTCCGGGTCGAAGCTGCGCAGGAGGACGACTCGTTCCCCGAGAGCGGGCTCGGCCGCGAGCTGCCGCAGATCGCCCAGGTTGTGGCGGTCCATGGCCACGACGAGGTCGAACTCGGCGAAGTCGCCCGGCCGGAACTGGCGGGCGCGACCGGAGAGGTTGATGCCCCGGATGCGGGCCTCGGCGGCGGAACGTTCATCGGGCGGGTTGCCGACCTGGAACGCACTCGTCCCGGCGCTGTCGACGACGATGTGGTCGGCCAGGCCCCGTTCCCGCACGAGATGGTCCATGACGCCTTCCGCCGTGGGCGACCGGCAGATGTTGCCGAGGCACACGAAGCAGATCCGCACCATCAGTAGTCCCCCACTACACGCCGGCAATCGGCGCCGGCGGCGATTGGCGCCGGCGGGCCCATGCCGGGCGGTCGCTGTCGTCGGGGGGGTCGGGTTCCCGGCCGGCCAGGCGAGCCTGAGCCCAGAGCCGCAACAGGTCGTCACCGGGAACGCTCACGGGGCGTGCCGCCGCCACAGCCGACAGGTCGGCACGTCCGCCGTCGACATGGCCCGAGTCGAGGCGGGCCATGCCCCGGCAGTAACGAACCCTCGGGTCGGCGATGAGGGCGTCGTCTACGCGGTCGAACGCGCCGAGGGCCAGGCTCGACCGCCCCAGCTGGGTGAGGGCAACGCCCTGGTTGGCCCACAGCTGCTGGGCGACGGCGTAGCCGTCGGCGGCTGCCCCCCCGGCGTCGAGGGCCGCCAGCCCTGCCTGGGTGGCCAGCAGCGCCTGGGTCCACTTGTCCTCGTATATCGCCAGGCGGGCCCGGGCCAGCTGGAGCCGGGCCGGGTCGGTTGCGATGGGCAGGCCCTCGTCGAGGGTGGCATCAGCCAGCTTGAGATCGCCGTATCCGGCGAACAGGTTCGCCAGGGCGATACGCGGCTCGAGGTCGGCCGGAGCCTGACGCACCGCCGCCGACAGCGCGTCCAGTCGAGCCTCCTCGCCGTAGGTGATGCCGAACAGCGTTCGGCGCAGCCTCGTGCGCCACCAATGCCAGAGGCCTACCACCACGGCGATATGGACGACGAGCGTGGCCCAGCTGAGTACAGGGGTGGCGCGGAAGTCGTAGATGAGGAGCCAATCGCCGAACCGGGCCGTCTCCGACAGCAACGGGTACCCGATGAGGCCGAAGACGGCCTCGATCAGGCCCCCGACGATGAGGAGATAGCGCAGGGACCGGCGTATCCCGCCCAGCAGCCCGCCGACGAGCACCATGCCCAAGCCGATGCCGATGCTGACGAGGTTGCCGGCCAGGGCGATGAACCACACCTGGCCGTTCGTCAGGTCGCCCGTGAAGTTCACCGAGCCCTCGAACAGGCCGTAGTGGAAGGCGGCAACGTGGCCACCGACGGCTACCGTCGCCGCCGCGTGGCCCAGCTCGTGGAGCAGCACCACCACGGGAGGAACGAGGAACACGGCGACCTGCATGGCCACCCGGCGGTCGGAGGCGGTGAAGTCGGCGTCGAGGAACGACCGCCAGGAACGAACCAGGGCGACGAGGGCCAGGACTGCGCCGACCGCGAGGATGGCATCGGTGACACCGGTGTTGGGATTGCCCACGGGTTCGATCGTACGGGCAGGGCGCCGCGAGCGGACCTCGCCGGTCGACGGGCAGAAGCGGCTGGCGCGATCTACAGTTTCGCCGCACCGGCGAAGAAGGGGGAAGCCATGGCTCGACACGACGTGGTCATCGTCGGGATGGGTTCGGGGGGCATGGTGGCGGCGGAGTTCGCGGCCAGCCTCGACCTTCGGGTCGCCGTCGTGGAGCGGGGCCGGGTCGGCGGCGACTGCCTATGGACGGGCTGCGTTCCGAGCAAGGCCCTGCTGGCGTCGGCCAAGGCCGCCCACACCATGCGCGTGGCCGACAAATGGGGGCTGCCGTCGGTCGATCCCGAGATCGACACGTCGCTGGTGTGGAAGCGGATCCGTGCCGTGCAGCAGGAGGTGGCGTCCACCGACGACGACCCCGACCGCTACCGCGGTATGGGTGTTGAGATCATCGCCGGAACGGCCGCCCTGGCCGGCCCCCACACCGTGCGGGTGACGGCCGACGACGGTTCGGTGACCGACCTCGACACGCGATTCGTCCTGCTGTGCACCGGCAGCGGACCGGTGGTGCCTCCCATCGAGGGACTGGTCGACGCCGGGTTCATCACCAGCGAGAACGTCTTCGAGCTGGAGCGGGGGCCGGCCAGCGTGGTCATGATCGGCGGCGGACCCATCGCCATCGAGATGGCCCAGGGGTTCACCCGCCTGGGCATCGCCGTCACCGTCCTGCAGCGGGGCCCGGGGATCCTTCCTCGCGACGAGCCCGACCTGGTGGCCGTGCTCACCCGCAAGCTGCGCGACGAGGGGGTCGACCTGCGGCTGAACGTGGAGACCCAACGGGTCACCGTGGAGAACGGCCGCAAGGTCGTGCACGGCACCGAGAACGGCGAGGCCGCACGATGGGATGCGGAGGAGCTGATGGTGGCCGTAGGCCGACGCCCGAACATCGAAGGCCTGGGCCTGGCCGAGGTCGGCATCGAGCTGGGGCCCAAGGGGGTGGTGGTCGACCAGCGCATGCGCACCACCGTCTCGTCGGTCTATGCGGCCGGTAACATGGCCGGGCGCTTCATGTTCACCCATTCGGCCGCGTACGAGGGTGTTCGGGCGATCCGGGACATGTTCTTCCCGGGCAAGGGCACGGTCACCGACTTCGTTCCGTGGTGCACGTTCACCGACCCCGAGCTGGCGCACGCCGGTGCCACCGTGGCCGAGGCCAGGAAGCGATGGGGTGACGCCGTCGGCGTGTGGCGGATGGACCTGAGCCATTCCGATCGGGCCCGGGCCGACGGGGCGAGCGAAGGCGCCATCATCATCGTTACCCACGACAAGCGGGTCGTGGGTGCCCACATCCTGGCGCCGGCGGCGGGGGAGATGATCCACGAGCTGGCGCTGGTCATCAGCAAGGGACTGAGCTTCGGCGACGTGGCCGGGTTGATCCATGTGTACCCCACCCTGTCGACCAGCATCGGCCAGCTGGCGGCCGAGGCGGCGTTCGAGGGAGCCAAGCGCCTGCGCTGGTTGGTCCGCCGCGAGAAGTAGCTCCTGTCGGCACAGCCTACGATCCCATCCCATGACGACAACATCCCCCGCCGTCGCCGGGCGCCCGGCGTGATCGCCGCCGGGACCACCGCTCCCTCGTTCACCCTTCCCGACGCCATGACCGGGGAGGCGGTCACCGATCCGTGGCATGGCGGTCGGACCGTCGTGGCGTTCTTCAAGGTGACCTGCCCGGTCTGCAAGATGGTTGCCCCCAAGTTGACGGCGCTGGCCGAAGGTGGTGCCCGGGTGGTGGCCGTCGGCGAGGATCCATCCGCCGCCCTGCAGCGCTACGCCACGGAGGAGGGTCAACGGGTGCAGACCGTGAGCGAGGCGTCCCCGTACGTCGTCTCCGATGCCTACGGCATCTCGACCGTGCCGACATTGTTCCTCGTGGAGCCCGACGGCACCGTGGCCGAGGCCATCGGCGGCTGGGACCGCGACCGGTGGAACGCGGTGGCGGCGGCATTCGGCGCCTCCGCCATATCCGACGATGCCGACGGCCTCCCGGTGTTCCGCCCCGGCTGAGGCAGTCGCAACTCTCACTGACCCGGTCGGGTCAGCGTGTTGGTCACAGAAGACGGTTGCGTTTTCTAGATGGCCGTGCCGGCGGGCGTCGGGGGGATAACGTCGCCCTGGTCGCGTCCGTCGTCGTCCTCGTCGCTGCCGGGCTCATCGACGGGATCGTCGAACGCCGAAGTGAGCTGAGGTCGCAGGAACCGCACGGCCAGCACCAGGGCGATGAAGACCAGGGCGCACCCCGCCGTCACGACGCGGATGCCGAAGCGGTCGTCGAGCACGCCCTGGAAGACCGCCCCCAGGGGGTAGACGGTCCCGAGAGCCACCATGTAGAGGCTCAGGATCCGGGCCCGGTAGGCCCGGGGGGCCCGGAGTTGCACCACGGTTCCCAGTCCGGACAACACACTGATGTAGGTGGCGCCGACGATCACCAGGGCGACCGCGGCCAGGGGCAGCGACGGCGCCGCGGCATACACCACCACGGCGACGGCGACGGCCACGAAGCTGGTCTGAAGGGCCCGGCGGCGGCCGAAGCGGCGGGCCATCGGAGCAAGGGCCAGCGCGCCCACGACCGCGCCGACCCCCTGGGCCGTCACCAGGATCGCCGTGCCGGTGTCCTCATGGTCGAACAGCTTCAGGGCCACGGCGGGGATGAGGGCGATGAACGGGGACACGAGGAACGCGGTGACGGCGATGGCGATGATGGCCAGACGGCAGCCCGGTTCTGCCGCCGCCGCTCGGATGCCCGTGGCGATGCGGGCCCGGAGGGTGCCGCCCTCGGTGTCGGGCATCGGCGGGGGGATCCTGACGAAGACGAGGGCCACCAAGACCGCCCCGAACGACGCGGCGTTGAGGGCAAAGGCCAACGTGTACGAACCGATGGCCAGCACGACGCCGGCCAGCGCCGGCCCCACCACCCGGCCCAGGTTGTACTGGGTCGACGACAACGACATGGCGGCGAGCAGGTCTTCACGGGGCACCAGGTCGGGGAGGATGGCCTGGTAGGCGGGGAACCCGAGTGCCGCCGCCGTGCCTCCACCGAGGACCACGAAGATCACGGCCAGAGGCGTGGCGTGGCCGGTGATGGCGAGCATGGCCAGCACAGAGGCAAAGGCGGTCTCGCCGACGGTGGTGACCTGGAGCCAGCGGCGACGATCGACCCGATCGGCCATGGCACCCCCCACCGGCGAGAGCAGGCCGATGGGCAGGAACGCCGCCGCCGCCGCCAGTCCCGTCCAGCCCGCCTGATGGGTCTTCGCCGTGACCAGCACGCCCACGGCCACGGTCTGCATCCAGGAGCCGATGTTGGACACCAGGGCGGCGCTCCACAGCAGGGCGAAGTCACGGCGATGCAGTGGGCGCAGCGACGACATCGAGTGGAGCCCCCGGCGGCGTCCCCGTGTCACCCGCCTGTCGAGCCGCCCGTACGGTAGCGGGCCTCCAACTCATAGTGGGTGTCGAGGTCGACCACCTTGTTGAACTCGTCGAAGGTGGTGACCAGGTCGAGGTGGTCGCGCAGCGTGCCTTCCTCGGCGAGGATCCCGTAGGCCTGGGCCAGGGCCCGGGCCACGGCGAAGAGCCCGGTCAAGGGGGAGACGATGAGGTTGTAGCCCAGGTCCGACAACTCGGTGGGGGTGAGCAGCGGAGTGCGCCCGGCCTCGATCATGTTGGCCACCCGGACGATCCCGGGCGTGGCCGCCGCCACCGCCTCCAGCTCGCTCACCGACGCCGGCGCCTCGACGAAGATCGCGTCGACCCCGAGGTCGACTGCGGCCCGCGCCCGCTCGATGGCCTCATCCAGGCCGACGGCGGCACGGGCATCGGTACGGGCCACCACGAACAGGTTGCGACGGTGCTCGACGGCCGCGGCCAGCTTGGCGAGCCATTCCTCTCGCGGCACCACGAGCTTGCCGGCCATGTGCCCGCACTTCTTGGGCCACACCTGGTCCTCGAGGAAGATCCCCGCGGCGCCGGCCGCTTCGAACAGCTTCACCGTGCGGATGGTGTTGAGGGCGTTGCCGTGGCCGGTGTCGCCGTCGACCACGACTGCGGTCTCGGGAACGCGCCCGCACACCCGGCGGGCCACCTCGGAGATCTCCGCCTGGGTCAGGTACCCGAAATCGGGTAGGCCCAGGAGTGTCGCGGCGGTGGCGTAACCCGACAGGAAGACGACCTCGTGGCCGGCGCCGGCGGCCAGGCGTGCCGACAGGGCGTCCCAGACCCCCGGCATGAGCACCGGGCGGCCTGTTCCCAGGAGCTGACGAATCCCGTTCCCGTCCATCCGCCGAGCGTAGGTGAGGACCGGTGCCCACGTGACGCCCAACGAGCATGGCCAGCAGTTGGCTTGTACCGTCGACTTCGTGTCGTACCTCAGCGGTAGCTGGGTCGAACCGTGGTGAGCTCGCTCGTCTGGCTGGCCAGCCGTCGTGACCTCGGGTGGCGGCGTCGGCGGTTCGTCATTGCCGTCGGCGCCATCACCCTGGTGCTGGCCCTCACGCTGCTCCTGTCCGGGTTCCGGGACGGCATCGACGTCGAGACGGCCCGGACGGTCAAGGCCATGGGCGGCGACGTGTTCGTGGTCCGCGAAGGGGTGAGCGGCCCGTTCACGACGGTCTCCCAACTCGACGACGACGTCGCCGAGGTCGTGGCTGCCGCTCCAGGCGTCCGGCGGGCTGACCCGATCGTCGGCGTCCGCCACGCCATCGAGTCGGCCCCGGTGACCGACGTCTACCTGATCGGGACCCGGCCCGGCGGTCTGGGCATCCCTGCGGTTCGCCACGGTCGTGCCCCGCAGGCCAGCGGTGAAACCGTGCTCGACTCCCGCGCCGGCCGCAAGATCGGTGACCGGGTCCGACTGGGCGGCAGAGACTTCACGGTCGTGGGCCTGGTCGACGGCGTCAGCGTCTGGGCCGGCCTGCCCACCATGTTCGTCACCATCGCCGACGCCCAGGCCCTCGTGTTCGGCGGTGCCCCTGCGGCGACGGCCGTGGTGGCGACCGGCAGGCCGGGCTCACTGCCTCAGGGTTTGCGGGCGCTCGATGTCAGCCAGGCCAAGGCCGACCTCAAGCGCCCTTTGGCCAACGCCATCACCACCATCGACCTGCTGCGCTTCTTCCTGTGGATCGTCGCCGCAGCGATCGTCGGGTCGGTGTTGTACGTCTCGGCCCTGGAGCGGTCCCGTGACTTCGCCGTGTTCAAGGCCTTCGGCACGGCCTCGGCCGACCTGGTGGGCACGCTGGTCGTGCAGGCCTTCGTGCTGTCGGCGGTGTCGGCCGGCTTGGCCGTCGTCGTGTCCCGCTTGCTCAGCGGTCTGTTCCCGTCGGTGATCTCGTTCCCCGCCCGCACCCTGGTCGTGCTGCCGTTGGTGGCACTTGCGGTCGGCCTGGTCGGGAGCCTGGCGGGAGCACGCCGGGCGATCGTCGTCGACCCCGCCTCCGCTTTCGGGGGACCATGATGGCCGACCTGCGCGTCCGTGGGCTCGTCGTGGAATACGCGATGGGCGGCCAGCCGGTGCGTCCGATCGACGGGCTGGACGTCCATGCTCCTGGGGGGGCGCTGGTGCTGCTCCTCGGCCCCAGCGGATCGGGGAAGACGACGTTGCTGTCGTGCCTCGCCGGCCTCCTGTCGCCGACCAAAGGCGAGATCACCTTCGGCGACATCGAGGTTTCGAACCTGGGCCCCAAGGACCGGACCGGCTACCGGCGGAACACCGTCGGCATCGTGTTCCAGGCCTTCAACCTGGTCCCCAGCCTCACCGCCGCCGAGAATGTCATGGCCCCGCTGCTGGCCGCGGGCGTCAAGAAGGCCGAGGCGTCGACGCGGGCGGCCACGCTGCTGGAGCGGGTGGACCTGGACGCCCGGGCCGGCCATCGCCCCGGAGAGCTCTCCGGCGGCCAGCAGCAACGGGTGGCCATCGCCCGGGCCCTGGTGCACGACCCGCCGCTCTTGCTGGCCGACGAGCCCACCGCCCATCTCGACCACACTCAGGTGGACGGCGTGTTGGCCATCCTGGCCGGCCTCATCTCGTCCGAGCGGGTAATCGTGATCGCGACCCACGACGACCGGGTCCTGGGCCTGGGCACCCAGGTCGTGGACCTCGGCCACCGCGACGGTGACTCCTGAAGGTCGCCCCCCTGACGCGGCCGTTCGAGGGCCAGGCCTCCCCGCGCTTGATTGTCGTAAGACGCGATCTACAGTGCGTCGACAACTATCAGAGGAGTTTTCGTATGAGCTTTTCCCTAGCCTGTGGCGACGTCGTGGCCGGATGCGATTCCAAGCTCGAAGCCGGCTCCGAGGACGAGTTGATGGCTCAGGTGGCCGACCACGCACGTGACGAGCACGGCGTGACCGAGATCACCCCCGAGCTGGCTGAGCAGGTCAAGGGTGCAGTGAAGTCCTCCTAACTACCGAGGCCCGGCGTGTGCCGTGGGTGGGCTACGTGCCGGGCTGGGCCTCGTCGAGGACCTGGGCCAGGGTGTTCCACGACAGGGTGGCGCACTTGATGCGCACGGGGAACTTCACCACGCCGCGCAGGGCGGCCAGGTCGCCGAGATCGACGTCGGGGTCGGGGGCCACCGCCTCGGTGATCTCCTTGCCGTCGCCGTCGAGGCGGCTCTCGTGGATCGACATCATGGCCTTCACGGCCCGCATGACGGCGCGGCTCTCGTCTACGGTGCGGCCCTTCACGGCGGCCGACATCATCGACGCCGACGACTGGCTGATGGAACAGCCCTGCCCTCCGACTTTGACGTCGTTGACCCGCTGACCGTCGAAGTCGACCCACACCACGATCTCGTCGCCGCACAGGGGGTTGAAACCCTCGGCCCGATGGGCGGGAGGGGTGGGGAGCTCGCCCCGGTTACGGGGGTTGCGGTAATGGTCGAGGATGATCTCTCGGTAGAGGTCTTCGAGGACGGCCATTGGGCTCCTAAGCCTAAGCGGGGGCGAAGAGGTCGGATGCCGCGACCAGGGCGTCGCCGAGGATGTCGACGTCGGTCTCGTCGTTGTAGACGTAGAACGACGCCCGGGCCGTCGCTCCCACGCCGAGTCGGCGCATGAGGGGCTTGGCGCAATGATGCCCGGCCCGCACGCACACTCCGGACTGGTCGAGCACCTGGGACAGGTCGTGGGGATGGATGCTCTTATAGGTAAACGACACCACGCCGCCCCGCAGGTCCGGGTCGGTGGGGCCGAACACCCGCAGTTCCTCGCCGAGGCGGTCGGCGAGGGTGGTCAGGGCGTACGCGGTGAGGGCGACCTCGTGAGCGCGGACGGCGTCCATGCCGAGATCGTCGAGCCAGGCCACGGCTGCCCCGAGACCCACGGCCTCGGCGATCGGCGGGGTGCCGGCCTCGAACTTCCACGGCAGCTCGTTGGGCAGCCAGCCGTCGAGGCGCACGTCGAGGATCATTTCCCCACCGCCCAGGAACGCCGGCATCGACTCGAGCAGGTCCTCACGGCCCCAGAGCACCCCGATGCCCGTGGGACCGCACATCTTGTGTCCCGAGAATGCCAGGAAGTCGCAACCCAGGTCGTCGATCCTCGTGGGCATGTGCGGCACCGACTGGGCGCCGTCGACCAGGATGACCGCTCCCACGGAATGGGCGGCGTCGGCCAGGCGGCGGATCGGGTTGATGGTGCCCAGCACGTTGGACGCCGCCGTCACCGCCACCAGGCCCACGCCGTCGAGGAGACGATCGAGGTCGGTGAGATCGAGGACGCCTTCGTCGTCGATGGGCAGGTAGCGAAGCTCGACGCCCTTCTCCTCGGCGACCATCAGCCAGGGGACGAGGTTGGCGTGATGCTCCATCTCGGTGAGCAAAATGGCGTCGCCCGGGCCGAGCCGCTTGCGTGCCCAGGAGTGGGCCACCAGGTTGATGGCCTCGGTGGCGTTCTTGGTGAAGATCACGCTGCGCGACGACGGGGCACCGATGAAGCGGGCCACCGCCCGGCGTGACTCCTCGAATGCCGCCGTTGCCTCCTCGGCCAACGCGTACACGCCGCGGTGCACGTTGGCGTGGTGGTGCTCGTAGTAGTCCTCCATCGCCCACAGCACGGCCCGGGGCTTCTGTGAGCTGGCGGCCGAGTCGAGGTAGACGAGGCGGTCGCCGGTCTCGTCACCCTCGAAGATCGGAAAGCTCTTCCGAACGGTGGTTACGTCGAGCGCCACGCGTCGTAGCCCTCCTGTTCCAGCCGCTCAGCCAACTCGGGCCCGCCGGTGGCCACGATGCTTCCGTCAACCAGCACGTGGACCACGTCGGGCTGGAGGTAACGAAGGATGCGCTGGTAGTGGGTGATGACGAGGACGCCGAGCTCGGGTCGGTCGGCACGCACCTCCTGTACTCCCTTGGCCACGACCTGCAGGGCGTCGATGTCGAGGCCCGAGTCGGTCTCGTCGAGCACGGCGAGCTCCGGTTCGAGGATGGCCATCTGGAGAATCTCGTTGCGCTTCTTCTCGCCACCCGAGAAGCCCTCGTTGACGTAGCGGTCGCCGAACGACGGGTCCATGTCGAGGCGCTTCATCCAGTCCATGATCGCCAGGCGCAGTTCGAGCACGGACAGGTCGATGCCCTTGCGGGCCGACAGGGCCTGACGGAGGAACTGCACCACCGACACACCCGGGATCTCCTCGGGATACTGGAAGCCGAGGAAGATGCCCGACTTGCCACGGACGTCGGTGGGCCAGGCGGTGATGTCGTCGCCCTTGAACAGCATCCGGCCCGACGTCACCCGGTAGTCGGGGTGGCCGAGGAGGGTGTTGGCCAGTGTCGACTTGCCCGAGCCGTTCGGGCCCATGAGGGCATGGACCTCGCCCGCGGCGACGGTGAGGTCGACCCCCTTCAGGATCGCCGGGCCCGGGGCTGCTTCTTGGCCGGCTTCGCCGCCCGACCCGGCGGGCCCCGGGGCGGCGACGTGCAGATCCTCGATCTGAAAGAGGAGGGGAGATGACTGAGTCATGGCCGCCATCCTATTACCACTACCTCCGTAGTGGAAATAGGGCTACGGGGTGCGGGGTGCGGGTCCAGGGCAACTACGATCCCGCCCGATGTCACGACCGGGGACGTGGGAATGAGCGGCGGCCTCGCGCTCGGCCAGGCCGGCGGGTCCGTCACCCTCGTCGAGGGCTCGGCCTTCTGCATCTCCGGGCGCAACGGCGACATGGGGCCGGGCCTGGCCCACGGCCTGTTCTTCCGCGACACCAGGCTGCTGTCCCACTGGCAACTGCGGGTCAACGACGCCGGCGGCGAGTCCCTGGCCGTAGACAGCACCACACCGTTCTCCGCCACCTATGTGCTGCGGGCCCAACCGCCTCCGGGGCGGGCCGACAGCACCCTTCTCGTCTTCCGGCACCGCTACGTGGGCCGGGGCATGCGCGAAGACCTGGTGCTCTTCAACTACGCCGAGGAACCGGCGTACTGCTCCGTGCAGCTCGACGTCTACTCCGACTTCGCCAACCTGTTCCGGGTCAAGGAGGGCCGCACCGAAGCCGATGGCGACGTCACCGTGGAGACGGAGCCGTCCCAGCTGCTGTTCCGCTACCGCAAGGCGCAGGTCAACAAAGGGGTCCGGATCACGTCCAGCGAGGCAGCCACCACCTCCGGCCACACGATCGCCTGGGAGGTGATCGTCCCGGCCCGAGGCAGCTGGAGCACATGCCTCCAGGTGGCCACGATCGTCGAGAACGAAGAAGTCGAGCCGCGCTACCTGTGTGGCCAGCCGGTGGAGCGGGCCACGCCTCAACGCCGCCTCGAGCAGTGGCGGCGCGACGTGCCTGCGGTCGACACCGACTACGAGGAGCTGCGGGAGGTGGTGGTGCGCAGCGCCGAGGACCTGGGCGCCCTGCGCATATTCGACCCCGACTACCCCGAACGCACGGTCGTGGCCGCCGGCGCACCGTGGTTCATGACCCTGTTCGGTCGCGACTCGCTGCTGACGTCGATGATGGCGCTCATCGTCGACCCCGAGCTCGCCCTCGGCGTGCTCCAGACCCTGGCCCGATTCCAGGGGACCGAGGTCGACGCCCGCAACGACGAGGAGCCGGGACGGATCCTCCACGAGATGCGCTTCGGCGACGCCCCCGGCCTGTCCCTCGGCGGGGGCCAGGTGTATTACGGCTCCGCCGACGCCACGCCCCTGTTCGTCATGCTGCTGGGCGAGCTGCGCCGGTGGGGCCTGGCTCGCGAGGTGGTCGACTCCCTGCTGCCGGCGGCCGACAAGGCCCTGGCCTGGATCGCCGACTTCGGCGATCGCGACGGCGACGGCTACGTGGAGTACCGGCGCTCGTCCGACCGGGGCATCGCCAACCAGGGTTGGAAGGACTCGTGGGACGCCATCCGCTTCGCCGACGGCCGCCTGGCCCGTCCCCCGGTAGCTCTGTGCGAGGTGCAGGGCTACGTCTATGCCGCCTACCTGGCCCGGTCCTACTTCGCCGAGGAGGAGGGCGATGCGGCCACCGCCACCCACTACCGCACCAAGGCGTCAGACCTGAAGACCGCCTTCAACCGCGACTTCTGGATCGACGAGCGGGGTTGGTACGCCATGGGCCTCGATTCCGAGAAGCGGCCGATCGACGCGCTGGCCTCGAACATGGGCCACTGCCTGTGGACCGGCATCATCGACGAGGAGAAGGCGCCACTGGTGGCCACCCAGCTGTTGGCGCCGGAGATGTTCAGCGGGTGGGGCATCCGCACCCTCGCCGATTCAATGACGGGCTACAACCCGGTGAGCTACCACAATGGGTCTATCTGGCCTCACGACAATGCCATCATCGCCGCCGGCCTCATGCGCTACGGCTTCGTCGACGAGGCCCACCGGGTGATCATGGCCATGCTCGACGCCGCCGAGGGCCAGGGCCATCGCCTTCCCGAGCTGTTCGGGGGCCTCAGTCGCCAGGAGGTGCGGTTCCCCGTCTCCTACCCCTCGTCGTGCTCGCCCCAGGCCTGGGCGGCGGCCACGCCGCTGCTGTTCCTGCGCACCCTCCTGCGCCTCGACCCCTGGGTGCCCCACGGCAAGGTGTGGCTCGACCCGGTGCTCCCCGAACGCATCGGGCACCTGCGGGTCGACCGGATCCCGTTGGGCGGCCGTCGCGTCACGGTCGAGGTCGACGGCGACGACGTCAATGTGGAAGGCCTCCCGCCCGACATCGAATGGGTCCGCCACCCCCGCAAGCCATTGACGGCCTGACCCCCACCGTTCTTGGCGCGCTCATCACGCGCGGGTGTCGTTCAGCGCGCCAAGAATGCCGCGGGGGTGGGGGTCACCAGCCGCGATCGGCCCACTCCTGGAGATGGGGACGCTCGGCGCCGATGGTGGTGTCGGCGCCGTGGCCGGGCATGACCACGGTTTGGTCGGGCAGGCGGCCGAAGAGGCGCTCGCCGATCGAGGCGATGATCGTGGGGAAGTCGCCGCCGGAGAACTTGGTGGCGCCGGGGCCGCCCGGGAACAGTGTGTCGCCCGACAGCACCACCGGCGAGCCCTCGATGACGAAGCACATCGAACCGGGTGTGTGCCCGGGGGTGTGGATGGTGCGAAGCCTCAGGTCACCCACCTCGATCTCGGTGTCGGCGGGGATCAGGAAATCGTGGTCGGGCAGCATGGAGGCGTCGTCGGCTCCGATGCCCACCGGGTAGCCGGCGGCGCGCACTGCGGGCACGGCCTGGATGTGGTCCTGGTGGCCGTGGGTGGTGAGCACCCGCTTCACGTTCAGGCGCCGGCACAGGTCGAGCACCAGATCGGCCTCGTTGGCGGCGTCGATGAGGACGGACTCGCCGGTGCCCCGACATCGCACCACGTAGACGTTGTTGTCCATGGGTCCGACCACGACGCGGGTGATCTCGACCTGGGAGTCGGAGTAGTGGAGCGGTTCGTCGGCCATGAGGCGAGTATGCCCGCTCGGGGCCCCGCTCAGACCAACCAGGCCAGAATGAACGCCGCCACCACCCAGTCGAAGACGGCGCAGAACGGCGGGTACCAGTTGCGGACCGATGTCGGCACCCCCCGCGGGTGGTGGACGGCGTCCCAGCCCCCGTGGACGGCGTAGGCGACGGCGAGGCCGAGGGCCGAGTCCGCCCACAGCGCCGCCCACCCCGCGAACAGGAACACGCCCGCCACCCCGAACTCGGTCAGCAGCACCGCCGGGCGACCGTCGGCCACGCCCATGCCGAAGTAGACGGCGCCGACGAAGCCCATGAGCACGGCCAGGAACTGCAGGCCGGCGTGGCGGGGGACCAGGACCAGCGGGGCGACCATGGCCACCGCCAAGCCCAGCCCGACGCCGGCCGACATTCCCGGGCCGAGGCTGAGCACCCGGTGCTCGCCGGATGAGAAGTACTCCGTCTCAGTGAACATACAGACAGTATGTATCTGTTGACTCAAGCGCAGCAACCACTTCTTCGGGCTAACCCCTCACCCGGGGCGCAGGCCCCCGAGCAGTCGGCTCAGGACGGCGCCCACCTCCGCTCGGGCCCGTTCGCGGTCGTCGGCGAGGGCGATGTACAGCGCCCCTTCGTTGAGGGCGCCCAGCAGGGCGTGGGCCAGGGCGGCGACGGGCTGGTCGTCGATGTCGCCTGCGACGATTGCCGATTCGAGCCCGAGAAGCAGCAGGCCGAAGCTGTGCCGCGACGTGATCTCGTGCCAGAGGGGCCAGCCGAGCACGGTCGGTGCCTCGACGAGGGCGATGCGTTGCACGGCGGGGTCGAGGCAGGCGTCGAGGAAGGCTCGGCATCCGGCGTCGAGGGCGCGCCCCGGCTCGGCCGCCTCGGCCATGGCGGCCGACGTCATCTGCCCGTTCACCTCCTCCTCGACCTGCTCGAAGACCGCTCGGAAGATGTCCCGCTTGTCACGGAAGTGGTAATAGAGGGCGCCGCGGGTGACCCCCGCCCGCTCGACCAGCTGCTCGGTCGACGCGCCCGTGTATCCCCGCTCGGCGAACAGGGTGCGGGCCACCGCCACGAGCCGGCCGCGGGTGCCGGCCGCTCGGCCGGCCTTGTCGGCGTCGACAGTCATCTCGACAGCCATTCTTCCGGATGCCCGTCACCATCACCGTTTCGGTAGCCTCGGCCCATGGGCTTGATCCTCGGGTTCGTCGCTGTCGCCCTGGTGTTCGCCATCGCCGCCGTGGTCGTGGGCCGCGAGGCCAGGCGGTTGGCGGCCAAGGCGCCGGGACGGGTGTTCGAGTTCGAAGACGCTGTCACCTGGGTCTGCGACCACGTCGGTGAGGAGGTGGCCGCCATGCTCAGCCCCGACGACGTTCGCCGCATTCTCAACTGGCACCTCGAGTACTTCCGCATCAAGGGGGTGTCGTCCAACGGGGCGGGGCCCAAGGTCGACGGCCCGGTCGTGGTGAGCGGCGCCGAGACCGTCGACTTCGTGCTGAAGCGGGCCGAGGCCGACGGCATGGACTACACACCCAGCCAGGTGCACGCCGTGCTCGACGCCCAGATGACTTACCTGGAGTCGATCGGCGTCGTCGGCCCGGTCAGCGAACGCGAAGAGGATCCCGATCGGTGAATTTCCGAAAACGTCCGACAACCGACGGCCGGGATGTGGTTTCATATCCCTACCGAGGAAAGGAGGTGGTCCAACTGAGCGTAAGCGACTGTTGTTTTGGGACCTCGGAGGTGGCTGTCCGCTAGCCGGCAGCTGGACCCGGCTGGCAATCCCGCCAGCCATCGCCTGAGCAGCGACTGGGAGTTGGTCCCCCCCGGTGCTTTCCGCCTCGCTCAGGTCTCTGATCCAGCACTTCTCGACGAGGGGGCGCCTGGTGCGCCCCCTCGTTGCGCGTACAGGGTGCGCCGAGGCCGACCTGGGCGTATCCTGAGGCCAGCGGACGATTCGAAGATCCGGTTCGTCTGCGGCACGCATGACAGCACCGGAAATGGAGGTGCGGACATCGTGGAGACAACAATTCTGTCGGGCGGCCTACGCCTGGCTGCACACATCTCGACGCCGCCGACGGCGGAAGGGGCCCTCCCCGGGCTCGTCCTCTGCCACGGCTTCCCGGCCGGCCCGGGAGGTGGAGCGGCATCGGTGCAGACCTACTCGGAGCTGGCCGACCACCTCGCCACCGACGCCGGGTGGGTCGTCCTCACCTTCAACTTCCGGGGAACAGGTACGTCCGAGGGCAACTTCTCCCTCGGGGGCTGGCTCGACGACCTGCGGGCCGCCGTCGGTCATCTGGAGAGGACCGACGGCGTATCCGGCGTATGGGTGGCGGGGTCGAGCACCGGTGGGGCCCTGGCCATCTGCGAGGCCGCCGAGGACGAGCGCGTCCGGGGGGTGGCCACCCTGGCGGCGCCGGCCACCTTCTCCAGGTGGTCCCGTCACCCCGAGGCCTTCCTGGCCCATGCCCGGGAGGTAGGCGTCATCTCCGATCCCGCCGAACCTCGCGAGTACGACCGCTGGACCCGCGAGCTCACCGAGATCGAACCGTTGGCCGTGGTGGCCAAGATCCCCCCGCGACCGTTGCTCATCGTGCACGGACACGACGACGAGACCGTCCCTCTCGACGATGCCCGCTCCCTGGTCGAGGCCGCCGGCGAGGGTGCCGACCTCCGCGTGGTGAACCAGGGCGGTCATCGCCTGCGCCACGACCCCCGCGTCGTGGCCATCCTCCTCGGCTGGCTCGAACAGAACACCCCGGCCGGCTGAGCTCGGGTCTTCCTACCCTGCGGAGCCCGGAGGGTCGTACACGGCGCCGAGCACCGACTCGTCGATCGCCGTCGCCAGGGCCTCGGCTGCGGCCCTGGGGTCGGCGGCCTCGGTAAGCCAGCGCACCACCACGAAGCGGCGTGCGCCGGCGTCGACCATCGCCGGCACCGTCGCAGGGGTCACGCCCCCGGTGACGAACCACGGCATGGTCGCCCGGGCCGCCACCTCGGCGAGGTAGGCGAGGCCGGTTCCCGGTCGGCCCGGTTTGGTGGGCGTGGGGACGACGGGCCCGGCCGACAGGTAGTCGGCAGGCTCGTGCAGGGCCGCTTCGAGCTCGTCGGGAGCATGGGTCGACAGGCCGATGATCGTGTCAGGACCGAGGATGCGCCGGGCCAGCTCGGGCGGAGCGTCGTCCTGGCCGACGTGCACCCCGTCGGCCCCGGCCTCGAGGGCCAGGTCGGGCCGGTCGTTGAGCACGAAGGGCACGCCCTGGTCGGCACACACGGCGGCGGCGACCCGGGCGCGGGCCACGACGGCCCTGGCCTCCAGGTGCTTTTCCCGGAGCTGTACCACGTCGACACCGCCATCGATGCAGGCGGCCAGGAACGCGGCCAGGTCGGGACGGTCGGGCGTGCACAGGTAGAGCCGGCAGTGGCTCAACGCCAGGTGGTCCATCAGCCTCCGGCCACCGCCCGCACCAGCTCGAGGCGATCGCCGTCGGCGAGGACGGTCGTGGCCAGGTCGCCGCGGTTCAACGCCTCCCCGTTGCGCTCGACCAGCACCCACTTCCCGCCCAGGCCGAGCCGGGCCAGCAGGTCGTCGACGGTGGCGCCGTCGCCCAACTCCACAGCGTCGCCATTGGCAGTGACTCTCACCGGCTCTGCGTTCCCACGGCATCCGACGGTAGTCCCGCCACAATCGAGCCGAGCCCGACGGTACCGATCCGGTTTGATACAGCCACCGCCGTTTGGTCAGGTACCCGGCGTGGGAGTGCCGGCCTTGGCCTTCGCCGCCGCCTTGGCGGCACGCTTGTACTCGCGCACCCGGGCGAGGGACTCGGGGCCGTCGATGTCGGCAACCGAGAACCACCCGGCCTGTCCGTAGGTGCCGGCCACGTCGTCCCATCCGGGCGGCTTTACGCCCATGCGCTTGGCCAGCAGGGCGACGAAGATCCTGGCCTTCTGCTCGCCGAAGCCGGGCAGAGCTTTCAGGTTGGCGAACAGCTCCTCACCGGTGGCCGCCGTGGTCCACACGTTCGCCGCCCTTCCCCCGTGGTGTTCCACGAGGTGGGCGCACATCTGCTGGGTGCGTGCGGCCATCGATCCCGGGAAGCGGTGGAGGGCAGGCCGTTCGGCGAAGATCGCCGCCACCTCGTCGGGATCGGCTCCGGCGATGGCAGCGGCGTCGAGGTGACCGCCGAGGCGGGTCTTGAGATCGAACGGGCTGTGAAACGCCTTCTCCATCGGCACCTGCTGGTCGAGCAGCATCCCGATCAGGAGGGCAAGCGCATCGGCCTGGAGGAGCTCGTCAGCCGCGGGGTCGCCGGTGAAGGGCAGAGCCATGACCCCGACTGTAGATCCCGGCGCTCTCGGTTAGGGCGGCGGCGGCTCGGTGACGTAGGGGCCCCTGTCGCACTCGGGCATGGGAACGAGCGACTCCTGGCAGCCGAGACCGCCGCCGGGGGCACCAACCGTGGTCGGGGGGGCCACCGTTGACGGGGGGAGGTGTACGGGGTCGTAGGAGAGCGTCACCGGGGGAGCGGGTGGAACCGTCGGCGCCACTGCGGTGGTCGGTGCCGACGATGCCCCGGATGCGGCGCTCGCAGCCGCGCCCGCGATGGGTGGAGCGGTCTGGGCGGGTGCCGACACGGTGGTCGTCGACGTCGCACCTGGCACCTGGTGGTCGTGGCCCGGGCCTTGCCGGTCGGATGCGACAGCAGCGCCGGCGACGATCAGGACGAGTACGGCGGCGGCGAGGCCGGCCGCCACGCGCTGAAACGCCTGAGTTCTCAGACGCGAGGTCATCGGGTCGACTCCATTGTCTCCTTATGATGTCCCGTCCCTGTGTGCAACATCGGCCACATGGCACATCTACTTCGACGGCCCGCCCCAGTGTCGGCGGTCGCGACGGCCAGGGTCGGTCCTCGTCAGGCCGTGCGCGGGTCGGGGGCCTCGGGGTCGAGTCCGTACGTGGCGATGGCGTCGGCCACCTCTTCGGGCTTGGCCGCGTCGGCCCGGGCCAGGCTGGCGAGGACGGCGACGACCACGTTGGCGGTGTCGGTCTCGAAGTGACGACGCAGGTTGGCCCTGGTGTCGGAGCGGCCGAAGCCGTCGGTGCCGAGGGGGGTGAACATCGCCGGCGTCGGCACCCATCGGGCGACTTGGTCGGGGACGGCTTTCATGTAGTCGGTGACGGCCACGACCGGGCCCTCGGTACCCGACAGCGCTTCGGTGACGAAGGGGGTGCGGGGCGTCTCGGTGGGGTGCAGGCGGTTCCACCGGTCGACCGACAGGGCGTCCTCGCGGAGCGCCTTGTAGGACGTGGCACTCCAGAGCTCGACGGCCACGTCGTGGCGTTCGGCGAGCAGGCTCTGAGCCTCGCGTGCGGCTCCCTGGGCCGTTCCGGAGAAGACCACCGTGGCCCGACGCTTGGGCCCCTCGGGCGCGGCGGCGAAGCGGTACAGGCCGCGGAGGATGCCTTCGGTGACGGCAACGTGGCCGGAGGGGGCGGAGGGCATTGCCGGCATCGGGTAGTTCTCGTTGTAGAGGGTGAGGTAATAGAAGATGTCCTCGGCGTCGGGGCCGTACATGCGGTGCAGGCCGTCGTCGATGATCACCGACAGCTCGTAGGCGAAGGCGGGGTCGTAGGCCTTCACGTTGGGAACGGTCGAGGCCAGGACCAGGCTGTGGCCGTCGCAATGTTGGAGGCCCTCGCCCGTGAGGGTGGTGCGCCCGGCGGTGGCGCCGCAGAGGAACCCGCGGCCGCGGATGTCGCCGAAGGCCCAGATGAGGTCGCCCACCCGCTGGAACCCGAACATCGAGTAGAGGATGAAGAACGGCACCATGGTGAGGCCGTGGGTGGCGTGGGACGTTCCGGCGGCGGTGAAGCTGGCCATGGACCCGGCTTCGGTGATGCCCTCCTCGAGGATCTGGCCGTCGGATGCCTCCATGTACGACAGGGCGAACTGGGCGTCGACCGGCTCGTACTGCTGGCCGAACGGCGCGTAGATCTTCACCTCGGAGAACAGGCCGTCCATGCCGAAGGTGCGGGCTTCGTCGGGGATGATGGGGACGACGCGAGGGCCGAGGTCCTTGTCGCGCAGCAGGCTTCGCAGCAGACGGGCGAACACCATGGTGGTCGACGCCTCCTGGTTGCCCGAACCCGCCTTGAAGCCCTCGAACACCGCCGGGTCGGGCATCGGAAGGGGCTTTGCCCTCACGGTGCGCTTCGGTAGCGAGCCGGCCAGGGCCCGGCGACGCTCCATCATGTACTCGAACTCCGGTGATCCCTCGGCCGGCCGGTAGTAGGGCGGAAGATCTCCTTCGAGGGCGGCGTCGGGGATCTGGTCCTCGAGGTGGAGGCGGGCCCGGAAAGTGCGCAGCACGGCCTTCGACATCTTCTTGATCTGGTGGGTGGTGTTGCGAGCCTCGAACTCGGGCCCGAGGGTCCAACCCTTGATGGTCTTGGCCAGGATCACCGTGGGCGCACCCACGTGCTCCACGGCGGCCCGGTAGGCGGCGTAGAGCTTTCTGTAGTCGTGGCCGCCCCGGGGGAGGTTGCGCAGCTCGTCGTCGGAGAGGTGCTCGACCATGGCCCGCAGGCGGGGGTCGGGACCGAAGAAGTGCTCGCGGATGTACGCCCCCGACTCGACCGAGTACTTCTGGTACTCGCCGTCGAGGGTGGTGTTCATCTTGTTCAGCAGCACGCCGTCGACGTCGCGGGCCAGCAGCTCGTCCCACTTGGAGCCCCAGATGACCTTCACCACGTTCCAGCCGGCGCCCCGGAAGACCGCTTCGAGCTCCTGGATGATCTTGCCGTTGCCCCGCACGGGGCCGTCGAGACGTTGCAGGTTGCAGTTGACGACGAAGATGAGGTTGTCGAGGCCCTCGCGGGCGGCCAACGACAGTGAGCCGAGGCTCTCGGGCTCGTCGCACTCGCCGTCGCCCACGAAGCACCACACCTTCGACCGGCTGGTGTCGGACAGGCGACGGTTGAGGAGATAGCGGTTGAATCGGGCCTGGTAGATGGCCGTGATCGGAGCCAGGCCCATCGACACCGAGGGGAACTCCCAGAAATCGGGCATGAGCCGGGGGTGGGGGTACGACGACAGGCCCCGTCCGTCGCGGCCGATCTCCTGGCGGAAGTGGTCGAGGTCGTCGTCGTTCAGTCGGCCTTCCAGGAAGGCCCGGGCGTAGATCCCGGGAGCGGCGTGGCCCTGGAAGAAGACCTGGTCTCCGGCGCGGCCGTCGTCCTTGCCGCGGAAGAAGTGGTTGAAGCCGACCTCGTAGAGGGCGGCCGACGACGCGTAGGTGGCCAGGTGGCCGCCGATGCCCGGGGCCACGGTGTTGGCCCGCAGCACCATGACGGCGGCGTTCCACCGGGCGAACGCCCGGATGCGACGCTCGATGTCCTCGTCGCCGGGGAACCACGGCTCGCGCTCGGGCGAGATGGAGTTGATGTAAGGCGTGGAGACGGTTGCCGGCGTGCCCACCTGAAGCTCCCGCCCCCGCTCGGCCAGCTTCATGAGGAGGAACCGGGCTCGGCTCTTTCCTCGCACGTCGGCCACGTCGTTGAGCGAGTCGATCCACTCGGCCGTCTCGGCCGCGTCGATGTCGGGCAGCTGTTGGGAGAACCCGTCGAAGATCACGTCCCCATGCTTCCACGACTGGACGCTCAGGGCGTCCCGGCCGGGAACGGTAAATCGTGTCCTGTCGCCGGCGCGCGCCAAGATGCTGCGATGACCACGGTCGCTTACACCGACGGGGCGTGCCTGGGGAACCCCGGTCCCGGCGGTTGGGCTTGGGCCGTGCCCGGTGGTCGGTTTGCCAGCGGGCCGGCGGCGGTGACGACCAACCAGCGCATGGAGTTGACCGCCGCCCTGGAGGCGGTGACCACCCTGGCCGGTTCCCTCGAGGTGGTGAGCGACTCGACGTACGTCGTCAACTGCTTCCGCGACCGCTGGTGGGAAGGATGGATCGACCGGGGGTGGCGCACGAAGGCCAAGCAACCGGTGGCCAACCGCGACCTGTGGGAGCCGCTCATCGAGGCCTACCGGGCGGAGGTCGGCCGGGTCCGCTTCACGTGGGTCAAAGGCCACGGGGGCGATCCGTTCAACGACCTGGTCGACCGGCTGGCCGTCGAGTCCGCCCGTACCCAGCAGGCCCGGGCCGGTGACGAACCCCCGGTCGACCTCGGCGCCGCCGACGACCCGGGTCATCCGGGTCCCTCCGGGAGCTCCTCGGCAACCGATGCCCGGCTTCCGGCCGGCCACCCCGTGGTGGTCGCCGGCGAGAAGCCGCCGGGTCTAGGCGGCTACGACTCGAACCCGGTGGCCGACGGCACGCGCACCCGCCTGGCCGAGATCCTCACGGCCAAGCGCCAGCTCCATCCCGACCTGCTCGCGCTCACCGGCCTGGGTCTGGGCGCCGAGCAACTCGGAGCCGAAGCCGCCGCCGCCGCCGGGGTGCCCTACGTGGCGGTGCTCGCCTACCCCGAACCCGACACGATGTGGCCGGCCACCTCCAAGGTCCGTTTCCGTGAACTGCTGGACGGGGCCGAGACCAAGGTCGTCCTCGAGGCCAAGACTCCGGCTACGCGCCAGCAGGCCGGTGCGGCTCTTCGGCGGCGCGACGCCTGGTTGGCGCGCAACGCAGCCGAGGCCATCGTGGTGTGGGACGGCCAGGGCGCCGACGTCGGCCGCCTCGTCCGCTCCCTGAACGACAGCCTGGGCGAGGCCGACGTCTGGGTCGTCGCCCCGGCGATCCCGGCGTAGGACAACCGGATGCCCGCCACCCTCGTCGCGCGCGATCTCACCGTCGTCTTCGGTGACCATCTCGTTCTCGATCGGGTGCGTCTGACTGTCCCACCGGGCGCCAGGATCGGCGTGGTGGCGGCCAACGGCACAGGGAAGACGACGCTGCTGCGTGCCGTCGCCGGCCTCCAACCGATCGAGGGGGGTTCGGTGGTGCTGGCGCCCCCCACGGCGACCGTCGGTTACCTGCCCCAGGAGCCCGAGCGACGTGCCGGTGAGACGGTGCGGGAGCTCCTGGTCCGGCGCACGGGGGTCCAGGCCGCCGACGCCGACCTGGATGCCGCCACTGCGGCCATGGCCGACGGGGAGGCGGACGGTGACCTCCGGTATGCGACCGCCCTCGAGCGCTGGATGACGCTCGGCGGCGCCGACCTCGAGGGCCGGATCGGACCCCTTTGGGCCGAGCTGGGCCTGGCCCCCGAGCTCCTCGACCAGGACACGGCCACGCTGTCGGGTGGCGAGGCGGCCCGGGCATCGATGGCGGGCGTCTTCCTGTCGCAGTTCGACGTCTTCCTGCTCGACGAGCCGACCAACGACCTGGACTTCGACGGGCTGGAACGGCTGGAGCGGTTTCTCGCCACGTTGACGGTCGGCGCGGTGATCGTGTCGCACGACCGGGCCTTCCTCGAGCGCACCATCACGTCAGTGTGCGAGATCCACGAACACGACCACACCGCGACCGTCTTCGACGGCGGCTGGCGGGCGTACCTCGAGGAACGGGCGACGGCACGCCGACATGCCGAGGAGAGCTTCGAGGAGTACCGGACCACCGGTCGCGGCCTCGAGGACCGGGCCCGGACGCAGCGCCAGTGGGCCGTCCAAGGGGTGCGGGCGGCCAAGGCCCGGCCGCGCGACCACGACAAGGCCCAGCGAGGCTTTCTCACCAACCGCACCGAGAAGCAGGCGGCCAAGGTACGGGTCACCGAGAAGACGATCCAGCGCCTCACCCCGGTGGACAAGCCGTGGGAGGCATGGGACCTCCGGTTCTCGGTTGCCTCGGCCAGGCGGAGCGGCGATGTGGTGGCCCGTCTCGACGGCGCCGTGGTCGATCGTG
This sequence comes from Acidimicrobiales bacterium, assembly GCA_038238185.1. Lineage (GTDB taxonomy): Bacteria > Actinomycetota > Acidimicrobiia > Acidimicrobiales > AC-14 > DATAQC01. Next base: position 29,022 of record JBBRXY010000013.1, read on the forward strand.
GAGCGTTCCGGCTCGGACCCATCGACCTCGAGATCAACTGGGGTGACCGACTGGCCGTCCTCGGACCGAACGGCAGTGGCAAATCGACGTTGCTGGCGGCGATCCTCGGGCGCGTCCCCCTCGCCGCGGGAGAGCGTTGGCTCGGACCGAGCGTGGTCGTCGGCGAGGTCGACCAGGGCCGGGGTCGCCTGGCCGGGCGCGACACGCTATTGACGGCCTTCCTGGCCGAGAGCGGTACCGACGTGCAGTCCGAGGCCCGCTCGCTGCTGGCCAAGTTCGGGTTGGGCGCCGACCATGTCAACCGGCCGGCACTGTCGCTCACGCCCGGTGAACGGACCCGGGCCACGTTGGCCGTGCTCATGGCGAGGGGCGTCAACTGCCTGGTCCTCGACGAGCCCACCAACCACCTCGACCTGCCGGCGATCGAACAGCTGGAGCACGCCCTCGAGGGCTTCGAGGGCACCCTGGTGCTCGTCACCCACGACCGCCGCCTTCTCGACGCCGTCCGCATCGACCGCACTCTCGCCTTGGGCTGAGCCGTTCGTCCGTCTCGCCGCTCGGGTGGGGTGCACCGCCAGCCCCGCCAGGTCTGGCATCATTCGACCTCCCGTCATGGCCCGCACCGTCACTCTCCGCCCCTGGCAGAAGGCCGCTCTCGAACGGGTGGAGGCCATCGCCTCGTCGGACTTCCTGGCCGTGGCCACGCCCGGCGCCGGCAAGACCACCTTCGCCCTGACCGCCGCCCGCCAGGCCCTGGCCTCCGACCCCAGCCTCCGTCTGGTCGTGGTCGTGCCCACGGCCCACCTCAAGGTGCAGTGGGCCCAGGCGGCGTCGAGCTTCGACCTGCACCTCGACTGGCGCTGGTCGGCAGCGGACGGGGTCGTGGCCTCGGACATGCACGGGATCATCACCACCTACCAACAGGTGGCCGGCTGCTCTGGTGCCCTGCGGGCACTGGCCGACGACGCCATGATCATCTTCGACGAGATCCACCATGCCGCCGAGGACCGGGCCTGGGGCGACGCCCTGCGCAAGTCGTTCGAGACGGCGCCCCGGCGCCTCGCCCTTTCGGGGACGCCCTTCCGCTCGGACACCCAGGCCATTCCCTTCGTGCGCTATGCCGCCGACGAGGCCGTCGCCGACTACGAGTACGGCTACGGCGACGCCCTGGAGGACGGCGGCGTCGTGCGCCCCGTGTACTTCCCCCGCATCGACGGGATGATGGAGTGGAGTGCCCCGGACGGCAGCGTGCACGCCCATGGTTTCGAGGACGCCCTCGTTGCCGCCCAGGCCGGCCACCGCCTGCGTACGGCCTACTCGGTGGGCGGCGAGTGGCTGCCCCACGTCCTGCGCCAGGCCCACGAGCAACTACTGGCCATCCGTCAGCGCCAGCCCGAGGCCGGGGGTCTGGTGATCGCCACCGACCAGGACCACGCCAAGGCCATCGCCCGACTCATGTTCGAGCGCCTACGGGTCAGGGCGATCGTGGCGACCTCGGACGATCCCGACGCCTCGGCAGGCATCTCCCGGTTCGCCGCCGGCGCCGACCCCTGGATCGTGGCCGTGCGCATGGTGTCGGAGGGTGTCGACATCCCTCGCCTGCGCGTCGGTGTCTTCGCCACGACCACGACCACCGAGCTGTTCTTCCGCCAGGCTGTCGGCCGTCTCGTGCGCTGGACCCGCGGCTCTTCGGGACAGAAGTCGTTCCTGTACATCCCTGACGAGCCCCGGTTGCGGGCGCGGGCGTTCGCCATCGCCGAGCAGCGGCGCCACTCCCTGCGCCACCAGGATCGGGAGCTGATCGGGCGAGACCCGCGTGACGCGACCGTCGACGAGGAACAGATCTCGCTGTTCGCGCCGATCTCGGCCGTTCCCCTGGCCGACGACGGTGGCCCGGACTGGGTGCTCGACGGCGACGGCTCCCCGGAACCCGCTGTCGACGCCACCCTGACCATCTCGTTGCCCCCCCTGCCCACCGGCAGCCGGGCCACTCAGGCCCCGGACATCGCCGCCGACGGCCGCACGCGCCGGGAGCACAAGGAACACCTCCGCAAGGCCAACGCCGAGAGGGGCCGGGTCATCGCCCGCCACACGGGCATGACCCATGCCGGCGTGAATGCCGAGTTGAACCGGGTCATGGGCCTGACCAAGATCAGCCAGGCGACCGTCGAGCAATTGCAGCGCCGCCTCGACAAGGCCGACCAGTGGCTCCGGCAGGCCTCTGGTCGACGGGTCGGCTGAAGGGCCGCGTCAGCCAGGGGCGTCAGTCGACCGCCACCGGGGGGTCGCCGGCCGCGCGAGGTCGCTCCAGGATCCGTTCGCTCGGTGGTCCGAAGCCGACCTTGGCGTAGAAGGTGTGCGCGTCGGCCGTGCCGAGCATCCAGCGAATACCGGCGAAGTCCGAGCGCTCGATCAGATGACGGACCAGGTCCTCGCCGATGCGACGGCGTCGGTGTGACGCCTCCACGTAGACGTCGGCCACCCAGGCCAGGGTCACCCGATCGGAGAAGCAACGCGCAAAACCGACTTGACGACCACCGTCGTATGCGCCGACAACGCGGGTGGCTTCTCGCACCAGTCGCTCAGCCGTCGCCCAATCCCGACCCGGCGCCCAGTAGGACTCCTCGGCCAGGAAGCGGTGCACCGCATCGACATCGACCCGAGCCGGGTCGTCGTCGATCTCAACGTCGTCGGGTCGGGTGAACCGGGCCAAGGTCGGCGATGATAGGTCCCGGTCGACACGGCGGTGTTCGGGTTCCGAGCGAAGGAGATGCTTCGTGACCCAGGTGAGCGTGAGGGCGACGGGCCCCAGGAGTTCGGGGTGACGTTGACTGGCGAAGGTTCGAGACGAGGTGCAACGTAAGCGTGCCCGAGACCCTGATCGATGACCTCGGCTGGCCCCAACGCTTAGATGGCGAAGAGAGGAACTCGGAGTCAGGACGACCGGAACCCTGCCCCGTCGCCGCCCGTCCCCGGCCCGGCCCGCCCCTGTCCCGTCCCCGTTGGTCGTGTCATGGCCACCGCTGGCGATTGTGGAACCCGCAAGCCACACGACCAATCGCCTGGGTGGTGGGGGCGGTCTCGTCGGCGATCGCGTCGTGGAAGCTGGCCAAGCTGTCGCCAAGCCTGGAAATCGTCTCGAGCAGGGCTGTGCCGATATTGGCTTCCGGCTGCGTGACGCGTCGAGGGCGCGAGCGCGTCTGTCGGCGCACGACGACAAGAACGACGACGTGAACCGAGAGCAGGGTCACGGCCCGCCACACCCACGCGCGCTGCGGATGTCCTCGGGAGCCTTTCCGTCCATGCTCTGCGCTCGGACATCGGTCAGCGGGCGAACCGTACGGTCCGCCTGTTGCTCCACCGGATACGCTGCGATGCGGCGGGCCGCCTTCCGAGCGTTCTCTGCGAGCACGTCCCACCACGGTGTTGGAGAGCGAAAGGGGCCGGGTAATGGCGTCGGAGGCATATCCTGCTGCGGGCACGATCCTCGTTACCGGGACCGATGCCGCGAGCGCCAAGCGTGCGGTCTTCCGGGTCAACCAGGCAACGGGGACGCAGACCCTGTTGTCGTCGGCTGGTTCCTTCGTCGCCCCGGTGGGGATCACCGTCGAGGCAAGCGGCAGCGTCCTCGTCGCCGATTGCGATGCCTTCGGCGGCAATGGTGGAGTGATCCGGGTCGACCCGGTGACGGGGGCCCAGACCACCGTGTCCTCGGGCGGACTGTTCTCCAACCCCTTCGACATCGCCGTCGAGGCCAGCGGGAACCTCCTGGTCGTGGACGCCCACGCGTCGGGTCGCGGCGGCGTGATCCGAGTACACCCAGGAACGGGTGCGCAGACCATGCTCTCGATCGGCGAGGCGCAGGCGGTCCACCTTCCTCTACGAGGGGTGGGGATCACCCTCGAGGCGAACGGCAAGATCCTCGTCACCGAACAGAAGTTGGCCGGCGGTGGCGGTGATGCCGCCGGCGGTCGAGTGGTCCGCATCGACCCGGCGAGCGGTGCCCGCAAGGTGGTGTCGTCGGGCGGTGACTTCGTCAGCCCTGTCGGGGTCGAGGTCGAAGCCGCCGGGACCGTCCTGGTTGCCGACGCCAACGCCTTCGGCGACGACGGTGGGGTGATCCGTGTCGACCCGGTGAACGGGACCCAGACGAAAGTGTCGTCGGGGAGTGGTTTCCTGAGCCCCCAGGGGCTCGCCATCGAGGGCGACGGTCACATTCTGATCACTGATTCCGACGCGTTCGGTGGCGACGGTGGCGTGATCCGTGTCGATCCCCTCACCGGCGCGCACACCACGCTCTCGTCGGGCGGGGCGCTCCGGACCCCTCGCCAGCTGGTCGTCGTACCCGCCGTCGGTTGCTGACGCCTTCGGGCGCTCAGCACCTGACGAACCTCGATGGGCTGGCGGATCGGTGTGCCGTTCTCAGCGCGGCGTTCATCACCTGTTGGAAGTCGATGTGGGCCTTGATGGGGCCGGGGCTCCACTCGGTCATGGGCGGGCAGTCGGACTCGACCTCGCCGTAGTTCTGGAGCAGCATGAATCGCATAGCTGCATCCTTCCCGGTCGGGCGGTGCCGGTGGCGCCCCTCACCAAGATGTCGCAGCTGACACCGGATTCTCGACATCCGGGCGGGGACCGAGGGACGAAGGTTTTCGCCCGATGATGTTGTCAGGCGGGATCGTCGTCGGGCTCGGCCAGGCGACTCACGGGGAGGCGATCGACGCGCATGGCCACCGGGTGGTCGCGGACGTCGGCGAGCAGGGCGAGGAACCGGGCGCGGGGCACCTCGACGGCGCCCATGCGGGAGAGGTGGTCGGTGGCCAGCTGGACATCGACGAAGGCGCCCCCGGCCGCGTGCCAGCGCCGCGCCAGGTCGACGAGGGCGACCTTGGATGCGTCGGTGCGGCGGTGGAACATGGACTCGCCGGTGAAGCACCCGCCCACTCGCACGCCGTAGATGCCGCCCAACAGCTGCGAGCCCTCCCACACCTCGAGGCTGTGGGCCCAGCCCAGTCGCTGGAGGTGGGTATAGCCGGCCGCCATCTCGTCGGTGATCCACGTGCCTTCGCCCGGACGGACCCGGCAGCCCTCGACCACCGCCGAGAACTCACGGTCGATAGTGGTCTCCCACTCCGAACGCCGCAGATGGCCGACCAGCGATCGGCTCACATGGAGGTTGTCGGCGAAGAGGACGGCACGGGGATCGGGCGAGAACCACGGCACCGTCACCCCCTCGTGGGGCCAGGGAAAGATGCCCCGGCGGTAGGCGTCGACCAGGGTCTCCGGGGCCAGATCGGCGCCGAAGCCCACCAGCCCGGTCGGGTCGCCGCCCGGGTCGGGCAGCAACCACGGTGACGGGCCCACCGGCTGTGGGGGCGGCGCCCAAGCCGGGACACCGTCGGAAGGCCGGAGCACGCCGCCTAGTCTCGCCCCGATGCGCTGCGGGGCCGACACCGGGGGCACCTTCACCGACATCGTCACCGACGACGGCCGGGTCGTGAAGGTCCTCTCCACGCCCGACGACCCAAGCCGGGCCGTCGCCGACGGCTTGGCCGCAACGGCCGAGGCAGGCACTCCGTTCGGGCACGGAGGCGGGCGACCGAGCTTCCTGGCCCACGGCACCACGGTGGCCACCAACGCCCTGCTCGAGCGCCGGGGAGGACGGGTGGCCCTGGTCACTACCGCCGGGTTCGCCGACGTCATCGAGATCGCCCGCCAGGACCGGCCGTCGCTGTACGACATCACTGTCGACCGGCCCGTCGCCCTGGTTCCCAGGGAGCTGCGCCTGGAGGTCGGTGGACGCCTGGACGCCACCGGTACCGAGATCGAGGTGCTCGATCCTCTGACCGTCCCCGCGGTTCCCGGCCCGATCGATGCGGTGGCGGTCTGCCTGCTCCACGCCGATCTCGACCCGACTCACGAGCGGGCCGTGGCCGGGGTACTGGCGGAGCGAGGGTTCGACGACATCAGCTGCTCGTCGGATGTGTCGCCCGAGTTCCGCGAATACGAGCGCACGGTGACCACGGTGGTGAACGCCTACCTGCGTCCCCGCTGTCGGCAGTACTTGCGATCTCTGACCGGGTTCGCCGACCAGGTGCTGGTGATGACATCGGCGGGTGGCCTGCTGCCCGTCGGGGAGGCGGCCGAGCTGCCCGTGGCGCTCCTGTTGTCGGGACCGGCGGGCGGCGTCCGTGCGGGCGTCGCGGCCGCCTCGGCCGCCGGCTTCACCGACGCCGTCACCTTCGACATGGGCGGCACCAGCACCGACGTGTGCCTGGTGCGAGGAGGGTCGCCCGAGCCCGCGCCGGGACGGGTCGCCGCCGGACTGCCCATCCGTCTTCCCGCTCTCGACATCCACACCATTGGTGCGGGGGGCGGGTCCCTGGCCGGCCTCGATGCCGGAGGCGCGCTAGTCGTGGGCCCGGCCAGCGCCGGCGCCGACCCCGGGCCCGCCTGTTACGGCCGGGGTGGCACCCGACCAACCGTCACCGACGCCGACCTGGTCCTCGGTCGTATCCCCGCCGGTCTGGCGTTCGGCGGCCTCGACGCCCTCGACACCGAGGCCGCCGTGGCCGCCCTGGCTCGGGCGGGGGTCACCGCCGAGGGAGTGGTGGCCGTGGTCGACGCGGCCATGGAGCGGGCCGTGCGCGCCGTGTCGGTGGAGCGGGGTGTCGACCCGGCCGGGCTGGTCCTGGTGGCGTTCGGTGGCGCCGGTCCCCTCCACGCTTGCGCCGTCGCCGAGGGGACGGGGATAGGCGCGGTGGTGATCCCGCCACGAGCCGGGGTGCTGTCGGCCGTCGGCCTGCTGTGCTCACCTCGCCAACGCGACGTGGTTCGCTCGTGGCCGACGCCCGGCGACCACGCGGGCATCGACGCCGCCCTGGCCGACCTCGCCGCCCAAGCCCGCGCTGCCGTGGCCGACAACGACGACGGCGACGCAGTCGAGGTCACCACCTCCATCGATTGCCGGTACGCCGGTCAGAGCCACGAGCTCACCGTGGCCGGCCTCCACGACTTCGACGACGAGCACCGACGGCGCAACGGCTACTCCCGGTCCGGCGCGGCCATCGAGGTCACGGCCCTGCGGGCCCGGGCCCGGGCGGCACCGGCTGTCAATATCGCCGATCTCGGCCCCCCGCCGGCTCCCCGCCGCCCGATCGAGGGCCCCGCCGTCGTCGCCGAGGCCGACTGCACTGTCTGGGTCCCCGGCGGCTGGTCGGGGCGCGTCGAGACCGACGGCAGCTGGGTCCTCACCCGATGACGCTGGACCCCGCAGACCTGGCCATCCTCATCTCCCGCCTCACCGGCGTGGCCGAGGAGATGGGGGCGGTGCTGCGCCGGGCCGCCTTCAGCCCGAACATCAAAGAGCGGGCCGACTGTTCGGCAGCCCTGTTCACCCCCGCGGGCGAGTTGCTCGTCCAGGCCGAGCACATCCCCGTGCACCTGGGCTCGATGCCGGCTTCGGTCGGCGCCGCCATCGACGCCTTCGGCCACTCCCTGGGCTCGAGCGGCCCGCTGAGCGGGGTGCTCGGTCCCGGCGACCAGGTCGTGCTCAACGACCCCTTCTGTGGCGGCACCCACCTCAACGACCTCACCCTGGTCGCGCCGGTCTTCAGTAACGACACCCTCGTCGGGTGGGCGGCCAACCGGGCCCACCACGCCGACGTGGGCGGCATGGCCCCGGGGTCGATGCCGGCCGACGCCACCGAGATTTACCAGGAGGGCCTGCGCATCCCGCCCGTCCTTCTCACCGAGGAGGTGGTGGCGCTCCTCCTGGCCAACTCCCGTACCCCCGATGAGCGGCGGGGTGATCTGGACGCCCAGCGGGGGGCCAACGTGGTCGGGGTGGAGCGGCTGGCCGCCTTCGCCGAGGCACCGCTTGACGAGGTCACCGACTACGGCGAGCGTCGGATGGGCGCGGCCCTCGATGCCGCGCCCGACGGCACCTGGACCTTCGAGGACCAACTCGATTCCACGGGCGCAGACGAGGGCCAGCAACAGCCGGCTCGGGTCGTCGTCACCCTCACCATCGACGGCCCCACGGCCACCTTCGACTTCTCCGGCACCGACGCCCAGCGGGTCGGCAACGTGAACGCCGTCGAGGCGGTGACGGTGAGCGCGGTGTCGTTCGCCCTGCGCTCGGCCGTCGACCCCACGATCCCAGCCAACGGTGGTGTCATGCGCCCGGTCCGCGTGGTCGCCCCGCCGGCGACGGTGGTCAATGCGCTACCCCCCGCGGCGGTAGGAGCCGGAAACGTGGAGGTCAGCGCTCGCGTGGCCGACGTCTGCCTCGGCGCCCTGGCCCAGGCCCTGCCCGGCCGGGTGGGGGCGGCCGGCCAGGGGACCATGAACAACACCCTGCTCGGCGGCGGCGGTGCCGGCTCGGGGACGGGGGCCTGGGTGTACTACGAGACCGTCGGCGGCGGTCAGGGGGGGCGCCCGGGCGGGCAACCGGGGATGAGCGGCGTGCACACGGGCATGACCAATTCCAAGAACACGCCCGTGGAGGCGCTCGAGCGCGCCTTCCCGATGCGGGTCCTGCGCTACCGCCTCCGGCGCGGCAGCGGGGGCGCCGGGCTGGCGCCCGGGGGCGAGGGCATCGAGCGCGACCTGCTCGTGCTGGCCGACGTGACGCTGTCGCTGATCACCGAGCGCCGCGTCTCGCGCCCGTGGGGACTGGCGGGTGGTGGCCCCGGGGCCCCGGGCGAGAACGGGCTGCTGCCCGGGGGCGTCGAGACGAAGGCTCGACGGCTGGCCGACAAGTGCTCCATCCGGATGGGCGCTGGCGACGTCCTGCGAGTGTTCACCCCCGGCGGCGGCGGGTGGGGACGACCCTGAGCATGTCGGCCCCGATCTGCTCGACGGCTGGGAGGCGCCTCACGCCGCGGCCGGCGTGGTCGGTGACGGGCGGGGGGTGGTGGCGGCTGGGGAGACACCGGGCGCCCGGGCCCGTGGGCGTCGGTGACCAAGCTTGTCACCGCCCTGGCCACGCTGGTGGCGGTCGAGGAAGGCACGCTCGATCTCGACGAGCCCGCGGGACCACCCGGATCCGCCGCTTCGATCCGGAGTACATCCGGCAGCGATCCTGCGAGGAGCACCGGCAGGACGAGGCGTGTGTGGACTGGAAGGGCAAGGGCTTGCTGAATGGCATGCACCCCGGCTGCCGAGAGGCCGACGAGATGATTGACCTGGTCCAGGGCGCCTGAAGCGAGAAAGCGCACAAGGCGTGCTCCATTAAGCCTCGAGAGGGCGTAGCAGTGCGGCCGGTGCGCAAGCCGCAGACCGCCGGACCTGTCCGACGGCGCTCAACACCCCGCAAGCGGATCCGGTTGCGGGACGATCGTTCCTGCGGCGGCTTTGAGATGCCAGGTCCATTCCCACCGTGCCTCGTCCTTGGCGTTTCCGGACTCGCCCACGGATGTGAGCGCGACCGCAGCCACGGCGAGCACTCTCGCGTGTCGTCCCTGAGGGAGCGTATGCGGCTCCGACGCAGCTGCGCCCGCCGCGAGCTAGGGCTGCATGACGAAGTGCAGCTCGCGGGTCGTGATCCGCGGCTCCATTCCCTCGGGCAGGTTCGGTTTGATCGTCCCCTCATACCAGGAGTCCCAGTTCTCCTGGGCTTCCCACACCTCGGTCACGCCCCAGCCACCGTCGATGGGGCCATTGGCGTGGACCACGAACCCCGGCTGAGCCTTCTGCTGCTCCTCCAGCTGCCCCGTCATCGCGTCCACCATCTCCTGCGTCATGCCGGACACCTCGGCGGTCATGAGTATCGCCATCTCGCTCCTCCTCCAGTCGCGCCGCGAAGATAGAATCTAACCACCGATCTCGCCGCCGCGGTATCTGCCGTTTGCCACGGGGACGAACGTGCATTCGCGCCGTGCAGAGTTTCGTGACCCGCGATTCCAGAACAGTTTGTGGCCGCTGTCAGCCCCCTGCGGCGCAACCTCGCGGACCGCCCGCAGGCGGATCGGCTTGCGGGACGGTCGCCGAAGCTCTCTGTGAGCACGGGACGCCGTCCCCAGGGGGCTCGCAGGCGACCACTGGTCATACGGCGCAGCGATTGAAGTGGGTGACGGAGCGGTCGAAACCGTTCAGCACCCGGTCCAGCTCGGCCGCCTGCTCCGGGGACTGGGTGGCCAGGGCCGCCGCCGCCAGGCGAGCCCCCGCCACGAGAGCGGCCAGCTCCGGCACCGTCAGCGTCACCCGGACGATCCCGGGCCGATCCCAATCCAGCCTCATCTCAGGCCGCGGCCTTGACGTGCTCGACGACGCGGTCGATCTGGGCCTTGAACTCGTCGTAGTCAACCTGCAACCCGTTGATGTAGGTGCTCCAGCCCACCACGAGCTTCGTGTAGTGCACGGCTTCCTCGACCTCCTCGTCGGTGGCGCCGAATAGCTTGGCCGACTCGGTGTGGAACAGCACGCAGTAGCGGCATTTCGTGGCCGCTGACACGCCCAGGCCGATCAGCTCCTTGTACTTGTTGGGGATGAGCGTCGGGCCGAACTGCACCCGCTTGACGAGGTCCCACTCGGCGTCGATGAACTCGTCGGGAATTTGGTCGATGAACCCGATGACCTCCCCGAACATTTCCTTCATCTCCCGCTGGACGTCAGTCCTTGCCATGTCGCATCCTTTCGTATGAGGTTCGAGCCCCCGACAGGGCTCGCTTCTGAACCCTATGGAAGGGCCCTGCAGCGACGTTGCAGCCACCGCCGCCGCCGTGGTGCGCCACTGCAAGGATCCTGCAGGTCCCTCGGCGCACCATGGGCCGATGATCACCATTGCGACTCCTCCAGCGACGCTGAGCGCCACCGTCGACAGGTTCCTTGACGCCGTCTGCGCTGGCGCGGGTCTGCCCCGTGACCTGTTCGCAGCTGACATGGTCTTGGACGCCACCGTGCCAGGCTGGCGGTTCGCGGTCAACGGGCAGGAAGAAGTCGCGAGTCAGTACGACGGCTGGTTCGCCGACCCCGGGCAGATGGAGGAGCTTGAACGGTCCGCCTTCGCCGGCGGCGAGGTCGTCACCTACCTCTTGACGTGGGAGGAGCAGGGCGTGCCTCACGCCGCCCACCACTGCCATGTGCTGTCGTTCGCCGGAGACGGGCATATCGCCCGGGATCGCTTCTTCTGCGGAGGCCGCTGGGACGCGGCCCGGCTCGCCGAGATGGCGGCCGCACGCCATGCTGGATGACGTGCCCGCCGTGGCCTCCTCGGTCGATGAGTTGCTGGCGAACGCCGAGAACCGCCGTCCGTTCGTGAACCCGGACGGGCGGTCAAGCGCCGTGTTCGAACACGTGCGGATCGACGGTGTCGACCACGTGGTCAAGTATGTGCACCTCGACCACGACTTCACCATGCGCGTGTCGGGTGACATGAGATCCCGGACGGTGCGGGCCTGGCAAGCGGGGCTGCTCGATGCCGCCCCCGATCTCGTTGACCACGCCATCATCGGGGCAGCACTGGGCGGCGACCGCAACGGCTGGGGCGCCGCCCTCCTCATGCGGGACGTCTCTGCCGACCTGCTCCCGCCCGGGAACGAGCCGATTCCTCCCGATCAGCACGTGGCGTTTCTCGACCACGTGGCCGGGTTCTGCGCGGCGACCTGGAACTGGTGCGACGACCCAGTTTCGGGACCCGGGCTGCTGCCGTACGCCGCTCGCTGGGCGTGGTTCGGCACCTGGGCTCTGGAGGCCGAGCGTGCCCTCGGTTGGCCGGAGCGGGTGCCGCAGATCGCAGAGGATGGCTGGCGGCGGTTCGACGAGCGGGTACCTGCGGCTGTGTCCCGTCTCATCGGGCAACTCCGGCGGGACGCCTCGCCCCTCGCCGAGGCCCTCCGTCGCACCCCGTCGTGCTTCCTCCATGGGGATGTCAAAGCGTCGAATGCCGGCCGTGCGGCCGACGGCCGGACGGTGCTGATCGACTGGGCCTATGTGGGCGAAGGCCCTGCCTGCCACGAGTTGGCGTGGCACCTCGCGCTCGACCGTGCGCGGCTGCCGGCGTCGAAGGAGGCGACTGGGGACGCATTTCGAGCCGCGCTCGAACGCCACGGCGTCGATACCGGAGGATGGTGGGACCGGCAGCTGGCACTGTGTCTGCTCGGCGCGGTCGTGCAGTTCGGGTGGGAGAAGGGGTTGGGCGACGACGACGAGTTGGCGTGGTGGTGCCGGGCGGCGGAGGCTGGCGCGGCGTGGATGTGACGCCGCTCGCCGCCGCGTACTCGGCCACCGGAGGGGCATGGGAGCGCGGACCGGCGCAAATCTACGACCGGCTCGCCGAGGTTCTGATCGGCCGCTCGCCCGTCCCGCTCGCCGGCCGGCGGGTGCTGGACGTGGGCGCGGGTACCGGTGCGGCCGGCCGCGCCGCACTCGCCGCGGGTGCGGCCGAGGCCGTAGCCGTCGACACCTCGTTCGGGATGCTCGCGCACCGCGCGTCGACTCGGCCCGCAGCGGTGGTCGGCGACGCCCTGGGCCTGCCCTTCGCGGCATCGGCCTTCGGCGCGGCAGTGGCCGCCTTCTCACTGAACCACGTCACATCCCCGGCGGCGGGGCTGCGGGAGATGGCCCGGGTCACCCGCCCAGGAGGCGCGATCCTGGCTGCGACCTATGCCGCAGACGATACGCACAAGGTGAAGGAAGCGGTGCAGCAAGCGCTCGCAGCTCGTGGATGGCAGCCCGAGCCGTGGTACACGTCGCTCGGGGTCGACGCCATGCCCTTGCTCGGGACGATCGAGTGGTGCGCCAGAGCGGCGGCGGACGCCGGTCTTGCTGCTCATGTCGAGCCGGTGCGCGTCGGCTTCCCTGAGCTCGACCCAGGCGATCTCGTCGCCTGGCGCCTCGGGTTGGCGCAGCACGCGCCCTTCGTTGCCAAACTGACACGGGAGGAGCGTGACGCTGTCGTCGCCGACGCTCTCGTCCGGCTCGGTGAGAGACCGCCGCCTCTGGTGCGCTCCGTCATCTTCCTTGCCGCTGTCAGGGTGTGAGCACGCCGGCCACGAACCGGCTCACTGTGTCCCTATCCTCGCCGGCTCCACTCACGACCGTGGCCGCGAGGCGCTCTGCCGCTTCTCGCCACGGGTCACACCCGCGTTCGGCGGCGAGAGCGGTCACGAGCGGCCACCCGTCCAGCACCGCGCAACGGCCAAGGCCCTCGACCACCGGCGCCAGGTGTTCCAGGGGAATCGACGGAACGGCCAACCCGACGACCGCCCGCGACAGCAGCTCGTAGCGTGTGGCGCCTCGGGCCGCCGCGTCAGTGGTAACCGAAGCGGCCAGTCCGGCCGCGCCGGTCCTGTCGCCGTCGGCCAGGGCCAGCCGGGCGCGCAGCAGCCCGAAGCGATGGCGCTGGTGCCAGGCCATGCTGCCCTCCCAGGTCGTGATCGGTTCCAGCCGCGCGCACAGCAACGCGGCGGCGGCCGGGTCGCCGCGCAGCAAGCAGCCGTCGGCCAGGTCGAGAAGGGCCACGTAATGAGCCTCGGCGAAGGCGTCGCCGGATGGTCCGCCGTCACCGCCGGTCGTCTCAACGGCTTCGCGATTCCGCTCGTCAGCCTCCTCGCCTCGCCCCGACCACCGGAGGATCCACGCTCCCACGTTGGCCGTAATTGCCGCGAATCGGGCGCCGACGTCACCCTCCCGCTGCAGCGCCGCCTCCAGCTCGGCCACCGCCCGCTTGGCATCGGCGCCTTTCCCGAGTTGGCCGAGCGCCATGACGCGAGCGAAGCGAAGGTGCAACGGAGCCCAGGGGTGGGCGAGTGAATCGGGGTCTACCATCGGCCGAGCCAGGAGCTCGAGCGCCTCAGCCGGGCGCCCCTGGTGGACCCGGACCTGCGCCAGCCAGACCTCCGCGATACCCCGTACGGCCGGCGGCGCACCCTCGACCGGAGTGAGGTGCTCGACGGCGCCGGCGAGGTCGCCGACGGCATGGCGAACCCGGCCGGCAAGGGCCAGGGCGCTGGCCTGCACGGCGAGGTCGGTCGTACGACGAGCCGCCTCATCGGCGTAGGCGCGGGCGTCGTCGTAACGACGCCGATAGTAGGCGACCCATCCCGCTACTTCGAGGGCAGACGGGCCGCCGCCTAGGGCAATGGCCTGTCGGGCATCGGCTGCCGCGTCGTCGAGGGCCTGACCGGCGATTCGCACCCGGGCACGGGCCGTATAGGCGTCCGGCGTTGGGGCTAGGGCGACAGCGGCCGATAGGTGCTCCTCGGCGGCCTGAAGGTCGAATCGGGCCGCGGCCGCCGCCGCGGCCGCGGTGAGGGAGGACGATGCGAGGGCAGCGTCGCCCCCGGCGCGGGCGTGCATCGCCACGACAAGAGGGTCCGGACGCGATCGGGCGGCAAGGGCCCGGGCCGCCTGCTGGTGCAGCAGCGCCCGGCGCGCCGCTCCCGTTGCCGCTTCGAGCGCCTCCCGGATCAGTTGATGGCGGAACTCGAAGCGGCTTCCGCGTTCGACGATGAGCCCCGCCTGCGCGGCGCGCTCCAGGTGCGTCAGGATGTCGACGACCTGCGCGCTTGCCACCTGGGCAACCAGTTCGAGGTCACAGTCGGGCCCCAGCACCGCAGCAACCCGGAGCGTCGCACCGACGTCGTCGCCCAGCGAGTCCACGCTGGCGGCGACGGCATCGCGCACGGTTGCGGGCATCATCTCGTCGTCCGCACCCTCCAACAGTGCGGCAAGGAGAAGGGGGTACCCGCCCGTGCGCTCGTAAAGCGCAGCGGCCCGATCCGCACCGACCAGTTCCGCTACGGCGTTACGGTCGAGGGCACCGACCTCGATGCGGCGGGTCGCGTCGAGGTCGGTGCGCCTGGCGCCGCCCGGACGTGTCGTCGTCACGATCAGCGTGTTGCGGCTCCACCGGCGCGCGAACGCCAGCCACGCCAGCGTCCCGGCGCCGGCAACGTGGAGATCCTCGACGAGTAGGACGGTCGGCCTCCCCTCGCCCACTCGATCGACCGCGGCGATAAGGGCGGTGAAGATCCGGGCCTGGGCCGACTGGGTATCGGTGACCACCGTCGCGGTGGAGGGCATCACCGGCCCGAGCAGGGGCGCCAGCGCGAAGGCGTCGTCGCCCAAGACCGCAGCGGCGCGTTCGCTTCCGACCATCCGCAGGTAGTCGGCCAATGCGTCGGCCACGGGCTGAAGCGGAAGGTCACGGCCCAGCTCGTCGCACCGGCCTCGGAGCACGACGGCGTCGTGCTCGATCAGCCGCAACCACGCCTCGACCAGCGTCGTCTTGCCGATGCCCGCATCGCCTACAAGAACCACAATGCGCGCCGCGGCACGTCCAACTTGAGCCAAGGCGTCATCGAGCGCCGCCATCTGCACTGCCCGGCCCACCACGCCGGCGGGCGCCACTCGTGGCGCTGACGACCCCACGACGACAGCGTCGCCATTCGCCGCCGCGAGCGCCTGGCTGTATACCGCCTCCGTCTCCGCGGTCGGCGGCACGCCCAGGTCCTCGGCCAGACGAGCCCTGACCCGCGCATACGCGGCCAACGCTGAGCCGGGCCGGCCTGCGGCCACGTGCGCCACCATCAGGGTTCGAAGGACGACCTCGTCGTAGGGCTCATGCGCCAGTGTATGCTCGGCCAGAGCCGCTGCAGAACCGTGGTCGCCAGCCGCCACCGCGGCGTCTACGGCAATCCGCTGGACTTGGATGATCGTGGCAGCGATCGCTGCCCTCTCCGTGACCACCCACTCGCCGTCCTCGTCGGGAAGCAGATCGCCTCGTACGAGCCCCAGCGCGGCGTCAGCAGCCGCCCGGGCTGTTCCAATCCGGCCGTCAGCCAAGGAGCGAGCCGCCTCCGCCGCAAGGTCGCGCAGTTCGCCGAGGTCCAGCCAATCGGTGGTCAAGGAGTAGCTGCCGTCGAAACGCGCGATCCGGTCTCCGCCGAAAATCTTTCGGAGGCGGGACACCAGCACCCCGACCTGATCGAGCGGCCGCGCAGGTTGATTGTCGCCCCACAGCTCCTCGGCGATGCGGTCGACCGAAACGGGTTGGCCAGCGGCCACCGCCAGGATCTTCAGGAGCTTGCGGCCCTTTCGGCTGCCGAGGTCGCGCAGAGGCATGCCCTCGACCTCGAACGCCCCGAGAACCCGAACACGCATGCACCCATCTTCACCGATGTCGCTCAAACATCGGCGCCGGAGGACGTCGTGATGGTCGAGGAGGCCACTCACGCGTCAACGGGTGCCGGAGCCGTTGGTGGGCTCCAGCCTGGGTCGGGGTGCCCACCACCTTCACCGCGTCGCCCGGGAGGGAGAGGTCGAAGAACCACTGGGCGTTGTCGGGCGCGAGGTTGACGCACCCATGGAGGAACGACGACCGGGGTCCCGCAGGAGGAACGACGACCGGGGTGTCGCAGGAGGAACGACTTGCGGAATGCCCGCGGCCCTCGCGTGATCGTCGGGGACCAAACAGTCGCCGTGTTCCGCATGGGGATCCCCTTACGGGACAGTGCCGACCCGAGTACCCGCCAAGGCGGGAGCGGGCGGCTCAGGAGGCGGTGCCCAGGCGTGCTTCAAGCGCCTCGCGGGCGAGTTGTGAGATGGTCTTGCCCTCGTCTGCTGCTGCCCTCTCCGCTCGGTCGCGGACCTCGGGGGGGACCCTAAAGGCGATCTGTGGCGAGCGGGCGGACGCGCCGGAGAGGGAGGGACGGCCACCACCGCGTCGCACCTCCTCGACGATGCTCTCCACCACCTCGGGGGTGAGCCGGGTGCCGTCCGCCAAGCGGACGTCTTCTCGTTCCAGGTCGACGTCGGGCCCGATCGGGGTCTCGGTGGTGATGGTTGGTGCGCGACGCTTGGTCATGGCGGATCCTTCCTGTAGTGGGTGGGCATGACGTGGATGACCAGCAGGACCGGCTCGAGATCCCGGTCTCTTTGGGTTTCGACGGCGACGACTTCGAGCCGGCGGCCTCGCTCGTCGT
This sequence comes from Acidimicrobiales bacterium, assembly GCA_038238185.1. Classification (GTDB taxonomy): domain Bacteria; phylum Actinomycetota; class Acidimicrobiia; order Acidimicrobiales; family AC-14; genus DATAQC01. Next base: position 45,950 of record JBBRXY010000013.1, read on the forward strand.
CGCCGACCCAACACCAGCCCCGAGTGCCCTTCGAGGTGGTGGCACCGACCGGGGTGGTGTTCGCCATGACAAAGCGGGCCGAGCTTCGGCCGATCCGGTGCCGCCGTGCCGACTGGGTGAACCTGATCTCCACCTGACCATTCTGTCAGACCAAACCAGTTGTGTCCAACATAACCAGGCCGATCGACAGGACGACCCCGGGTGGGAAGTTTGACCTTGTCGGGCACCGGGTTCCGGTGTGTGCCGGGTGTTGCTGGCGCTGTCCCGGTCGTCGTTCCTCCTGCGGGACCCCGGCGTCGTTCCTCGTTCGGGACGGTCGAGGCCTACTGGTTTCCAAAGGTAGCCGCGGGGTGTTGTCGGCCGAGCTGAATGGACACGGTTCGGCGTGACTGGCTGACCATCGCCCGGCGGCACTTGATGGTCATGGTCCCCGCCGGCCAAGACGAGCAGAGGCCGGCCCCCTTCCGCCAGGGCCGGCCCTTGCGATTCTCGTGGATCTGGCGATCAATCTCGGGTGAGCTCGGCGACCGCCTTCTTCGCACAGGCGTCATCGACCAGCGCCTTGCCGGCCGAGGCAGCGGCGATCAATGCGGCGACGGCGGCGTTGTTGAGCGCCCGGGGCAGACCGTTGGCCACCCGATGCAGGCGGGCGACCCCCTCATCGGCGATGAGGGGGTCGCTGCGTCCGGCCAGGCTCAAATGGTGGCGCAGGTAGTTGGCCGACTCGCCCAGGTCCATCGGTCCCAGGGCGAAGCGGGTGGCGATGCGCTGGTCGAGGGCGGCGAACATGCCCATGCGCAGCGAGCGGGCCAGCATCGGCTGGCCGACGAGGATGCCGGCGAAGGGACTGGCCGAGTCCATCTCCGAGTTCGTCAGCAACCGCAGCTCCTCCAGCTGGGCGGGGTCAGCAGATGGGCCTCGTCGATCACCAGAACAACGCGGCGGTGGCGCTCGGATACGGATGCGGCCAGTAGCGATCCGGCCTGCGCCATGACTTCGGCCTTGTGGAAGCGGGGATGGCCGCCCAGGGCGGAGACAATGGTGACGTAGAGGCCACGGGTGCCGAAGGCCGGATTGGGGACATAGACCACATGATGCGACGCCACGTCCAGGCCGGCGGTGGCGGCCCGCACGGCCACGGTTTTGCCTGCACCCACGTCGCCGACGAGAACACCGGGAGCCGACTCAGCCACACAGTGGTTGATGCGGGCCACCGCCTCCGCGTGGCCGTCACGCACGAACAGGTCCCGCGCGGGCGATGGACTTGGAGAACGGCGTGCGGGTGAGGCCGAAGTGGGTGACCCACGGAGCCCGGCTCATCGCCCCATCCCGATGCCGTGAGCGTCGCCGCCACCGTCGTCGTGTGTGTCCTCCGCGTCGTCTTCGCCGAACAGCGGGACGTCGCGCTAGGAGATGGACCCGGAGGTGGCCTCGTCGTGGGCCTCCAGCACCAGACCGAGGTAGTCGACGCCGGTGGGTTCGGGCACAGGCCGTTGCGCCTGGGGCACGGCGGGATGCACGTGCGTGCCGATGACCAACGGCGTAGCCACCCCGGCGGGGCGGCCCTCGAAGAACACGTCGAGGCTCGACATGTCCGCCGGGTCGTAGCGGCACTCGACTCGCCGCCCGACCAACACCGGGTCGACCTGGTAACGGGCACAGCCCCGCCACCACGTCGCCGAAGCGGGCCCGGGCCGTCGCCCACGCACAGCCCAGCGCCTGCAGTGCCGGCCGCTCGGCCACGCCTGAGCACCGGAGCGAGGCCGCCGAGCTCGGCCAGCGCGGCGAAGCCTGCAGCCAGCATCGGCCCACGGTGGCGATGGCGGTCGTCGCCAGTCCCGGACCGTCGTATACGGGAACCCGGCGTCCTCGGCCACCTGGCGCGTCAGGGCGCCGCGCACGATCGCCGCCACCGCGGCGCCAATGACCTCGACACCGTGGAGACGCCCGACCAGGCAGAACGCCGGAGCAGGCAGTGGCTGGTGAGGCAGTGAACGCACTTGGACCGCCGCACCCAGATGCGCCGGTCGCCGCCGTCACGGACCGTGCGCGAGTAGCCGGACCAGAAGATCATCGGTGCGGCACAGCTCGGGCAGTCCGGGCGCGGCACCTCAACATCGCGCCCGGCCGTCTCGTACTCGTCGACACTCAGGGAGCAGGGCCATACGATGGCCACGGTGGTTTCGCACCGCCTTGGACCCCTCCCTCCGGCTCTACTCGATGGGAGGGGTCCTTCTCTTGGAAGAACCCACCATCGTTGCCGCCGGCTGGCCCTGGTACATCCCGGACCCTCTCCGTCCACGATGAGCCTTGCCGGTCCACGCCCCGCGGTTCTCAGGTAGTCATGCACTCAACACGGGGGTCGCGCCCCCGTCGGGCCTTCGAACGGGCGTCATGCCGTTCGGCGCCGACCGGGCCATCTTCTCAACGGCCCTCTCGCTCTCGACCCGACCTCTACAGCCAAGGCCGTCGACTGGCGACCGACGCGTACACCGGCCGACGTGCTGACCGGGTTCGTCGCCGGGCGCGGGCCAGGGGGGTAGCCGGCTCGCCCTCGACACCGCTCAGGGGCTGACGTCGGTGTACCTAACCTCGGTGACGCCACTGTCGATGCCGACGGTGAGGGGTTCGCTGCGGACCGTCGGTGAGGTGACCACTGGCGATCACGACCTTCACCAAGACGACGCTAGTGAACGCGTCCTTGACGAACATCGCGGCAGCTGACAGGCGAAGCTCTCGGCACCCTCGCCGCCGGCCCAACGATCTCCCGCCCAGCCCCGGAGCCTTTGAATGGGATCGGCTTACGGCGCGAAGCTCGCCGAGGTCGGCGAAGGAATCACGTCGAGGCCCGGGTGCCGCACGCGGATGGACGAGCGACACTTTCGTCTACATATCGTCTACACTGGTAGCCATGCCCTCAGAGGACACCACCACCGTCCGGGTCCGTCGGCCGGACTCCGAACGCCTCCAATCCCTCGCCAAGGCCCGACAGACCACGGTCGTCGACGTGGTGCACTCGGCAGTCGACGCTCTGGAGCGCCAGGAGTTCCTCCGCGGGCTCAACCAGGACTACCAACACCTGCGCGACGACCCGAAGCGGTGGGAGCAGTACGTGGCCGAGCGTCAGGAGTGGGACCCTCTGGCTTGATCTGGCGAGGTGAGGTTTACGATGTCGACCTGGGCCAGCCGGTGGGGCATGAGCCGGCGTTCGTGCGGCCTGCCGTCGTCGTCTCGGTCGATTTCGTCAACAACGGCCCTGGCGAGTTGGTCGTGGTTGTACCGGTCAGCTCCGTCACCTACGGGTTGCGCAGCCATGTCGAGCTAGACCCTGGGAGCAGCGGGCTGGACCATACGTCCTACGCCCGTTGCGACCAGCTCCGAGTGGTCTCGACCCGTCGGCTGTCCTCTCCACGGGGCATGGTTGCGCCCAACGAGCTGCGGTCCATCGGCCAGGCACTGTGCTTCGTTCTCGACCTCTGACGGCTCTCGCAGGACGACCCCGCTACGAGGCCTTGGCTCCGGGTGCCGGAGAGGCAGGCCGCTGGGTCTGTTGACGTGCAAGGTCCCGCTGGATGGCTCGGTAGACGGTCGACCGGGTGACCCCGAGCAGGTCGCCGAGCTCGGCGACGCTGTGTTCGCCGGCCCGGTGCAGCGCAACGAGGTGAGCCTCCTGGCGAACATTGAGCTTGGGCTGCTTCCCCCGCAGGCGTCCCTTCGCCTTGGCGACTCTCATCCCCTCACGGGTCCGCAGGCGGATGAGATCACCCTCGAACTCCGCGACCATGGCCAGCACGTTGAAAAGCAGCCGCCCCACTGGGTCGGTGGGATCGTGGACTCGCGCCGCCGATGCTGAGCTTCACTTGCCTACGCGTAAGTTCCTCGACAATGCCCGGGCATCTGGCAGCGACCGGGCCAGGCGGTCGAGCTTGGTGACGACCAGCGTGTCGCCGGCCCGACATGCCGCCAGCGCTTCCCGCAGGCCCGGCCGCTTCCGGTTCGTGCCGGTGAGGCCCTGGTCGACATAGGTCCGCTCGGCGGTAACGCCAAGGGCACCGAGAGCGTCTCGTTGGGCGGTCAGATCCTGTTCGTCGGTGGATACACGGGCATAGCCGATCAGCAGCGATTCCATACTTGCCCTCCTGGTGACGGTGGTCACCAGACTGCGCCTCCCGGGTTCGTTCCGCTCGACCGGGAATCGGCGGTGGAGCTGGGGTCAGGTGCCGGTTCTCGATGCGCGCCGATAGCACGCGGGCCGATGCCTACAAGGCCCATGCTTCGGACTCGCCCCGGTCGTCGTTCCTCCTGCGGGACCCGGTTCGAACACGAGCGGTCAGCGGGCGCGTGCGACGCGGGCGTGAGCCTCCCCGGTAGCACCGGCAGGGCCACATGAGTGCGGCCTCGGCGTCGGCGCGCTCCGGCTGCAACCTGGCACGACGTATCCGACGAACCTGCAGCCCGGGACGCAGGGCGTGTCCTTCCTCGACTTTCCGGCCTGGATCCTCGGCACTTGCCAGACCGTCGGCGACGTCACAGCCGGGATCACGGGCGATTCCGCCACGATCACCGTAATTGGACCCGCCGACCTGCCCCACACGGACTTCGTTCCGCTGCACTATGTCGTGACCGACGCCACCGGCGCGAGCATCGTTGTCGAGTTCGTGAACGGCGAGACGAACGTCTACGACAGCTCGAACGCCGTCATGACGAATGCGCCGACCTACGACTGGCAGTCCACGAACGTCGGCAACTACACCAACGTGCAGCTCGTCGGCGGCGCCACCTCGACGACCGGCGACTTGACCGTCGGCGGCCAGCTGCTCGGCCTGCCCGGGGACTCACTGCCTGCGCGACCACACGGACGTGAAGTACTACTGGGTCGGCGCGTTTAGCGGTGTCCTGAACTCGGTCGCCTTCAGCGAGATCGACTTCTCCGCGAATGCTGGCTATCCAGGCGCCTCCAACTTCCAGATCCTTCCTCAGCCCACGGACTTTCCCTGGGCGATCGACGTGTCGAACCAGATCCCGCAGATGCCCGACGACGGCTGACGCAGGCACACGACGTCCGCCTGAGCGGCCGGCGGTGTCGATCGCATGAGGGTCGTCCCGACAGGCGCTCGTCTTCGAGAGGTACCGTCAGCTACTCGAAATTCGAGCGTTCGATCGGGAGGCAACATGGCCGTCATTGCGCGTCCGCTCCCCGGAGCAACTGTTCCTACGCGGGGAGCGTGTGACGGCACGGTGGAACCCCGTGCGTGCGCCACGGGGGCCTCGTCGCCCGCACCGAGGTTATGCGGCTCTTCGGATCGGAGCGGGGCCTAGAGCATCCCTGACGCGGTACAGGGGCTCTGCGAACTTGATGGTGTCGAAGCCGTCCGGCGACCCGGGGCTCGGCTGTGGCAGGTCCACCCCGCCCGGTGGGACCCACATGGTCGGTTCCCCCTGCCCGGCTTGGCCGACGTGCTCGCCGCGCTCCAGCATGCCGATGCTCTAGCCGCGGTCGAGGCGACTCGGGTGGTGGCGCGAACCCGACCCGGCGTCCGGTCCTGGCCCGTGCGGACCCGCGCCCTTCCATAGTCTCAGGCTCCGCACCCGCGGCACTTGAGCAAGGAGGCTGCAGCGGTACTTCCGTGGCTGGACCGCAACGGGATCCCTTGCGGAACAAGCCGAGGCGTTGATCGCCCTCGGGCTCGGTCCTCAGGCCCTTGGCCACCATCGCCAACTGCTGGCCATCGCCGAGCGCCTGGCCGCCACCGACCCCACCAACGCCGGGTTCCAGCGCGACCTGTCGGTCTCCTACAACAAGCTGGGCGACCTCATGGTGGGGCTGGACAACGGCGCCGAGGCCGAGCGGTTCTTCCGCGACGGCCTGGCCATCGCCGAGCGCCTGGCCGCCACCGACCCCACCAACGCCGGGTTCCAGCGCGACCTGTCGGTCTCCTACAACAAGCTGGGTGACCCCGCACGGAACGCAGGAAGAGTGGAGGACGCCATCGGCTTGTTCGAGACGAGCCTCGGCACCTGGCGCTGTCTCGCCGAAGCCTCGGCCGAGGTCGTCGACTTTCGCTGGGAGCAACGGCTCCCACTGAGCCGTCTCGCAGCGCTCTTGGTCGGTCGAGACCCAGTCGCGGCCGTGAGCCATCTCAGCGACCTGCTCGCGATCGTGTCGGGGGAGGCCGAAGCGCAGGGTGAAGACCCCCGAGCGGGTGGCCGCGCTCAGAGCCGCGGTCGGCCAAGCCGCCGAACTCCGAGCTCAGCTCAGTGGTGCGTCGACGACGGTTCTTCGAGACCTTGACGATCGGCTTGGCCTCGCCCGGTCCCTTCTTGGTCAAGATCCGGAAGACCCTGGGCCGTAGGCCCACTGACGCGTGAGCCGGGTTCTGGGTGTTGAACCTCCGGGCGAATCCTCGCCAGAGCGTCCCGTTCAGGGATCGGCTTGCGGCACGCGCTGCAGCCATCGCGGTGACGACCGGAACTGGGCCGGTCCGCCCGCAAACGGATGCGCTTCCGGCGCCAAACCGTCGAGCTGCGAGCCGGGATCGATCACCCGGCGAGCTGTCCTACTGGCGTTGAGAAGAGCCTGATCTTGCGGCTCAACTAAACTTACTGTAAGTTACGTTAGCGATGTTGCAGATCAGCCAGCGCCCGTTGCAGCCCACCGCAGCCGATGCCGCCCTCTTCGTGGACCGCGTCAGCGAACTCGAGAGACTGGCTCGCTCCGTCCGGCACAGATTCAACAGCCTCGTCCTCGGCGATCGGGGCTCCGGCAAGACCTCACTACTGCGGCGCCTCGAGGGGCAGCTTACCGCCCAAGGCGTCAAGTCCCGATTCGTTGAGGCGAGCGCTGCGACGACGGTGGAGGAGCTGGTCGATCTCGTCTACGAGGGAGTGCATGGCCGACGCCGCGACCCAACGGAACGCATGTTGGCGTCGATTACGGGCGAGGCCGGTATCGGGGACGACCTGAGGCGCTTGACTCCGCCGGATGACGGCCCACTCGTCATGCTCTTGGACAGCATCAACAACCCCGACCTGGTGCAGCACCTGTTCGGGCGACTCCGCGACGACGTGTGGCAGCTTCCCTTCACCTGGGTCATCGCCGGCAATCGCTCCGAGCGAGGTCGCTACCTCGAACCTCCGGCCGACTCGTTCTTCGATGCCGTCGTCGAGATCGCCGAGTTCGACGAGGAGCATGCGGCTGACTTGCTGCGCAGGCGGGCACAGCACGCCGGTCCCGACGACGCCGGTGCCCAGGTCCTGCTCAGCTTGGCCAGCGAGCTGGCGTTGCAGGTGAGACCGCGGACGCCGCGAAACATCCTCGCCGCGGCCCGCGACGTCCTCGTTGCGGCCGACGACGACCCCACTCAGTGGGTCACGAACCTTCACGCGCTCCAGCTGCGGGCCTCCCAGCTCGGGCGTCCCGCCGCCATGCTGTTCACAGAGCTGATGGATCTCGGCCCCGTCAGCCCGTCGGACGAGCGGCTGCTGACGCGTCTCGGCTGGACGAGAGCCCGTGCTGCCCAGGTGCTCAAGCAGTTGGATCAGGCCGGTCTGGTGGTGGTGACCGACGAAGCACCCGACGGGCCGGGTCGTCCCCGCAAGCTCTACGCGGCGAACTCCCGACACCACGCCATCGAGGGCCTGTCCGACCGCCTGTGAGTACCGACCTTCTCGCCACCCTTCAGGAGGCCCACGCTTTCGACCCGTTCCCGGTCCGTGAGGACCTGGGCGTGTACCACGTGCCGTTCAGCCAGCTCGTCGGCTCGACCCATGTCGAGGAAGCGTTGCTCGACGCCTCCCGACGCTTC